>JBDREB010000383.1:0-4532 GCA_043820325.1 Planctomycetota bacterium | reverse complement strand
TCAGGTCGGATTTCCTGATCCCTATCCGTAACCGGGCATGTTTTTCGGAAAAAGGTTTGGCGCTTTTTCCGATCCACAGGTGATTGTGCGGGGAACATCCGGATGTCAACCGTGTAGGGGCGGGGTTTTAAACCCCCCCGTTATTGCCGTTTCGCGATTAGACGGGAGGGCGGGTTTCAAACCCGCCCCTACACGGTTGACATCCGGATGTTCCCCGCACAATCACCTGTGGATCGGAAAAAGCGCCAAACCTTTTTCCGAAAAACATGCCCGGTTACGGATAGGGATCAGGAAATCCGACCTGAAGAAGACCTGGACCCTGCAGGCCATGCAGAAGCCCGAAACCCGGCCGGGGGGCCTGACGATCACCAATGGCCGGGGCCGGCTCTTTGTGGATACGCTATTGCCCCGCGATCCGAAGGTGAGCCTGGTCGCCGGGGCCGACCTCTACCGCGTGGGCGATGCGGTCTTTCCGCCGGCCGTGGACACCGGACCCGCGCCCGTCTGCCGGGTGGAGATCTCCCCGTCCCAGCCCGCGGAGGCCGATCTCTTTCTGCATGTGCTGACCACGGCATCGAGCGGTACGGCTTCCGTGCCGCGGGCGGTGATGGAGATCAAGGGGCCGGTCGTGACCGTGGCCCTGCCCGAGGCGCAGGTGTCGTTCTTCCTCCAGAAAATGGGCGGATTCATCGTGATCGGCGGGGCGCGACATGACCTGGCCGCGGGGATCGTCGAACAATAAGACCGGGCCCGCCACAGAGGCCGCAGAGGGCACAGAGGGGGGGGGCGGGTTTGAAGTCAAGCCCAGGTGGGCGGTCCATGTCTTCACTTCGACATTCGGAGTTCGGTGTTCGATATTCGACATTTCCGTTGTTCATAGCCTGATGCCCCCGGCCTTTTTTAACTTGATTTCCCGTCCCCCATCCGGTACAATCGGGGGCGTTCATTCATCGCCGGTCGATAGGTTGCGGAGCCATCGTGGAAATATTCTATTGTACCACCTGCAAGCACCGCGTCTCATCCGTGGATGTGGCCGAGGGGCGCGGGGTACAGGTGGAGCACAAGTGTTACTGCAAGGAATGCGCGGTCAAGGCGGGCATTGAAGCCGCTCCACCGGCTGCGCGGCCGGGATCGACCAGCGGCAGACCGGCCAGCGGTGTCACCCGGGGCGGCGTGACCGCCCAACGCCGCGCTCCCGCGGCCCCGTCCGGCCGTCCGGCGGCGGTCATGGCCGTGATAATGCTCGTTGTCATCACCCTCGGCCTGGCGGTCACGGTCTTTGTGCTCATGCGGGCACGCCGGTCCGAATCCGTGCCCGTATCGCTCAAGCCCGCGCCCGCACCGTCGGCTCCGGCCGCCGTTGTACCCGCTCCGATCCGTCCGGAGCCGGCCCCGGTCCGCACGGCCGCGCGGACCACGCCGGCATCCCGTCCCGTGATGCCCGGCGATCCGGTGGACTTCAAGCGGGTCGCCAAACCCCCGGCGGCTGAAGCGCTGCCCGCCCGACCGGTACTGCCCGAGCCCTCTCCCGAGCCGATCGCGACCGGGGATGGCTGGGGCCCGCCGGTGCGGATCGATCCGGTGGGTGAATCGACCAAGTGGGCCATGTCGGGCGGTGGCCGTTACTACGAGGAGGGCGGGGCGCTGGTCCTGGACAGCAATTCCCTGGACCTGTACCGCCGGGAACCGCTGGGCGATGTCCGCGTCGAAGGCATCTGCGACTTCCCCGGCGCGCAGGACTGGCAGGATCGGGTCGGCTTTTTCTTTTCCAAGACCGGACCCAACCGGCAGGATCAAGGGTTCAAGATCTACTTCATGTACGACACCACCCTGGAGGTCCATTACATGGGCAAGGAGGTGGGCAAGCGCATGTACGGCTGGACCCGGGGCAAACCGTTCGCGTTCGCCATCACTCAGCAGGGGGCGCGCATGACCGTGGCCGTGAACGGAACGGTCCTGGTCGACTACACGGCCAGCGAGACACCCGCGCGCGGCGGGTTCCAGGTCTCGCCCAGCAAGAAGGCGGCAACAGGCCGCATCGTGCTCAAGGATTTTGTCCTGCGCAAGCCGGCGGTGGTCCCATGAAACACATACGGGAGGTCATCACGCGCCGGGGCTACGCCCGGGCGGGACTCATCGGCAACCCGTCGGATGGATATTTCGGCAAGACCATCTCCATCTTGATCAAGAATTACTTTGCGGAGATCGTCCTCACGGAGAGCCGGGAGCTGGAGATCCTCCTCACCCCCAAGGACCACACGACATTCAAAAGCATCGCCGCCCTGGCCGAGGATGTGAAATTCTACGGCTACTACGGCGGCATCCGGCTGATCAAGGCGGCGATCAAGCGGTTCCACGACCATGTCACGGCCGAAGGGATCCACATCCCGGACTGGAATTTCACCATCAAGTACCGGACCGACATCCCCATCATGGTGGGCATGGCCGGATCGAGCGCGATCATCACCGCCACCATGCGGGCGCTCACCAGGTTCTACAATGTGACCATACCCGACGAGGTCCTGCCCACCCTGATCCTGGAGGTGGAGACCAAGGAACTCAAGATCCCCGCCGGCCTGCAGGACCGCGTGATCCAGGTTTACGGCGGATGCTGCTACATGGACTTCAACTATGAGCACATGCAGGAATATGGCCACGGCCGCTATGTCAAGCTCGACATCCGCAAGCTCCCGCCGCTCTATGTGGCCTACCGGGCCGACCTGAGTGAGGGGACGGAGGTCTTCCACAGCGACATCCGGGAGCGGTTCAACCGCGGGGACCCCACGGTGGTGGCCGCCATGCGCGAGTGGGCCGACATCACCGACCGCTTCCGCCGCGCCATGGAGACGGGTGACCGCGCGGGGATGAACGCGCTCATCAACCGCAACTTCGACCTGCGCGCCTCGATCTACAACATCAGCAAGGACAACTGGGAGATGGTCAACCTCGCCCGCAATGTGGGCGCCAGCGCCAAGTTCGCCGGGTCGGGCGGCGCCATCGTGGGCAGTTACGCCGACGCCCGGATGTTCCGCAACCTGGAGGAGGCCTTCCGGCCCGCGGGCATCAAGGTGATCAAACCGGATATCCGCGGATTCAACGCCCAGCACATGTAAGCCGCCGGCCTGATGCCTGCGGCCCGCGACGCCCTTTTTTTCCGTTGACTCCATGCCCCGCAGATGCATTATGATATGCGTCAAATTGGCCGTTAACGCGGGATGGAAAGGCATGGAAGATGGAAAGCAGCGGTTCCAAGTTCCTGGGGCTATCCAAGGGCTCCGTCGCTGCGCTCCGATTGCGATACCGATAGCGATACCGACCAGTAAGCGAGGGTCTGAATGTCCGCTGACAACATCAAGAGCACCCACCGGGTTGAGGTCGTCCCGGTGGTCCTCGAGAAGCACCCCGACGCGGACACGCTTTCCATTGTCCGGGTGTTCGGCTACACGGTCTGCGTCCGCACCGCCGATTGGGAGAGCCGCTCGATCGGGGCCTACATCCCGCCCGACTCGGTGGTCCCGGATGTTCCCGAGTTCGCCTTCCTGGGCGACAAGAAGCGCATCAAGGTGCGGCGGCTGCGCGGCATCGTCTCCATGGGCCTCCTGGTCCAGGCGCCCGAGGGAGCCAAGGTCGGCGACGATGTGGCCGAACGGCTCAATGTCAAGCACTATGAGCCGCCGACGAGTTTCCGGACGGGCGGGGACATCGAGGCCGGTCCGGCCGGTTACCACCCCGTCTACGATGTGGATACCTGGTACCGCTACAAGCAGCTGCTGCGTCCCGGCGAGGAGGTCCGTGTCACCGAGAAGATCCATGGCAGCTCCGGCCGCTGGGTTTTCCAGGAGGGCCGCATGTGGAGCGCCTCCCGCACCCAGTGGTGGAAGTCGGGGGAAGACAATCTCTGGTGGAAGGCATTGAAGTGCAATCCCTGGGTCGAGGAGTTCTGCCGCGCGAACGAGGGCGCCACCGTCTACGGCGAGGTCTACGGCCGGGTCCAGGATCTCCACTACGGCGTCCCCCCGAGCCGTCTCGATGTGGCCGCCTTCGATATCCTCTCCGGCCAGGACTGGTGGCCGGCCGCGAAGCTGGATGCCACGCTTTCCGGCCACCTCGTGCCGCTCCTCTTCTCCGGCCCCTACGACGAGGCCAAGGCGCCGCTCCTGGCCGAGGGCTCATCCACGGTGCCGGGCGCCAAGCATGTCCGGGAAGGGTGCGTGATCCGGCCGGTCAACGAGCGGACCGATCCGGAGATTGGGCGGGTCCAGCTCAAGATCGTGAGCAGCGGGTACCTGGAGAGAGCGTGATCGATTCGGAGAAACAGTTCCCGGCACAATTTGCCCTTCTGCAGATACTCCAGCCCCTCCTCAAGCGCCTCCAGTAGGGGCGACCGGCCGGTCGCCCGTCCGTGCGCCTCGGAGCGCACACAGACAGCAGGGTGGAAGTCCCTGCCGGGGAGAGCGCTTTCTATCCCCGTATTGAATCCCAACTGCGGCGACCGCGAGGCGCCGTGGGGAGCAGGGAGGTGAGAATGAGCG
>JBDREB010000382.1:0-8345 GCA_043820325.1 Planctomycetota bacterium | reverse complement strand
GGCCTCCGTTGGCTTTGCTCCACCGGTACGCATACGCAAGGACATCGTCGCGGCTCATCTTGTCGTACAGAGTGTAGAACCGGCAGCCGGACGCCCTCTTCGCTTTCCCGCTCAATGCCGCCTGCAATGTCTTAACCGTTTGCGGAGTTGTTAGGCTCATCACCAATCTCCTGGCTCTCATCGCTTCGGGCTTTTGCCTTGAACCAGAGCCCCTTCCCTCCACCGGTATTACCCGGCTTCTTCGGTACTATGGCCTCATCCGACGCCCTCTTTGACCCGGCCTGTCCCTCGCGGGGTGCCGGTTTGCCGGTTGCCCAACATCAAAAAGGGGCTCCCGTGTTGCGCTTGGGCTCCTCTTTCGCACATGCCGTCACCATTACCCCGGCGGAACTGGATGGACGCCTGGTCGTTTCGCTCCTGTTTTGCCCGGAGTCCGGCTGACTGTCCTTTCCAGCTTCGGCCTTCCCCATCTTTACGCTGGGGCGGCTTCCGCAAACTTCCTGTTTCGGGGCCTGCTCGGCGTTCACTCATATTACGGCCTGCGCGCTCGTCGGGGCGCCTCTTGCGACCCTCTGCACCGGAGTGCTTCAACCACTTCGTTACCTCCATGGCCGCTCCGATTACTTCCGGCTGGAACCACCAAGTCGCCGGACGGGATTTGCACCCGCTGAATACCAGCGCCTTTCCACGGCGCACGCAAAGTGCTAAAGTACCACTGTCCCCTACTCTTTGCCGAAGCAATCTCCGGGGGCACAGACTGCCCTGGTCGCGTTGCTCCCTCGCGGGACAGACTGCTTCGTCGCCTGCGGCTCCTCGCAGTGACAGGAGATATGCGCGGCGTACGCCACCCTCCGTCATTGCGAGACCCCGCGAAGCAATCCCCCTCCGGAGACTGCTTCGGCCTGCGGCCTCGCAGTGACAAACCGAGGATATTATCGGGCGCGAAAAAGCCGCGCGCTGCGCGCGCGGCAATGGCAAATGGTAAAAGGGTAAAGGGCAGCAAGCTGCGCCCCTACGGGGAACGGAACGCAATCGTCTTGCCGTTTCATTCGTACGCCAAAGAATGACGAAAACTCAAAGAGGGGCGCCCAGGGACCGGTTGGCTTCAAATCGCGAATCGGCAATCGGAAATCGGCAATTGCCTTTTAACAGCCCGCCTTCTTGACGCCTTCGCGCAGGGCCTGGTAGCCCAGGTGCGCGAAAAGATGGTCGAGGAGGATGATGGCGGTCATGCTTTCGGCCACGGGCCAGATGCGGGCCACGATGGTCGGGTCGCGGCGGGTGATGGCCGCCAGCTGTTTGTTCTCGAGTGTGTATTTGTCGATGGTGTGCTGGGGTTTGTCGATCGTGGGCGTGGGCTTGACCGCCAGGCGCACAACGATGTCCTGGCCCGTGGTCAGGCCGCCGGTGATGCCGCCGGCGTTGTTGGTGTCGAATGAAACGCGGCCCTTCCTGGCGCGCATGGCGTCGTTGGACTGGATGCCGGTCATGTCCTTGACGCGGAAGCCGGCGCCGATCTCCACGCCCTTGACCGCGCCGATGCCGAGCATGCGGCCCAGTTCGGCGTCTAATTTGTCGAAAACGGGCTCGCCCATGCCCGCCGGCACGCCGCGCGCGAGTACTTCGACCACGCCGCCCGAAGAATCGCCCGTTTCCATGATCCGGTTGCAGGAGGCGACCATGGCGTCGCCCGCGTCCGGGTCGGGGCAGTTGATGACCGGGTGGACCTTGTAGGCCTTGCGCACCGCGGCGGGATCGAATTTGGGCCCGGCGGCGCGGATGGCGTCGATCTCCTTCTCGATCGCGGCGAAGACGGCCATCTTCTCGAGGAAACGCATATCCATGGTCACGCGGCCCTGTACATAGACGGCCTGGTAGAACTGGTCATAGTCCCGCCGCATCTTCTTGTACCGCTCCACCGCCGCGAATACGGCCTCCGTATCCATGGCCGGGCAGACCACGCCCGCGGCCTCGCGCACGAAGGCGCAGATATCGATGCCGAACCGCCGCAAAACCTCCTTGGCCGTGTGGCCCGCGGCCACGATGGTGCTGGTGTACCGGCCGCTGAAGATGCCGGCGCCGATGGCGTCGTCGTCCGGGCCGTATTTCATGAACGAAGCGTAGGAGGCGTGCCCCGGCCGCGGGGTGCGGTTGGTGTCCTGGTACTGCTTGATATGAATGAAATGCCGGTCCAGGTTGGGGATGAGGATGGAAAGCGGCGTGCCGTTGGTGAGGTTCTTGTTGCCCGCGTCCTCGACCGTGTCGGCGGCGTTCAGCCCCGTGTAGATGACGGGCAGGTCGGGTTCCTTGCGGGGCGATGAAAGCTCATCGGCGCCGGGTTTGCGCAGGAGCAGATCGCCGTACATGGCCTGCTCGGTGAGGGCGAGTCCCGGCGGCAGTCCCTGCACCATGGCCGTGAGGCCTTCCTGATAGGACCCACCCGCCACGGTCACCTGGAAATTGCGTCCGATCGTGCAGCCGATCATCACGAGCTCCTCGTATTCAATGGGTCAACATAGTATATGCAACCGCCTTCCGAAGCAAGAAAAAAGCCGGATCAAGGCGGAAACTCTAAATCCTAAATTCTAAACAATCTCCAATGAACCGTACAAACCTTAAATTCAAACGGGGGCGAGGGGATCCCGATCCCATTTGGTGCTTGGTACATCTATGATTTGTGCTTGTTTAGAGTTTAGAATTTAGGATTTAGGATTTCCATGCCCTCATCCGCCGCCTACTCCAGATGGAACGGCGACGCAAAGTCCCCATGCTCGGCAAGGGCGGTCTTGAGACGCTTGCGCTGTTCGCCCAGGACCTTGAAGACCTCCTTGGGCGCGTTGGGCACATGCTCGCGGTGGAACTGCTCGATCCGGTCGATCTTGGCCAGGTTCTCCGCCACGCGGATGGTGAACTGCCGCACATAGTCCTGCTTGGAGTATTCCTTGCCCAGCACCTCGCGGAAAAGCGCCGCCAGATCTTCGTAGACCGGGATGAGGCCCGTGGGCGAGGCGATGGCGCCCGCTTCGCCGTGGACGCGGCGCTCCATCCACTTCACCCACACATGCTTGTCACGGACGCCGTTGGTGAATTTGCCGGCCGCATCGCGCAGGAAGTAGTTCACGCCGAAAACGAGCGGCGCCTTCTTGAGCGATTGGGCGAACTTGAGGTTGTTCTCCTCGTACTTGCCGAGGGGGATGGAAACGAAGTCCTGGATGCTCATCAGGTTGATCTCCGGCACGCCCTCCTTGCCGATGATGGCAAAGGTGGTCTCGGTCTCGAGCGAGGCGCCGTAGGCGACGATGCCGTGTTCCCAGCTGTAACCCTGCTGGCAGGGCACATAGGCCCGGGCGTCGCGGCCGCCGTACATGATGGCCGAGAGTTCCACGCCCTTGGGGTTGTCCAACTCGGGATCGCAGTTCTCCAGGGCCTTGAGCGTCACGGCGTAGCGGGCGTTCTTGTGCGCGCAGGCGATCTCGGCGCCCTTGGCGTCCTTCTTGCCCTTGTACCAGGGGCCGGAAAAATTCTCGCCGTCGGCCGGCGTTTCCACGCCCATGCCGAGCCAGTAGGGCGCGCCGTCCTTCACCAGGATGTTGGAAAAGACCACCTCGCCGGGCTTGGTGAGCACGGTCCATATCGCGGGGTCGTCCTTCTGGCACACATTCTGGATGATGCCGAAGATGCCGGCCTCCGCGTTGGTGGCCATGCAGCGGCCCTTCACCGCGCGGAAGTAGGCGATGTCGTCGCCCACGATCGTCTCGCCCGGCAGCATGGCCGTGGAGGTCTTGCCGCAGGCCGAGGGGAAGGCGCCGGCCATGTAGGTCTTGCGGCCGCCCGGCCCCTTCACGCCCATCAGGAACATGTGCTCGGCCAGCCAGCCTTCACGGTCGGCCTTGCGGATGGTGAGCCGCAGGGCGAGTTTTTTGAGGCCCACCGTGTTGCCCGCGTACTGCGTGTTGACGCTGTAGACATCGTCCACGGTGTGGTCGATGTAAATGCGCTTCTTGTCGGCCTCGGCGCTGACCATGCGGGCGTCCACCTTGCCGCAGGAATGCAGGGTGGCGAAGAACTCCGCCTTGGACCCGAGCCGCTTGAGTTCCTCATACCCGGGGCGGTAGAGGAGGTTCAGGCTGTGCGAGACATAAAAGGAATCGGTGCACTCCACGCACGGCACGCTGAACTCGGAATTGTTGGGGCCGAGGGTCAGGAAGCGGACGATCATGGTCCGGCCCTTCATGGAATCCTTGAGGAGTCCCTTCACTTCCCTGAGGCCGGCTTCGCGCTCCATCTGGTTCAGGGTCTTGGAGAGGGTCTCGCCCTTGGGCACCAGGTACTTGGTGACCTCGCGGTCGCGGCCCTGGTCCTCCATGCCGTCAAAGTGGATCGTGTGGCCCGCGGTCTTCAGGAGCCGCTCCTCGCCCAGTTCGACCGTCCGGGTGCGGGTCTGGGCCACATCCGCGGCCGAGTCGGTGCTGACCCACACTTTGGCCGGCGCGCAGAGGTCCACCGCGTCGGCGACGAAGGCATGCAGGCGGTCGTTGGCGATCGCGGCCAGCGCCTGGTAATTACGGTCATCCAGTTTCGCCTTCAGCCGTTTCAAGGCGGAACCGCCCGCGGCAGGCGTGGACTTTTTAGTGTCGGTTTTTTTCGCGCTCATGGCCTGGCACTCCCAAACAAGGTCCCGATAAACAAAAAAAACCGGCGACAGTCGTCGGATGACCATCCGCCAGCATATCAAAGCAGCAGAGCGGTCGCCCGCCCTCCTGTCAATCCGCCCGCAAAAATCGGCCATATTGTATGGCGGGGGTGCGGTTTGTCAAGGGAAATCGGCCCCGGTCGTCAGGCACCATATCCGGCGCTTGGCGGGGGTCATGAAGAAGGATCGGGTACCGGGGCGAAGAGCCGCGGACCGGACCGCGGCGCCGGGGGGTCATGTACGGACCAGGATCCCGCCGGCCAGGTAGTCCAGGGCCTCCCCTGCCGACCGGGCCGCCAGGGCGTACCGGCCATGACGGGTGAGCATGCCGGCGAGCACAAACCTCGGGAAAGGATCACGGGCGATGACCAGGACATTGGGAAGCACGCTTTCTCCAGACATGGTTTTACCTTTCATGATCCATAACCTCGACCTGCAACCCTATTCAGGCATCGATGACGCGTGCGGCCAGGCGGGCCGGCGCCCGGCAGACCCGGGCATCGGCCGGAGCGGCCGTTTGGCCGGCCGCGTCGCCCACCTTCAGGCTCGGCCTGCCGCCGGCGGAGACCTGGCACATGAACACGGCCGGGGCCGCACCCGGGGTCCGCTTCCAGGCAATGCACATGCTGCGGCCCTCCTGCGGGGGAACGCCCGCCGTCACGGCGGGTACTGCATCCGCCGGACCGGCGCCAGTCAGTGTGGCGGTATTCATGGGGCCATCCTTTCCAATGGGAGTACGCATTTCGGTCAACGGGAATTAATACGGACGCCGGATGTGCTTTGTATAAATCATGGGTGAATCATGGGTGAATTCGAGGCGCACCACACGAACGACGGGAAATTCGGGTTAACACGGAATTAACGCCTGGTTCATCGGCACCACATATCGCCGACTATCATATATGTGACAATGAAAACGCGCCGTCTTCCACGCACACGGTTTGCGGTTGACATTCGGTTGGCGTGATCTATAATGGACCCGGAACAGATCTGGAGACGGCCGCGGTTTCCGCAAGGGAGAAGGACATGGAAAGACTGATTGCCATCGTCGACGACGAACCCGACATCCGCGAACTGGTTGCCATCCACCTGCGCAAGGCGCACTTTGAGGTGGTCGATTTCGAGGAGGCCGGCCCCTTCCGCCGGTTCCTCAAACAGCGCCGTCCCGACCTGGTGATCCTGGACCTTATGCTCCCCGACGCCGACGGCATGGAACTGTGCCGCGAACTGCGGGCATCCGCTGAGACCGCCAACCTGCCCGTGATCATGCTCACCGCCAAGGGCGAGGAGACCGACCGCGTACTGGGCCTTGAACTGGGCGCCGATGACTATGTCACCAAACCCTTCTCGCCCAAGGAACTGGTGGCGCGCGTCAAGGCGGTGTTACGCCGTCCCGCCGGCGCGGCCGCCGCCGACGGGGAGCCGAAGACCGTGATCCGCATCGCCGGACGGATCGTGATCGATCCCGGCAAGTTCACGGTCACCGTGGACGGAAAAAAAGCCGACCTCACCACCACCGAGTTCCGCATCCTCGAGCTCCTGGCCCGCCGGCCGGGGTGGGTGCAGACACGCGACAAGATCCTCGACCACCTGTGGGGCAACGACAAGATCGTACTCGATCGCACCATCGATGTCCACATCCGCAACCTGCGCGAAAAACTGGGCAAGGCCCGGACCCTGATCACGAACATCCGCGGTGTGGGATACAAACTGGATGCTGAAACAGACGATATTCAGTAAGATCTTCGGCGGCACGGTCCTGGTCATCCTGACCCTGGCCGGGCTGATCCTGCTGTTGGCCCACCAGTCGATCCGCCGCGAGAGCATCGAGGCGCTGACCGCGGGGCTCGAGCAGACCTGCGGGGCCCTGACGCCGCCGGCGGCCGGTCTCATGGCCGATGCCGACCGTGCCGGCATGCAGGACTTCGCCCGCCGGACCGGACAGGCCATCCATGCCCGGCTCACGGTCATCGATGCCAACGGAACGGTCCTCGCCGATTCAGTGGAAGATCCCGCGGCCATGGGCGACCACTCCTGCCGGCCCGAGATCCTGCAGGCGCAGGCGGGCGCAACCGGGTCTGCGGTCCGGTTCAGCCGGACCGTTCACAAGGATATGCTCTATGTCGCCGTGCCTGTACGCGATGCCCGCGGCGGCACACTGGGCACGCTCCGCCTCGCCCTGCCGGTCAAGGACATCGAAGGGTTCACCGGCCGGTTGTGGTACGACCTGCTGTTCGCGGCGCTGGTGGTGACCGGACTGGCCCTCTTCGGCTCCCTCCTCATTACCCGGTCGATCGCCCGGCCCATCCAGGCCGTGGCCGAGGCCGCACGCCGGGTGGCCGACGGCGATTTCGATGTCCAGGTCCATTATGCCCAGCAGGGCGAACTCGGCCGCCTGGCCGGAGACTTCAACCACATGACTTCCCGGATCAAGGCCCTGATGAGCGCCAACACCCTGCAGAAGGCCGAATCGAACAGCATCATCGCCGCGATCCAGGAAGGACTGCTCGTGATCGACCGCGACGGCGTGGTGACCATGAGCAACGCCAGTTGCCGGCGTTTCGTGAATGCCGACCCCGCGGGCAAGCATTACTGGGAGGTCCTGCGGGTCCCGGAACTCGAAGCGTTCATCCGCGAGACCACGGCCGCAGGCACCACCCGCACCACGGAGTTCGAGTCGGCCGGCCGCTGGATCCTGGCCAGCGCGGCCCACATCCCCGCCAACCGCGAGACCGTCCTCCTCCTGCATGACATCACCACCCTCCGCGAGTTCGATACGCTCAAAAAGGATTTCGTGGCCAATGTGTCGCACGAACTCCGCACCCCGCTCACGGCCATCAAGGGTTTCGTGGAAACCCTCGCCGAGGAGGCCGGGCCGGAACAGCAGAAATATATCGAGATCGTGCGCCGCCACACCGACCGGCTGGTCAACATCGTCCGCGACCTCCTGGTCCTCTCCCAGATGGAGGACCGTTATGCCCGGATCGAAAAGGAGCCCGTCCGGATCGACGCTGTCGCCCGCGCGGTGACCGACATGTTCGCCCCTTCGGCCAGGGACAAGGGATTGACCCTGGTCCTCGATGCCGTTCCCGACCTGCCGGAGATCCAGGCCGACCCCTTCAAGCTCGAACAAGTCCTGATCAACCTGGTGGAGAACGCGATCCGCTATACCGAACGCGGCGGAGTCACCCTGGCCCTCCGGCCCGAGGGCGCCGACAAGGTCCGCATCACAGTGCGTGACACCGGCATCGGCATCCCCGCCGAATTCCGGGAACGGATCTTCGAACGGTTCTTCGTGGTGGACAAGTCCCGCTCCAAAAAGATGGGCGGCACGGGACTGGGACTGGCGATAGTCAAGCACGCCGTCCTCCTCCACGGCGGCACCATCACCGTCGACGCCCCACCCGAAGGCGGCACCGTGTTCACCGTGGTGTTGCCGGTGGAATGATCTGCCTGCGCAGCCAACCCTGCGCCGGATCCCCGTTTTAACCCCCGCCCGAATTAACACCCCGTTCAGATTTCCTGATCCCTATCCGTAACCGGTCATGTTTTTCGGAAAAAGGTTTGGCACTTTTTTCGACCCACAGGTGATTGTACGGGGAACATCCGGATGTCAACCGTGTAGGGGCGGGTTTGAAACCCGCCCTCCCGT
>JBDREB010000381.1:0-3009 GCA_043820325.1 Planctomycetota bacterium | reverse complement strand
ACGGGAGGGCGGGTTTCAAACCCGCCCCTACACGGTTGACATCCGGATGTTCCCCGTACAATCACCTGTGGGTCGGAAAAAGCGCCAAACCTTTTTCCGAAAAACATGCCCGGTTACGGATAGGGATCAGGAAATCTGAATGGGTAAGACTGGATATCAATCCGTTTGGCAGTGCATCCGATTGCTCCGTTTGGGATCGTTTATTTGGAGCTTGGGATTTGTGCTTTGAGATTTATTCCGCCGTCTGGCGCCGCCGCCGTCCTGTCGCGCGCACCCGGAACCCAGGCGGAAGCCGGGTGTGGTTTACGGCATAGACCGCAGGACCGCGTCGGTCATCCCGCGCAGGATGATGGTGGGGCTGGCGGCCCCGGGCCGGCTGATGGTCACCAGACCGGCATAGGGATTGATGGTCACACCGGGGGCGTAGGTCGTATGCACCACCGGGGCGGTGGCCATTTCCCTGAACCCCGGCACCGGGGGCAGGTCGGGCAGGTAGGCGGTCAGGCGGGGCTGCACAGCAACGACCGTGCGCTGACAGGCGATTTCCACCACGCCCATCGCCGGGGTGTTGATCCAGATGGTGCTCGTGCCGGCCGCGTCGCGGGAGGAGGCGAGGATGCCCGCCCCCGCCTCGCCCAGCAGGTGGACGACCAGCCGGTTGCGGAAATCGGCGATCACGGCCGGCGACGGGTCCGTGAACGACCACAGGGTCTGGGCGCCGGCATCGGTGGTGTAGCGTGACTCCAGGCACAGCGC
This sequence comes from Planctomycetota bacterium, assembly GCA_043820325.1. GTDB lineage: Bacteria > Planctomycetota > JBDREB01 > JBDREB01 > JBDREB01 > JBDREB01. The sequence goes on along the minus strand of JBDREB010000381.1, from coordinate 2,253 downwards.
CGGGCCGCCGAAGGGGAACGGGGCGGTGTTGAGGACCCGCAGGGAATTGGGCACCATCTGGTAGGAAGGCACCAGGCGGACCGCGGTGGGCGTGCTGTAGGTCCCGATCAGGCCGTAGAGCTTGAAGATGACCCCCTTGGACACGCCCAGAAGCACATCGCGGGTGTCTTCGCCGAGATTGCCGGCTGTCACGGTGACCAGAAAGGGTCCCTCCCAGAACAGGGCCGTATTACCCCGGATCAGGGATTCCCGTTCGTTGATGATGTATTCCTTGAACGGCTCCTGCAGGAGACCGGTGAAAGCGGCATAGGCGTTGATGGGCTGGCCCAAGTCGACGAACGCCAGGGTGATGCTGGTGGCCGGCGTGTTGTCCTTCACATACGGGATCTCCGTGATCACCGCGACCGGGATAGACCCCACGCAGGCGGCCAGGCCGCGTTCGGCAAGAAAGCCCGCCGTTTCCTCCGCGGTCGTGCGCACGATCGTGTCGGCTTTGCGCCAGCCGCGGTCGGAAAGGTCCTCGGTCATGCGCGCGGAGAGGATCTCCGGCGTGTGGGGTGTCGCCACGGTGACCCCCGGGTCGGCCACGGCCTTGAGCATGGGCTCCGTTTTCTGGCCGAAGGAAAATTCGCACCCGCCGGCGCAGATGACCGCCGCCAGGCCCAATCCCAACCACTTGCGTTCCATTGGTTCACTCCTGCCTGATCCAGGCACCGGCCTCAGCCGACCTCTTTGGCGGCCTTGTAGATGATATCGAACAGTTCCGGGATGGACTCGATCTCCAGGCTGGAAAAGGCGATCCGGAGATCGGTCTTGCCGGTCGCGATGGTGCCGGTCTGGTACTTGTCCAGCAGGTGCACGCGCACCTTTTCCGCCTCGGCCTGCTTCAGCCGCAGGCACATGAAGTAGCCCGAGTTGAAGGGGTAGGGCTCCCAGGCATCGGCGTACCGGGGGTTGGCGAGGACCTCCCGGACCTTGAGGGCCCGGGCCGCGAGGATCCGGAACTTTTCCGCCTGTTCGCGCGGCAGTTCGGGGTCGTCGAGGAATTTCAGCACCAGGCTCTGGCCCGGCATGCTGCAATTGGATATGTTGCCGCGGATGGCGCCGCCGAGCTTCTTGACCAGGGCCTCGTACATCTCGGGGGTGCCGTGCTTGATCCCAAAGGTCAGGAAACCCACGCGGAAACCCCAGACGAAATGCTCCTTGGTGGCGCCGTCGGCCTTGACCGCCAGGACATTTTCATGGAGCCCGGCCAGGCCGCCGAAGATCGATTCCTTGAGCGTCTCCTCGTCGTAGAACAGGCCGTAGTAGGCGTCGTCGGCGATCACGATGATCCGCGTGCCGCCCGTCGCCACCGCGGCGATGATCCGGTTAAGCTCGGCCGCTTCGGCCGCGCTGATGGAGTATCCCGTAGGATTGTTCGGGAAATTCAGAAGCAGGATGATCTTGGACCGGCGCGCGGCGGCCTCCTGCAGGGCCTTGCGGAAACCGGGCAGGTTCATGCGCCGGCCGTCAAAGAAGGGGAATTGGACGAACTCGGCCTTTTTGCGCACACTGAAGATCAGCTTGTAGTTGCCCCAGAACTTGTCCGGCAGCAGGACCAGGTCGCCCGGGTTGACAAAGAGGTCGGCCAGGAGGGCCAAGCCGTGGGTGAGCGCATGGGTGACCACCGGGAGGCTGACGGGCTGGCTGCCCAGCGACGGCGTGTCATGCCGGATCTTCGTGAGCCACCGTTCGCGCAGGGCGGGCAGGCCGTAGGAGGGGGCGTAATCGAAGATCTCCCTGGGCGTGAGGCCGTTGAAATATTTGGCGGCGCACTTGAAGTGCATGGGCTGACCTTTTTCCGTGGCAATGCCGATGGTGGCGTTGAACCGGGTGGCCTTGACCTTGGCCTCGGCGCTCTGGGTCAGGATCCCCTTGGGGAAATAGAGCTGGCGCCCCAGATCGGAGAGCATGTCATGCAGGGCGGGACTGGCGGCAAGGATGGTCTCATTGAATTCAGCGGCGAGCGGGTCCATATGATCCCTTATAGTAACAAACAGGTGACCTGCCGGACACCCGGCATATAAACCGGTATTGTAACACGGACCGACCTTTTTTCCATCCTAATTTCAGATTTCCTGATCCCGGCGGAAAATGCTTTGGCACTTTTTGGCGTCAGCCAGGCGCGTGAATCAACCATAGGCCGGTTTGGGTGGTTAGTGCCCGTAAATAAACAACCTATCCATTTCGCGTGCGGTGCAGAGTGATGGT
>JBDREB010000380.1:0-12912 GCA_043820325.1 Planctomycetota bacterium | reverse complement strand
AACATCCGGATGTCAACCGTGTAGGGGCGGGTTTGAAACCCGCCCCTACGGTAACCACCCAAACCGGCCTATGGTTGATTCACGCGCCTGGCTGACGCCAAAAAGTGCCAAAGCATTTTCCGCCGGGATCAGGAAATCTGCAGTTGGAGGGCGGCCGGTACGCCGCCGAGGCCTGCTGCACCACGCGGATGATGCGCGCCAGCACCGTGTCGGCCCCGGTGCGGTCGGCCCGGAACCGGATGAGGCCGGTGAGGTTGACGGTGCCGCCCGTGACCCGGTCGCCCGGGAATCTGGCCACGGGCATGGGCTCGCCGGTGAGCATGGCCTCGTCCACGAGCGAGTCCCCCGCGGTGATCACACCATCGGCCGGGACGCGGTCGCCGGGTTTCATGATCACCGTGTCGCCCGGAACGATCTCCGCCGCGGGGATGGTCAGCTCGGCCCCGCCGCGTTCCACCGCGGCCGCGGGCGGGGTGAGGTCCATCAGGGCGCGGATGGCGTGCGTGGTGCGGCCCCGGGCGTGCGCTTCGAGATGGCGGCCGATGGCCAGGAAGGCGGCCAGGAAGACGGCGGTCTCGTAGAAGAGAAAATCATGGGGCAGCAGGCCGAAGGTGGCGGCCAGCGCCGCGGCGAAGGCGATGCCCATGCCCATGCCGTACATCACATCCATGGTCAGGCGGGCGCGGCGGAGGGCCTGGAACGCGGTGATGAAGACGGCGGCCCCCGTGTAGGCGAACACAGGTCCGGCAATGGCCAGCTGGAGCCAGGGGGTGACATGGAAGGCCATCAGGCCCATGAGCGTCACGCCCGCCGCCAGGCCGAGGATGATCCCGGGCAGGCCGCCCTGCCTGAAGCCGGCGGCCTGCGGGCCGGAGACCCCGGCCGGGGCCGGCTGGCCGAGGTATTCGAACCCGGCCCCGGTCACGGCGGCCCGCACACCGGCAGGGTCGATGGTGCCGATGGAGATTATCACGGCCGTCCCGGCCATGGGGTCCACCTCGGCCCCGGTCACACCCGGCAGGGCGCGCAGGGCGGAGGCGATGCTTGTGGCGCAGGATACGCAGTGCATGCCGCCCACGCGGTGGACGGCACGCAGTAGGGGCACTTCGAAACCCTCCTCGCGCACCGCGGCGGCGAGCTTGTCGGCCGCAGCGGTGCCGTCGGTGGTCACCGCGGCTGTGCCGGAGGCCAGGTCCACGGTCACGCCGGTGACACCGGGTACGCGGGCCAGGGCTTTTTCGACATGGCCGACGCAGGAGGCGCAGTGTATGCCGCGCACGGACAGGTTGATGCGTTGAGATGCCGAACTGGGCGCCATGACTCCAACCTTTCAATATTTGACATACAAGAGAGCGGTCGGATGTCAATAATTCCCCGTTCCCGGACCGGCGCGCTTTTCCGGGCGCATCGGGCTTGCTTTCCGGGAGCGGTGCGTATAATGGATGGGGTGCGGACCGAATCCGGGCTTTGTTGGGGACCGCGACCGTGGAAACAACCCTGCTGCCGACGCTCCGCCGGGTGATCGCCCGGGTGGTGCAGTTGCTGCTGGTCGCGGTGCCGCTTCTGGCGGTGTGCTTCACGGACCCCGAGAGCGCGGGCGTCGGTTTTGTGCTGGTGAAGCTCCTGATGATCATTACCGTGGTCCTGGGGCTGGCCCATTGGGTGCTGGGCGGGCCCGGGGCCGTATTCATGCTCCATCCGGCCGCGGCCGCATTGCTGGCGTTCGGCGGCCTGGCCTGGGCCGCTCTTCCCGGCCGGGCAGTTCTATCCTACGGCGTGGAGACCGCCCGCTGGAGTCTGATCGCCGCGGCCTACGGGGCCATGGCCATCCATTGGGCCGGCGATGGCCGGGTGCGGCGATCCCTGGCGGCCGCCCTGATCGCCGGGGGCCTGGCGTTGGCCGTCTTCGGCCTTGACCAGCACTTCTTTCAGTTCGACCGTCTGGTCGATCAGGTCGAGGCCGATCCGGAACGCTACCTAGCGGGGTTGGCGGCGGCGCACCGTGCGGCTTACCTGGCCCGCCTGCATTCACGCGAGGTCTTCGCCACATTCGCCCATCCCAACAGTTACGGCGCGCTGATGGCCGTGCTCGCGGCCGGGGCCGGCGTGATCGCGGTGGCCGCCTGGCGGTCCCGGGCCGGGTGGCTGCGGGTGCTGGCTCCGGTCCTGGCCGCGCTGGCCGGGGCGGCAGGCCTGGCGGTCTCGCGCTCGAAGGGCGCGGCCGCGGCCCTGGCTGCGGCGGGGCTCTACCTGCTGGTCTGCCACACCCGCCTCAGCGGCCGGCTGAAGGCCGCGGCCGTGGCAGGTGCGGTGGCGGCCGTGGCCGCGGCGGTCCTCTGCACCTCCGTGCTCGATGCTTCGATCGCCGTGCGCAAGGGGTACTGGCAGGCGGCCTGGGCCATGATCGCCGACCATCCCTGGCGCGGCGTGGGCCCGGGCAACTTCGGCCATTATTACCCGCAATATAAAACGATCGCGGCCACCGAGGTCCGGTATCCCCACAACATCTACCTCCAGCACTGGTCGGAAATGGGGCTAATGGCCGCCGCAGCTTTCGCGGTCGCGGGACTGTTGGTGATAATTGTGCGGCGCCGGCTGGCCGACCCGGTGCCTGAACCCGGTCCCGCACCGCTGACCGCCTGGCCATGGGTGGCGACCGCCGCGGCCGGTGTCCTGTGTGTTGCCGGCATCTTCGGCGTATTCCGCGAATGCTCGGCTGCCGGAACGGTCCTCATCATCCTGGCCGTGCTGACGGCGCCCGGGTGGTACGCCCTGATCGACGCGCGGCTCCTGCCGGCTGCCGCCGTCATGGGCGCGGGCGCGGCCGCCCTCCTGCTGGCCCACGCGGTCGTGGATAGCGACCTGGCTGTGCCCGGCATCATGGTGATCTTCCTCACCGCCGCGGCGCCAGCGGCCGGCGGCACCCGGGGTCGGGCGATCCCCGCGCGGCCGGCGGTGGTGCCTGTCATCGCGGCCTGTATCATCGCCGGCGCGTATGTCTATGCCGCGTGGGGGCTGGCTGATTTTAACCGGCGACTTCTGGAGAACGAGATCCAATTCACGGAAGGCCGCGGGCAGGCGGCCGAGTCCCTGGCGCTCGCTGACCGGGCGGCGGCCCGGTATCCCGAATATGAACGCTTTGTCGAGTACGGCGTGCGGCTCCGGCGCGCGGCGGGCGGGACCAGCCTGGCGGCGGCCATCACGGCCCAGCGGGCGCTGGCCGAGCGGGCCGGCAACCGGGTGTGCGACTGGTCGCTCCTGGCCGATCTCCTGCGCGAGGCCCGCCGGTGGGACGCGGCGGCGGCGGCCTTCCGCCGGGCGGCTGAACTCTATCCGCTGAACCCCCGCTACCTCCTCGGCCTGAGCGATGTCCTGTCCTCCGGCAGCGAAACGGTCCCGGCGGCCGATGCGGCGGGGGCAGCCCTGCGGCTTGACGACCGGGTGATCGATCCCAATGTCCGGCTCGAACCGGATGAGCGGGTACGGCTGGCCGGACGGGCGGGAACGCCGTGACCTTTTTGTTTGACACTGCCGGCCGTTGCGCCTATAATTTAGCGTGTGCCTGCCTACCGTATGTCAGGATGTACCATATGCGCATTTCCGCGTTGTGTATACTGGCCCTGCTGGCGGCCGCCGCCGCACTGCGGGCTGATGTACTGGTGGATACCGGCCGGGCCGTGCGGCTCGACCCGCCCTTTGTCCTTGAAACGGGCCGGCCGGGCAGTCCCGCCTGCATCGCCGTCGACCGGGCGCTGGCCGGGACCGGTGAGGGCACGGCCGCCATTCCCGTCACGGGTCTGGCCGCGGGCATGCCCTACCGGCTCTGGGCCCGCGTGTGGTGGGCCTCAAGCGGCACCGCCCGGTTCACCGTGGAGGCGGGCGGGGCGCGTACGATCGCCGGCGGCGGGTTCGCCGCCGACTGGACCTGGGTCGCGGCGCCGGAGGCCGTCACCTTTGAGACCGTTCCCGCGACGATCGCCATCCGCTTCGGCGACGGGGGCTTCGCCGTGGATCAGCTCCTTTTTGCCGCCGACCAGGCCGCGATGCCGGAAGGGCGGGTGGCGGGGGCGCCGGCCGCCGGGGCCGGGATCTATTTCAGCGACGATTTCATGCGCGACCTGCGCGAAGGGACACCCGACCTCGGCACCTGGCAGTCGCAGGCGGGCACCTGGCACCAGTACAAGATCGCCGATGTCCAGCGCGGCGGCAAAAGCAGCCAGGCCGAACGCAGCGCGAACGGGTTCGCCCTCCTCGGCCAGGCCGCGCCCGAAGTGACGGCCGTGATCCTCAACGGCGATGCGGGCTGGCGCGATTACCGCGTGCAGGGGAGCGTGTGCCTGAACGGGCCCGGCGCGGCGGGGCCGGTCTTCGGCTGGCAGGACCCGGACCACTACTATTTCTTCGCCGTGGCCGCGGGGACGGAAAGCACCCGCCTGGTGCGGGTGTGGGGCGGGACGGCGGAGGTCCTGCGCACGGCCGACCTCCGCGTCGATACGGGCGACCATTACGCGTTCACCGTCGAATCCGTGGCCGGCACGATCGTGTGTTCCATCGACGACACGGAGGTGTTCCGGCTCAGGGAATGCCGCCTGCTCGCCGGCCGGGCCGGCCTGGCCTGCTCCCCTGGCGCTGCGGCCGTGTTCGACGACATCTTCATCTCCTCCTCGCGGTTCATTGTCGCCGATTTCCGGGAATGGGAGGACGGCCGCTGGAACAAGGTCCGGGGCGAATGGTGGATCCGTTGGCCCCGCGGTTCGGCGGGCCTTTTCGCCTCGCTCGACGCCCGGTACGACCCGGCGGCGGAGGCCCCGTGCCTCATCGCCCGGGGGACGGACGGCCTCTTTGTGATGGGCGACGCTTCCTGGGACCGGTACCGTGCGGGCGCGACCTGCCGCCCGCCGGCCGCGGGTGACACGGCCGGGCTGGTGTTCAATTACCGCGGGGAACAGGACCACTGGGTTTTCGCGGCCGCGGCGCGGCGGGAGGGGGCGGCGCGTGAGCCGCGCCTGCGGGTCGAAGTGCGGCGCGTGACGGCCGCCGGTGCGGCCGTGGTTGAATCGGCCGACCTGCCCGCCACGGGCGGGCCGGTGGCGCTGGGGGCGGCGCTCGAACCGCAGAGCGTGATCCTCACCCTGGACGGCCGGACCCTGTTCAAGGTGCGCGATCCCGGCCTCACGGGCGGCGGGTTCGGCCTGACCGCGACCAGCGTGGCGGGCCAGGCTTTCGACGGCGTGCGCGTGGATTTCGCGCCCCGGCCCGAGCCCGAGGTCTGGAGCGATGTGGTGCCCCGGTTCATCGAGGAGGATTCGATGCAGAATTGGGCCCGCGAGGCCAGCGACTGGACCGCCGGGGCCGACGGCCTGCTTCACAACGGCAAGGATTTCTTCGGCGATGTGACCGTGACGGCGCGGGTGACCGATCCCGCCCGGACCTATGCCCTGCGGGTCCATGACCTGCGGGACGGGACCGAGGGCTACCGCTTCACCCTGGCCCCGGCCGAGGGCGGCGGCCTGCAGGCCCGTATCGCCCGGGCGGGCGCCCCGGCCGCCGCGGCCGTGGTCCCCGCCGCCGACCTGCCCGCCGTGTGGAAGGACGGGGTTGCGATCGCCCTAGTGAAGGAGGGGCATTACCTCTCCGGCCTCATCGCCGGCCGCCCGGCCGTGGAGTTCCGGGACCCCGCCCCCCTGCCCGAGGGCACGCGCGTGGCCGCCGATGTGCCCGGCGTGAAGCCCGATACCATCGCGGTGAACGCGCCCACCATGCTCAACTACTACTTCACCCACAGCCCGGTCGACTGGTATGCCCGCGGCGGCGAGTGGAAGGTCACCAACCGCTGGAAATGCGACCCGCGCTGGTCATGGTTCGGCGGCCGGAGCGAGTCGGCCGCGGCGCTGTGGAACAAGCGGGAGCTGGCAGGCGATTTCACGATCGACCTCTTTATGAGTATGCAGATGGATACGGCCGACGCGCTCCACTATTTTCATCCCGGCGACATGAACATCACGGTCTGCGGCGATGGTGAGAACCCCGGCAGCGGGTATGCTTTCATCTTTGGCGGCGAGCGGGGCATTGAGACCCGCATCATGCGGGCGGGTGTGACCGTGGCCGAGACCGTCGAGCCGCTCTTCCTGCCGCCGTCGACCCGGGACGAGAGGCAGCCCATGGAGCGGGGGCTCCACCGGCGCTGGTTCCATTTCACCGTGGTCCGGCAGGGCGATCTGTTCGAATACTACCTCGACAACCGGCGCATGCTCTCGTTCCAGGACCCCCAGCCGCTCGCGGGCCGGCGGTTCGGGATCTGGACCTATGACAATGGGATCATGGTGGCCCGCATCCGCGTGACCGCCGCGGAGGTCTCCGACCGGCGGACGGTCTTCGCCGCACTGCCGTCCGCACCGGCGGCGGAACCGTCCCTGCCGCCCGCCGTGCCGGCGGTGGTGAGCGCCACCCATCCCCTGGGATTGGAGTCGGCCGCCGCCCGCCGGGAATGGATCCTCCGCGAGGCCGCCCGCGCCGCCGGCCTGAAGCCCTACGCCGCCGTGGTGACCCCGGCCGATGCCGCCGGCCGCACCGGCGTGCTGCGCGTGGCCAACCGGTGTTCGGGCGGCCGTTATTCGCTCAAGCTCTTTGAAGGGGACCGGCCCGCGGCGGAACTGGCCCGGCTCGAGTTCGGGTGGCTGTGCGACCAGCCCCGGGTGCGGGTGGACCTGTTCCTCCAGACCTCGGCCGGGTGGTTCGGCTACCATGTCACGGGGGACAGTGCGCCCTTCCGGCCGGGGAACCCGCCGTTCTATCCGACCATGCTCGGTGACCTGGGGCTGGCGGCCGACGGGACCTGGCAGGCGGTCTCCCTGGATATCTACAACGGGTTCTACGCCTTCCTGGGCGAGGGGCCGGCCCGGGCCCTGCGGGTGCAGGGGGTCTTCCTCGCCGCCGGCAGTTACGGGTACACGGATGCCGGGGTGACGGGGAATTTTCGCGACGACGCCTACTGCCTCGACCAGCCCCGGTTCGCGGCGCCGGGCGGGAACGCATTCAAGATCGGGTGGCCGGCCGGGCCGGCCGGCACCGTGTTCGCCTTCGGGCTGGACCGCGACCCGGCCACTCTTCCCGACCCGGCGACGGCCGTGGACGCGATCGAATTCACGGCGTCCAACCTGGCCGCGGGGGCCCACTGGTTCCACCTCCGGTCCGTGGCGGCCGACGGCACCGCCGGCCCGGCGGCCCATTACCGGGTCGATGTGGACCGGACGGCGCCGACGGTCGCCGCGATCGCGGTCGACCCCCAGGGCGCCGACATCCGGTTCGACGAGTCCGAAAGCGGCATCGACTGGTCCTCGATCGACCTGCTGGCTGGCGCCACGCCGCTGCGGTGGGGGCCGTGGCTGGCCGTAAGGCCGCCGGGCGACCGCGCCCGGCTGGACCTCGCGGCCGCGGGCGTGGTCCTGGACGAGGGGCTCATGAACATCTCCGTGGTCGGGGTGCGGGATCGGGCCGGCAATGTGCTCCCGGCGCCGGCCCGCGCCAGCCGCGGCTTTGCGTTCACCGATGACACCGTGCCCCCGACGGCGGCCTTCGCGATCAAGGGGTACCTGGCGGAGAACAAGTGGCGGTTCGAGGACGCGGCCGACCAGTGGGTCTCCCAGGTGGGCGACAAGGTCGCGGTGCTTTGGGACCGCAACACGGCCGCCGCCGGCCGCGCGTCGATGACCCTGGTCAATACCGGCAACGCCTCCTCTTTCCAGGTCCAGGCGACCCGGGCCTTTGACGCGTCCGAATTCCCGGTGCTCTCGTTCGCCTACCGGCTGGAACCGGATGTGCGCATCAACCTGGCGCTGGGCGGCAATCCGCTGGGGCCGCTCAACATCGGTTTCGCGGACAACAACCGCAACAGCCGCACCTTCGGCGCGATCGGCGGCGTCGTGCGTGACGGCGGCTGGCACACCGCGCTGGTGCCCGTGCACCGCCTGCTGGCCGCGTACGCGGACACCATCCCCAGCCTCCGGTTCGGCCGGCTCTATTTCGAGGACATCGAATGGCGGGCCGCCGATCCCCTGACCCGGTTCGGGATCGACGATTTCTTCCTGCACAAGGTCTACGACAATTCGGGCGGGACCATGTGCCTGTGGGTGACGGCGCGCGACGCCTCGGGCATCGCCGCCCTGCGCTGGCGCCTCCAGCCGCTGGAGGGCCAGGCCGACACGCCCTGGCAGGTTATCGCCGATCCGCGGCCGGACACCGACGGCGACATCCCCGTCCCCATCCCGGCCGGGGTGGAGGGGTTCCTGCGCCTCGAGGCCTGCGCCGAGGACCGGGCCGGCAACCGCAGCCCGGTGATCAGTTTCCCCTTGCTCCTGGACAACACCGGCCCGGCGGTGAGCGGACTCGCTCCCGCGCCCGACGCGGCGGCCGCCACCGGTATCATCACCGCCGCCCTTACCGACGCGGTGGCGGGCATCAAGCGCGACCGCATCACCATGGAAATCAACGGCCGGCGGTACAACCTGCTCCAGCCCGGGTTGGAATACGCGGGCCGGTCGGGCGCCCTGGTGTTCGACCTGCGCCGGACCGGCCCCGGCGCCATCTTTCCCGACGGGCAGGCCGTCCGGGTGGGGATCTACGCCGAGGACGGGGTTGGCCACCCGGTCAAGCAGGCCTGGACCTGGAAGATGGATTACAGCCGCGACACCGTCGCGCCGCCCGCGCCCTACCTGACGCGCCTGCCGTGCCTGGACGGCCTGGAGACCTTTGAGACCGGCAGTGGTTTCTGGCGCGACCGCAGCGGCGACCAGGGCGGGCGCGTGGAGGTGACGGCCGAGACCGCGGCGCTGGGCACGCGAAGCCTGCGGGTCACCAACCGGACCGACGGCGGCACCCACGACTGTTTCGTCCGCACCGAACCGTTCGACGGCCTCCAGTACGGCCGGGTGGCCCTCGATTACCGCATGCCGGAGGGCACGGGCGTGGATTTCCTCGTGCTCGTGGACGGGACCTGGTACGCCATCGGGTTTGGCGGCCGGGACAACCAGTACGAGACGATCGGGACCGTACCCTGCATCGCCGACGGCGCCTGGCACCATGCGGCCTTCGATCTGGGCGCCATGCTGCGCGCCAAATTCCCCGGCCGGACGACCGTGACCGTGCGGAACTTCATCATGGGCGACTGGGCCCGCCCGCGCCACACCAAGGCGGGCGCCGTGTTCGATGTGGACAATTTCACCCTCCACCCGGCCGCGGCGGCCAACCCGGGGCGGTTCGGGTGGAGCGAGGTGTACGATCCCACGGGCATCCGGGAATACCTTTACACGGCCGCCGCCGGCGCCGCGGCGCCGCCCGCCGCAAGCGCGGGCCGGGCCACGCTGGTCGAGATCGCGCCGCCCGCGGCCGGGCCGTGGTTTTTCTCCCTCGCCGCCCGCGACGGCAACAACAACCTGAGCCCTGTGGCCGTTTTCGGGCCCTGTGAGTAAGTATGTCTCCGGAGATTTCGACTGTGGTTTTACGGATACACCGGCCATCGGCTTACGGAAACGAAAGGCGTAACGGCATACGGCAGGCGGCTTACGGTCCGGATCAAAACCGTACACCGTATACCGTAGACCGTTTCGCCTGTCGCAACCGTATGCCGCGTTTTGCTTGTGGCCGCAGGCCGCGTTGAGGATATGGGCGTCACGCGCGACTTCCGGGACCGGCGGGTGCTGGTGATGGGGTTGGGCCGTTTCGGTGGGCAGATCGGCGCCGTGCGGTTCTTTGCCGGGCGCGGGGCCGTCGTCACGGTCACCGACCGCAAGTCGGCCGCCGTCCTGGCCGCGTCGGTCGCGGCCGTGGCGCCCCTGGGCGTGAAGTTCCGCCTCGGCGAACACCGCGCGGAAGATTTCCGGGCGGCCGAGATCGTCTGCGTCTCCCCCGCCATCCGCATGGACGACCCGCTCGTGGCCGCGGCCCGCGCCGCCGGGGCTGTGATCGTGACCGAGATCGGGCTTTTCTTCGCGCATTTTCCCGGCACGATCATCGGCGTGACGGGTTCCAACGGCAAAAGCACCACCACGCGGCTCGTGCATGACATGCTCGCCCCGCGCGGCCGCGTCCACCTGGGGGGCAACATCGGCGGGTCGCTCCTGCCCGCGATCGACGCGTTCACCGCGGCCGACATCGCCGTGCTGGAGCTGTCGAGTTTCCAGCTCAAACGCCTGGAAGAGGGGGGGCGCAGTCCGGCCACGGCCGTGCTCACCAATATTACGCCCAACCATCTCGACTGGCACACGGACCTGGAGGACTACCGGCGCGCCAAGGCCGTGATCGCGCAATTCCAGGGCCCGGGCGACCACCTGGTCTACGACGCCGCCGACCCGGGCGCCGCGGCCGTGGCCGCCGCCGCTCCCGGCCGGAAGGTGGCGGTCAATGGCGCCGCGGTCCCGTGCGTGAACTTCGACGGCGACCGCGCCGTCTTCGACGACGGCCGCGCGCGGCAGGTCCTTTTTACGGCCGGCGATCTCCAACTGCCCGGCGGGTTCAACCGGACCAACGCCATGCTGGCGGCGGCTGCCGCCCACCTCCATGGCGCCGCGCCGGCGCAGATAGCGACCGCCCTGCGTGCGTTCCACGGCCTGCCCCACCGGCTGGAGACCGTGGGCACGGTGGCGGGGGTGCGGTTCGTCAACGATTCGATCGCCACCACGCCCGAATCGGTCGTCGCCGCGGCCGGGGCACTCGGCCCGGACGCCGTGTTCCTCCTAGGCGGTTCCGACAAGGGCGTGAGCCTAGCGCCGGCCGTGGCCGCGGTGGCGGCGCATGCGGCCGGCGCAGTATGCCTGGGCGCCATGGGCCCGGCGTTGGCGGCCGCCCTGCGCGCCCGGGCGCCGGGATTCCCGGTGGTCGAGGCGGACGGGTTCGAGGCCGCGGTCCGCCAGGCCTTCCGGATGGCCGCCGGCCGGGGCCGCGGCACGGTGGCCCTGTCGCCGGCCTGCGCCAGCTTCGATATGTTCGTCAACTTCGAGGAGCGCGGCGAAACATTCCGGGCGATCGTGAAAGAATTAGCCACAGAGGCCACAATAGGATCAGGAGTCACAGGTCACATGTCCCAGGTCACAGGTCTTGATCAGGATCCCTGACATGCAACCTGCGACATGTGACCTGCGACTCCGCTCGGTATGCGGCACGGATCATTGGGAACATAACTGATGTCTGAAATGACAGGCTCTCTGCTGCTTGCCGGCAAGACCGCCCTCGTGACCGGCGGCGGGCGCGGCATCGGCCGCGCCATCGCGCTGCGGTTGGGGCGCCTGGGCGCGGTGGTGGCTGTGAACTACCGGGAGGACGCAGCGGCCGCCGGGGCGACGGTCGCCCAACTGGGCGGCACGGCCGCGGCGTTCCAGGCCGATATCACCGTGCCGGCCGCGGTGCAGGCGATGTTCAAGGCCGTGCGCGACCGTTTCGGCGGGGTCGATATCCTGGTGAACAACGCCGGGATCGCGCGGGACGGTTTTCTGGCCATGCTCAGGGAGGAGGACTGGGACGCGGTGGTGGATGTTTCCATGAAGGGCGCCTACCTCTGCATGAAGTCCGCGGTGCGCGGCATGATCGGCCGCAAATGGGGCCGGATCATCAACATCGGGTCGGTGGCCGGCCGCATGGGCGACATGCAGCGCGTCCATTACGCCGGTGCCAAGGCGGGGCTTGAAGGAATGACCCGCGCGGCGGCGCGCGAACTGGCCGCCCACAACATCACCGTCAACTGCGTGGCGCCGGGGCTCATCGCCACCGGGGTGGCAGAGGCCGACCCGCGCAAGGCGGCGGCGATCGTGAAAATGGTCCCGTTCGGCCGTCCCGGCACGCCGGAGGAAGTGGCGGGCGCCGTGGCTTTTTTAGCCTCCGACGCCTCCGCCTACATCACCGGCCAGGTACTCGTGGTCGACGGTGGGTTGTGTATGCAGTGAACGCCCGGGGCGTGTCAGGCATCAGGGGAGATGGAACCCGGAAGTGTTATTGCTGTTCGCACATGTCCTCAAGCGCGTGTACCACGGGGGGCAGTTCGGGTGGGGCCCAGAACCCCATCTTGATCCCCCGGCCGAGAGGGTAGCGCATGAACTGGACATTCAGGGTCCCTGAAAGGAAATGCATGCCGTCGTGGTGATTGGCGATCACATCGATGCCCATGGCCCCAGATGAGCGCCGCGTGCGTCACCAGTCTCTACGACCTGGCCGACGCCGCCTACGATGCCGCTCCCATCCGACAGATGTCCGAACGCCTTGGCCATGTCGCCATCATCGAGCACAACCCCCGTCGCGGCGAGAAGAAGAAGAAATTCGCACCGGCCCAAGCCATGCGCTATCGCCCCTCGCAGCAGTGCCGAGCGGGTCAATTCCCACCTGCACGATAACCACGGCGGACGGCATGTCCGGGTGCGGGGCGCAGTGAAGGTGGCGGCGCACCTGTCCTTCGGATTGCTGGTTATCGCTGTCGAGCAACTGCTCGCGATGCTGTGCTGAAACCCCGCGCGTAGGGCGGTCGACTGTCGTAAAACACCACTGCGGGTGGTGACGGGGGCCGTATGACCGAAGGCTGATTCCTCCAAATTTCAACCGCCCCCCAAGGCCAGATACTAAAGCCGGTGATGCAATTCGGTGCCTTTTTCACCAACACAACCCGCGACCCGCACATGTCATTATGTCCCGCCCTTGTCAATAAGGCCTCACCGAGAGGTTTTGCAAGTCCCTCAGACACTAAAAAGCATCAACATCTTTTCGGCAGCGTGAAGGTTATCAATTAATCTGGGAGCCTGTTGCGCAATCATTTTCATCAGACCTCCAGTACACTGCCGGCCATCAAACCGTTTGAAAAGTGCGCGTTGTTTCACCATGGCGCCACTTTTATGATGACAAGCTCGTTTTTTCAGCACAATCGGTTATGCCGGA
>JBDREB010000379.1:0-17230 GCA_043820325.1 Planctomycetota bacterium | reverse complement strand
TCTAATCGCGAAACGGCAATAAAGGGCGGGTTTCAAACCCGCCCCTACGGTAACCACCCAAACCGGCCTATGGTTGATTCACGCGCCTGGCTGACGCCAAAAAGTGCCAAAGCATTTTCCGCCGGGATCAGGAAATCTGCTTTTCCGAAATTTATCTGTGGTATCCGTATGATCCGTGATTACAGCCATTTTTAATCTTTCCCGAACTTTAATCTGTGCGATCTGCGGCCTCTTCTCCCGATCATTGCACCGGCCCGAACGCCTCGATCCTTTTGGCGATGGCCTGCAGGCGGCCGAAGTCGGCGTCGGGCGGGGTGGTGTCGGAGATGCCCAGCACCAGCCGGTCGCCGCGGCCGATCTCCCCGAAGAATCGGTCGAGGAAACGGTCGAATTCCCGGTCGGGCATGGAGCTTTTCAGAAGCGCCACGGACGGGATGCCGCCGAAGATCGTGATCCGTCCATCAAAGGCTCGGCGCACATCGGCCATTGTAAGTTTGGTCATGGGCGCGGGGCAGACCGAATCGGCGATGTCGAATCCGGCCCTGAGGTATTCCTCCAACAGGCCCGTATTCTCGCCGTCCGTGTGGCACAGGAGATATTTGCCCTTGGCGTGAAGGGCGTCGGCGCATTTCCTGATCCACGGGGTCATGTGCTCGGCGAAGAACGGCGGGTAGGTGACCGTGGCGTCGAAATTGCCGCCGCAGAAGAGGATCCGCGCGGGTGAGGCGGCGGCCACGCGGATGAGCTGGTCCCAGTAGGTGCCGATCGCCGCGGCCAGTTCGGTCATCTCGGCCGGATGGTCGGCCGTTTCCAGGAAGAAAAGATCGTAGGGCATGAGTTCCTTCTGGATGAACTGCATGGGCGAGGCGGCCGTGTTCATGAACCCGCAGGCCGCACCCCGGCCGCCGACCCGGCGGTCGAAGGCCGCGAACCCCTCGTAGTTGGGAACGATCCGGGCGTTCTTGAAAATATATGTCAAGCCCGCATAGTCGGCCGCTGACTTGAACGGGTATTCGGCCGTGTGGGTGATGGTGATCCCGGCCCTGCGCATGGATTCGTCAAAGACCGTGGCCGTGGTGATCGTGCCGGAGGGAGTGACATAGGCGGCCATGGTCCGGTCCCCCTCGGTCCGGACGGTGCGCGGCACACCCTCGATGGCGGTGCGGAAGGGCATCACGGCCAGGTTGTAGATGCCGAGGGCGCGGTCGGCGTCGTCCTCCGGGCCGCGCAGGTCGCGGAAGTCGGGCACCACGGTGTGGAAGGCCCAGTCGTTGTCGGCGAGGATCTCGTCGAGCGTGGCCGTGCGGTATTGTGCGGGCAGGGTGCCGTTGTATTGGTTGGCCTGGTACCACAGGTCCATGCGCGGCGACCACGGGATGCGGTCGGTCGGCCGGCCGGCGATGGCGTTCAGAATGCGTTCGCGGTGGTCCACACTAAACCTCCGAAGGGTCGGAAAGTCGGGAAGTCCCAAGGGTCGGAAAGCCTGACCAGACCTGCATGTGGGCGGCATCCCATCCGGCAATCGGATCCGGGGCTTTGCGGTATCCCCATTCCGGCTTCACGACTTTTCAACTTTCCGACTTCACGACCATCAGAAAAGGGTCTTTAAGGAGCACCACATTGAAGGCGCTGGTCCAGCCCTGGTTGAGCCAGTAGAGCAGCCAATAGAGGCCGGCCGCCACCAGGCCGCCCATGCCGAGGGCGCGGCCTTCATCGTCCATCAGGGAAAAGAGGGCGCAGATGAGCGCGGCCGCCCCCAGCGCCACGCTCAGCATGAAGAAGACGGTGAACAGGCCGAACCCCCGTTCGGCGGGCACGGTGCTCATGCCGTGGTTGACGGCCAGGAGGAGGCCCAGAACCGCCAGGGCCAGGATCGCGCAGGCCAGGCTCATCACGGATGGCTGTCTGCTGTAGAGAATGTCTTTCATCATCCGCCCCTTTCATTACACCTGACAAATGGCCCGGCATTCGGCCAGCACCGCCGCGGCGCCGGGTACGGGTACGCCCCGGGCCTGCCCCCGGCGCACGACATGACCGATGATGGCGTCGAGCTCAGTGGGCCGGCCGGAACGGGAATCCTGGAGGGTGGAGGAAATGTTGGCCCCGGTGCGGCGGCAGGTGTCGACGGCCGATCGCACCATGACCGCCGGATCAAACTGAACGCCTTCGGCCGCGGCCACGGCCGCACCTTCGCGGGCCAGGGTCTCAAGGCGTGCCTGGCGCGCGCCATTGTCAAGCAGGCCGCCATTGGGGCAGGCGTGGATCACGGTCAGAGGATTGATGGCCAGGTTCACGATCAGCTTCATCCACGCTTCGCGCCGGATGTCATCCACAAACTCGGCCGCGAACCCCGCCCGGCACAGGTCAACGGCGATGCGCCGGAATTCCCCCCCCCCCGCCGGAGCCAACGCCCCCACCCGCACCGGGCCGTCGCCGGCTTCCACCACCGAGCGGTCGGCCGCTAGGTGGACGCCGAAATAGGCCACGATGCCGCCGACGGCGGGTCCCGTCGATCTGGCCAGCGCCCCGGGCCAGGCCAGCCCGTTCTGCACCGCGGCCACGGCCCGGCAGACCGACAATGCCGCGGTATGCGTGGCCAGCACCCCGGGCAGGGCCACGCTCTTGACGCAAATAAGGACCGTGGGTTTTTCCGGCCAGGGACCGATGCAGACGACCGGCCCCATGACCGGACGGGCATGGGGTACGGCCATGATGATGCCGCGTTCGGCGATACGCCGCGCTCGATCAGGATGATGGTCAACCAGGATGACGGGGATTCCGCTTTCCGCCAGGCGGGCGGCCAGTAAACAACCCACCGCTCCGGGACCGATTATTACATATGGTTCTATGATCACGGCCTGCCTGTCTGCCGCGCCCCCCCCGTGGGAACGGGCCCCTAAAACTTCAAGTCGTACATCAGGAAGATCTGGCGTTTGTTCGTGTTGGAGTCGCTGAACGACCGGAACTTCATCCCCGCGCTCAGGTTGCGGTCGACCGCCTGGGAACGCAGGCTCCAACTATAGGTATTGCCATCTTCACCGTTCTGGCTGGCCCAGATGTGCCGCCCTTCCATGAGAAGGTAGGCATCGGGCATATCCGCCAGGGGAAAACTGATGCCGAGGTTGGACTTGAAAAAGATATCCTGGCCATCGGCGGTGTCGACATAGGCGCCGCGGAGTTCAAGGTAGACCCGGAAATCGACATCGCCGCTCGAGTCGGGAACGCGGGTGCCGAAGACCATGCCGCCCTCGACGCCGCCCAGATCAAGATAGGTGTAACCTTCATCCCCGGAAGGGACCAGGAGGCTGCCCACGAAGGCGATGGAGGGCATCTCCGGCCGGAGGGAATCGAACTCGATCCACTGCAGTTTGCCGCTCAGGATCGCATCGCCCATATTGAGCTCCGCGTCGGCATCGACCGCGGTGCCGTAGAAGGGCACGCTGGCGGCGATCTCGAAATTCTTGAACGGGCCCCACACATCCTCGATCAGGCCGAACGCCGTGGAAAAAGTAAAGCCGAAATCATTTCCCGTGATATCGTCCTGGGTGGGGTCCAGGAACGCGTCCACACCGACGAACCAATCGCCCTTGACCAGCGTATCGGTGCTGCTGGTGATGACGAATCCCGAAAGGCCGTCCAGGGTCAGCCCGGCTTCGTATTTTTTACCGGCCAGGAGTTCCTTCATGAGCTCGCTTTCCACCTGGGCCATGGCGGGCAGGGCCGACAGACACAGGCAGGCGACGGTGATGATAACGATATGGCGCATGCACCAGCTCCTCAATGACACCGCATAATTTGAAAATAACATAGTAATCTTTGCCGTGCAAATGTCAAGCCTAATTTCTGATTTTCAAGGCGCGGGATGGGAGTCGGGGCGTAGGGCAGAAGAGTCGCAAGTCGCAGGTCGCAAGTCTTGGATCATGACCTGAAACCTGTGACTTGTGACCTGGGACTCTTATGCCCTATGTCTTGACCCGAGATCCTCTGCGTCTTCGCGCTCACCCCCTGTGCGCCAGCCCGATGATGGCCGCGGCCGAACCGTCTCCCCTGCCTTTCAGGAAATCGGCCAGTTCAGTGACGATCCGCATGCAGGCGGAGGGGTCCACAAAACTGGCCGTGCCCACCTGCACGGCCGAGGCGCCGGCCATGAGAAACTCGGCCGCGTCGCGGCCCGACCGGATGCCGCCGATGCCGATCACGGGCGCCTTGAGGGTGCGCACCGTGTCGTAGACCATGCGCAGGGCCACCGGCTTGATCGCCGGCCCCGAAAGCCCGCCACGGACATTGGCGATCACCGGCCGGCCCGTGTCCGCGTTGATGGCCATGCCCAGCAGGGTGTTGGTGAGGGAGAGGATGTCGGCGCCCCCTTCCATGGCCGCGCGGCCGATCGTGGTGACATCGGTCACATTGGGGGTGAGTTTGACGATGAGCGGCAGGCGGCCCACTTCGCGCCGCACGGCCGCCACCATGGCGCGGGTCCGGTCCGGGTCCGTGCCGAAGATCCGGCCCTCGCGGTCCACATTCGGGCAGGAAGTGTTGAGTTCGAGCGCGTCCACCCCGTCGAGCCCGGCCGCGGCCGCGGCGCAGGCCGCGAAATCGGCCTCCGTCTCGCCGGCGATATTGACGATCCGCACCGTATCGAGGGAGCGGAGATAGGGCCAGTAGTCGCGCGCGAAGACCTCAACCCCCGGGTTCTGCAGGCCGATCGCGTTCAGCATGCCGCCGGCCGTCTCCACCACGCGCTGGGGCGGATTGCCCGCCCGTGGCTTGAGCGTGATCGTCTTGGGCACCACCGCACCGAGGGCGGCGGGATCGAAGAACGCGGCGAACTCCTTCGCCCACCCGAAGGTGCCCGAGGCGGGCATCACGGGGTTCTTGAGCCGCAGGGGGCCGACGGTGACGGACAGATCTACGCCTGGCATGCGCCCCCCCTTTCTAGGTGGTCATTCCCAAGATCGCGCGTCACGGTGGCAATGGGTCGGAAAGTCGTAAGGTCGGGAAGTCGGAAAGCCGGACATGATCTCGGCATAACTCCGCCGCCTTCAACCATTCTTCCTTTGCGCCCTTTGCGCCTTTGCGGTGAGTCTTCCTCCGCTTCCGAACCCTGTGAACCTTTGCGGTTCTCTATGTGCTCTGTGGCAGTCATTCTTTGCCTGAAATATACGCCGCCAGGGCGATCGACGCGAGCTTGGTCTGTTCCGAATCCACCCGCGACGGCATCACGATGGGCACGCGCGCGCCCACCACCACGCTGGCGAAGGTGAGCCCCGCGAAGGTGGTGATCGCCTTGTAGAGGACATTGCCCGCCTCGATATCGGGCGCCACCAGGATGTCGGCCCGGCCGGCCACCTCGCCACCGAGATTCTTGAGCCGCGCCGCCTCGGCCGAGACCGCGTTGTCCAGGGCGAAGGGCCCGTCCACGAAGGCCTCGCCCAGGAGCCCGGCCTGCCCCATCTTGGCGATGAGCCGGGCCTCGACCGTGACCGGCATCTTGCCCACATTCACGGTCTCGATCGCCGCCAGAAGCGCCACGCGCGGCCTAGCCACGCCCAGCCGGTGGGCCACGGTGATCGCGTTCCGGATGATCTGCACCTTGCGCTCGAAGTCGGGATTGATATTGATGCCCGCGTCGGTGATCAGCATCATGCGGTCGTAGGCCGGCGCGTGGAACACGCCCACATGGGAGACCAGGCGGCCCTCGGGCACGATGCCGGTGTGGCCGTTGAGCACCGCGTGCATGAGCTTGCTGGTGGGCACATCGCCCTTCATGAGCATCTGCGCCGCGCCTTCATTGGCCGCGGCGACCGCGGCCGCCAGGACTTTGTCCGTTTCGGCGATGTCGCGGAGTTCCATGCCCTCGAGCGGGATCCCCTCCGTGCCGGCGCAGGCGGCGATCCGGGACCGGTCGCCGAAAAGGATCACCCGCGCGATCCCCGCCGTGAAGGCGTCATGGGCCGACTTGAGCGTGACGGCGTCATAGGGCGCGGCCACGGCCAGCGTACGCGCGCGGGCCTCGCGCCGGACACGGTCGATGAGCTCGGTGATGGTCATGTCCGTCCCGTCACACCGCGTCGCCCGTGCGCAGCGCCACCATGCCCGTGCGCGTCACCGCGCGGATGCCGAAGGGCGCCAGGAGCTTGATGAGCGCGGTCACCTTGTTGCCGGGGCCGGCGAACTCCACCGTGAGGGTCTCGCGGCCGATGTCGGCCACCGGCGCGTCAAAGAGCTCCAGGATCTGCATGATACGCGGGATGTTCTCCGGCGCGGCGGCGACCTTGATGAGCACCAGTTCGCGCTGGACGAAATCGCCGCCCGCCAAGTCCTGGACCTCCAGCACATCGCCCAGGCCCTTGAGGTGCGCGAAGACCTCCTCCACCGCCACGGTCTCGCCGGGCACCACGATGGTCATGCGCGTGTCATCGTACCCCTCGGTCACGGCCACGGCCAGGCTGAGGATGTTGATCCCCTTCTCGCTGAACGAATTGGCGATGTGCGCCAGCACACCCGGACGGTCCTTGACCCGGCAGGAGATGGTGTGGTTCATGCAGGTCCCCTTCAACAGACGGGGGCATTATAGCGGCGGAGGAGGGGAAATCAACTTAAAACAAAGACAGGGTCGGAAAGTCGGAAAGTCGGAAAGTCGGAAAGTCGGGAAGTCGGGAAGTCGGATTCCGGAATAATGCCGGGCGATCAATGCTAAACGCAGGAGTCAAAGCGGTACGCCCCCATCGCTTCTTCAGCAATGGGGCGACGTACCTATCAATGACGCGCTATTGCACCCAGCACGGCGCACAACCGTTCCAAACGATCCGTTCGTTCATGCGGCGGCAGATGAGCGAGCAATGCTTCCCGTCCGCCAGGCATGTCCAGTAATGCTCTGAATTCCCGGGCCAGGTATTCCCGAACATCACGCGGGGCAGCCGTCAGTTCTGCCGCGGCATCCGACCTGTTGTTCAGGATATACACGATATCCTCCAGGTCCGCACTGGTACGGGGAGCGTGTTGACCCCGGTTGTCGATCATCGCTGGATCCTTGCGCGCAGTTCTTTGATCGCCAGACTGCGTTCGCGCGCCCGGCCGACACGCAGGGCGTCGGCCAAGGCCAGGAGCTCATACAACTGCGCATCCTGCTGAACGGCATTGACAACGCCCGGATGCAGCGGCTTGATCGCCTGCCCACGGACCGACCCGGAGGAACCGGGCCAGACAAAGGGCTCGTCAGCGGCCACCATCGCCGCCAGAGGCGGCGCCGAATGGGCCGTGGGCACGCCCCGCACCAAACTGCCCGGCACAACAGGAAAGGTATATTTCAGGCCAAATTCAAGGAACTCGAGGAGCGCCCCCTGCATCAGGCTTTTCCTGTCCGGTTCAAGCAACTCCGCAATCGCGGACCGGTTCAACGATTCGCTGACCTCAGAGGCGCTGATGCCGAGGGCCGAAGCCAGATCTTTGCCCCGCCATGGCCGCGTCCCCAGAGCGGCGATCTTCAGTAAAACGACAATGTCCTGGGGGCGCATCCCATTGTGTTCTTTCATGATATAACTCCTATATGCCATTCGCGTATCGCGAATATTATACGCCGAACAACTTTCCTGTCAATAATATTCCCAGGAAAATACCTCGCCGAAGAGACCATGGCCGTGGTGCGGAAAAATATGGGGCTCACATAAAGAGCGCGTGCCTTCTTCACTTCGGCATCGGGAGTTTGACCCATAGCGCCGTGGCAAAGGAGGGTGTTCGATATTCCGAATTTCTAACGGTTCTCAATGTCCCCTACCCGACTCACTGGGTCACTCCGCCATTCCCATCAGGTTCCAGAATCCAATCGCCCTGGTCTTCGACCTTGGACACCTCTGGACCATTGGTATAAAGGGCGGGCCGCCGGGTTATCCCTGATTTGGCCCACTCATCTATTATTGAATGAGCTATATGCAATTCCGTGAAATTGAAACGATTAAGTTCCAATACGATCCGATACCAAACCGTTGCGGCTTCATAATTTCCCTTGAACTGTTCTTTAAGACCGGTGTAAAATGCCACCAGCCAGCGGTCGGGGCCGTCCAAGTGGGGCATGAGGTCGCTGTACGGCGCCTGATTCAACAGGTACAGCCCCGCGATATCTATGTCCGTCCGGCGGGTCCGGTTTGCCACCATCGCCGTGTAATACTCCTTGACCTCCGGTTCATACTCTGCCGGCTTACCACCATTTCGCATCCAGGTCGCCAATCGCGTCAACCGTATATGGTCTTCGTGTTCCTTCTCGTACAATTCCGTATGCCGCAATTCGTCCAGTGCGATGTCAAAGCAATCCAGCCGGATGAGTGAGAAGACGAGTATCATCCATGTATTGGAGTAGTTCGCCATGACATAGGAATGTGTCGCATCCGCCCCCTGTGTGCGATGGATTGCGTATGTCAGCCATCCTGCAAGGAACATATCATTACCCGAGTGGGTCAGGGGGGCACGCTTAAAAAGCTCCAATGCCAAAGGGCATCGTTCATGGTGGAAAAAATAACTTGCGATGGCCATAACCTCGTTCTGCGAAGCCCCCGAGGCGATCAAGGCATCAACGGCGGCAAAAACCGTCTCATCCGGAGCAGATTCAAAGATGGGTTCAAAGCATGTTGCATACCATGCGTACCCACCCTGGCTGGTGGTACGGCCCCGGGCGATAAAATAGGCGGCATCCTTATGGCGGCCCTGCTTCCACATCAGCCAGGCGGCCTGGGCCAATACATGCCCTGTGGTGGGGAACCGATTGACGCCT
This sequence comes from Planctomycetota bacterium, assembly GCA_043820325.1. GTDB lineage: Bacteria > Planctomycetota > JBDREB01 > JBDREB01 > JBDREB01 > JBDREB01. The sequence goes on along the minus strand of JBDREB010000379.1, from coordinate 8,463 downwards.
TGACGGGCCAGGGCTTCAGCCTTATCCATGTTGCCCGTCTCCGCGTTGAAAACAACCCCCCTTTCGAACACCCCGGCAATCGTGGTCGCATATAACGGCTCAAGTTCTTCGAGTGCCTTATCTTTCTGACCGCTTTTATAATAGACTTCGGCCAGAGCGATATTTACCATGACCCTGGCTATGCTTGGGGACATTTCACCAAGCACTTTCTTGTAGAGTTTTTCAGCCTCGTTATAACGGCCGACCGCCTTAAGACACCAAGCCTTGTTCTGCCGATACATGGTGGCCATTTCGGGTTGAAGCGCCATGGCCCTGTCAAAATAGGTCAGCGCTTTTTCCAGAGAACCCGGCCGGCCGGTTTGATTCATGTAATGCTTGGCGATCAGGGCGGAAATGCGGTTATCATCCTTAAGCGTTTTAAACAACTCGTTCATCTGCCGGACATCCCGGTTTGTCCACCAGATACCCTCAAGGGTACCGGTCATGAATTCATATGGATCAAGGTCATGTTTCGCCATGAAATGGCGGTAAGATTCATCTATGAGGTCTGTTGCCGTGAGGAGCTCAGCTTTCCAAAATATGTTCATGGGACGACCATCCAGGCGTTGGGCGATCAAGGCGGTAATGTCGAATTCGTCAGCAATATCCTTAAAAGACAAGAACAGATCATAGGCCGCCATCCCTTGTATTGCCGGTTCGCTCATCAATTTCCGTATCACTGCCAGTCCTTGCTCGGTCCTACCTGCTTCAAGCTCAAGCTGCGCGGAGGCATACCGGCCGAATGGTTCATTCGGATCGCCGCGGCGTATGAGTTCCACCAACTTACCGGCCGTATCGTCAGCCCCGATGCGCTTATGGAACACCTCGAACTGGCTCACCATGGCGTGGTAGAAATACGCGTCGATGACACCGCGTACAACCGCAGCATCTATGATGCACCGGCCCGCCCGTGTATACCCCTTGTTATCACAATATGCCGCCAGCATTTCATGAAAATGCCGGAAGGACAGATCGACCGTGCTTTCCCGTCCGACCAGGCCTTTGGCGATCTCGTTGGTAAACGCGGCATCCTTGGCCCGGGCCGGATCGCTCTCCGTGAGCACCAGACTGATGACCTGCACGGCAAACCAAACGGACATCACCTGTTCTTGGGCGACTACACTTACCCACATGCCTTCAATAAAAGCCGGCCAGGCAATGGAATCCAACTTGGCTTGACTGAAAAATATTTCACGCGCTTTTTCATCATATCTCCGTTCACGCCAATACCGGGTACCCAGATACAGGTCCCACGGAGTGGATCCACCCATCACAAAACCCTGCAGGGCGATCCAATCATCCGTCATGAACGCCTTAAATCGGGCGTTGACCGGCCCTTCCGCCAGAGCATCGATTTTGGAAGCAACCTCCCGCGCATGTCTGGTGTAGCCCATGGCATGGGCCAGAACCGCCTCCTCAAGCACCATGGGATGGCCAGGGTCGATGCGCCGGCAGATAGCCAACAAGGCAAGCGCCCGGGCGGCGATGGAGTCGGCCATCTGGAAGCTGTCCGGCCACACCAGGAGATACAGCATGGTGTATCCCGTGCAAGTCGCCCGGATCACACAGGGATGCATGCCGGATGATTGCTGGATCTCTTCCAGTTGGTCGAGTCCGGCAATGATCTGTAAAGGATCCGGGCTGGTGAGCATGGTCCGAACGGCCTCGACACGAGCCAGTGCTTCCGCCGGGTACTCGGGGAACACCGTCGGTTTATCACCGTCCACCACCGCCAGGACCGTCCCTATATGGCGCAGGACATCGGCAAACTGGTTGGGAAGCGACAGGGTGAGGCTTTCAGCAGGCTGACTGTTCCGCAAGACGGGAATGATGACCTCGCGGTTGTTGGCGGTGATCGTACCGGTGGTCACAACATCCGAGCTCGCCTGGCATAGGGTGCGGTAGAGCGCGGGTGTTCCCCGTAGCCCGGCGAGCATGCGTTCGTCGGCCCGCATCCAGTATTGCCGACGACATGTTTCATACAGATCCCGACCAGGTACGGACTTGACCGACGGGACAGGTTCATAATATGGATAATGGGTGAATTGCTCAGGAGGCGTGAATTCCTGTATCACGGGTTGAGCAGGACTGCTGACCGGGGGGGGGGCAATGGGCGGCGCTACGGAGGGTGCAGTGACGATCAGTGGTGCCGCATCGGGATAATTCGCAGACCAGGAGGAGAGGTCGTATACAACGAATCCCGCGATCACCAGCGCCACCACCCCGACAACGATCCACACCCGGGCATACGGCATGCACCGACCCTTTCATTACAAGCCCACATGCTCCAAGCAGCCCACCATGTTTCCATCATGGCTACCGCAATGACCGCAATGCAAAGGATACCACAAAACCGCCGTTAGTCAACTGGGAATCACCGCTTATCCCCGATAACCATTCATCCCCTTGATCCACGCGCTGAACTAAATGGCCGGACTTGTCAAAATCAAAACAGACGGGCAAAAAAGGCCCGATATCTAAAGGACGGAAAATCGGTAATGGCCGATATACGGCGGGATTGTTTCTTTCATTCGGCAATCAACAATGGCATTCGACACTTCTTTACTTGAGCACCGTCCCGATCCGTTTGCCCACCCGCACCCGTTCGTCGGCCGGGGGTTCGAGGCGCACGCGGCCGGGCGGAAAGAGGAGGACCACCGTGGACCCGAGCTCGAACCGGCCCAGTTCGGCGCCGGTTGCGAAGGCCGGTTCGCCCGGCACGGGCATGACGCGCACCGAGGGCGGGGCGGGGGTGTAATTCACCGGCATGCCGCTCACATTGAAGGCGCCGACCATCACCAGGGCGTAGATGCCCCACGGCGCCTGGATGATGGTCACGCGGCGCTGGTTGCGCTTCAGGATCGGGCCGAAAATGCGATACGACGCCTCGGTCACGGGCAGGAGCCGCCCGCCGATCCAATGATGGCCGATCACCCGGCCGCCGGCCGGCACATGGACGCGGTGGTAATCGCCGGGCCGCAGATGGAGGACCACAAACTGCCCCCCGGCATACCGCTGGGCGGCACCCGTGTCGCCCAGCAGGTCGGCTATGGTGAAGAGACTGCCTTTGACCGCTATTATCGCGGCCGCGTCGGCCGGGCCCGCGTCCATCCACCGGGCATCGACAGGCGAAACGATCGCATCCGGCGCCGGGTCGACGAGTCGCGCGCCCGGTTTCAGGCGGCGGATGAAGAAGTCCAGAAGGGAAGGATACGAAAGCGGCGGCTCTTCGGCTTCATCCACGATCACGCCGTACGACCGCACCAGTATCCGGATCATCATGTTCTTGACGAACTTCGGCCACCGCAGGCGGGCCAGGCGACCGGTGAGGCGCGAGAGGAGGATCGTCGGCAGGATGGCAAGCAGGCGGATCATGCGGTGTCCCCGTCCAATGCGTTCGGCTTCCCGCCTTTATTCGTGTTCATGCGTGTCCATTAGTGGCTGCCCTTCCGATGACCGAAGACCGAGGACCGATCCGGACCCAAATCGTGCTCTTAATCTGTGTGATCTGTAGCTGTATTCCTCTCTCCGAACCATTTCGTGATTTTCGTGTGTTTCGTGGTAAATCTCTTATCCTTCGCGTCCATCCGTGGTTCGTCTTATCTTGTTCTTACCAAGTTGGCCAGGTCGGCGGCGGAGACCACCGGCGCGATCCCGGCCAGGAACCGCTGGGCGTCGACCGGGTAACCCTGCGTAGGCGCCAGCCCGGCGCACAGGCCGGCGAAATGCCGGTTGAAAAGGTGCATGGTGAGTTCCCGCAGGTACTTGGCCACGAGTGAGGCGGCGGCCACGGCGAATTCATGGGCATCGGCCTTGACCCTGAAGCTCACGCGCATCGCCCCTTCCGGCCCCTGCAGGTCATAGGTGGAAACGGAGGATCGCTCCTCGACGATCGCAATGCGCCAGCCGGGGAACTGCTCGATGAGCACGAGGCGGTAATAGTCCCGGCCGCCCAGCCGGTCGACCGTGACCTGCAGTTCCCGGCCCGGGAAGGCGGCCGCGGTCGCATGCAGCATCGAGCACACCTCGTTGAAGAGCAGGTCGGACTTGTTCAGCCCCGATGCGATCAGGGCGTTGAAGCGCGGCGCGTCCACGATCCGGGCGGTCATCCATGCGGTGATGTCCTGCGCCGGGCCGAAAGGTCCGGCCGCAACCACAGGCAGGGGCAGGTCGGCGCCGCTAAACCAGGGGGAACCGCCAAACACCTCGGTCCACGGCCGGCCGGTCACGCCCTGCACCAGTTCGGCCATGGTGGCGGGCAGGCGGCCGAACCGCGCAGCCAGCACGGCGCCGGCCGATGCTTCGAGCGGCGCCAATCCCTTGCGGGAAGAAAAAACGCGCTTGCTGTCGGCGATGCGGGGCGCCCGCTGCCCGGGCGCGGCCAAACGGGCCACGATGTCCCAAGGATCGGCCCCTTCGGCGCATTCCCATGCCGTGGTGACGGTGACGAGCGGCCCGAGCGTCGGCCCGTACCCCGCCTCGTCGATCCCCATCCGGATCAGCATGGGACGGCATCAATCCATTCGGCCGCTTCTATTTCCCGATGCCGGTCGGCGGCCATCGGCTTGTATGCCCGCCCCAAAGCACGCTGGACCGTCCTGGCCTGAAGCTCACCCGTTGAGGTACGGCCTGTGTTGCGGCGGCGGATGCCCGCAAGCATCCTTTGCCCGGTATCGGCATCTTCTGGATCGCGTCGTCTTTTCCGAATAACAGCATCTCCATCACGAAGCAAGGGAGGTATTATACAGTGGGATACGGTTTTGTCAATTGCGCTTGCGGACTCCACATCCGCGTGTAATTGCTCATTCGTGTTTCGTCCGCCGCCATTGCTTCCATCAGGAAATTGTACCACCGGCGACAAGACATGTCAAGGCCCGAATTAATCCAAGGCGGATTTAATCGCCAATTACCGCAAGAAGGCGACCGCAAGGGTCGCAGCTACAACGGAAGACGAGGCATTTTCCCTGTAGCTGCGTGGCTTGTTGCTTTGAACCCCGGGGCCGCTTCGGCGCTCGGGGCCCCCGCCGCCGATTCAAACATTGATCATCACTCTGCGCCCCCGGTATATGTTCGGGGCCTTAGGTTCTGCCTACCCCGCACAGGGCGCTCAACGCGGAACGCGCAACTATTCTTCTTTGGCCGTCGACTCGATCGACAGGTCGCGGAGCTGTTTGTGGTCGACCGTGCTCGGCGCGTTGGTCATCAGGCAGGCGGCCTTCTGGGTCTTGGGGAAGGCGATCACATCGCGGATGTTGTCCGTGCCGAGGAGGAGCATCACGATCCGGTCGAGCCCCGGGGCGATGCCGCCATGGGGCGGGGTGCCGTACTTCAGGGCCTCGACGAAGAACCCGAACCGCGTGGTGATGTCCTCTTCGCTGAGCTTGAGCAGGCGGAATACCTTCTCCTGCAGGTCGGAGCGGTGGATACGGATGCTGCCGGAGCCGAGTTCATAGCCGTTCAGCACCAGGTCGTAGGACTGCGACCGCACCTTGAGCGGGTCGGTGTCGAGGAGCGGGATATCCTCGGGCGCCATGGCCGTGAACGGGTGGTGCTCGCTGTCGTAGCGCTGTTCCCCGGCGTTCCATTGGAAGAGCGGGAACTCGTCGACCCACAGGAAATTGAGTTTGCCCTCGGGGACGAGGTTGCGGTCGCGCGCCAGGCGGCGGCGCAGGGCGTCGAGGGAGGAATGGACCACCTTGGGCGCGTCGGCCACCATCAGGATCAGGTCGCCCTCCGCGGCGCCGAAGGCGGCGGCCAGGGCCTTGAGCTGGTCTTCGGTGAAGAATTTGGCGATGGAGGACTGGAGCTTGCCCTCCTGCAGTTTCATCCAGGCCAGCCCCTTGGCGCCGAAATCGGCGACAAAGGCGGTGTAGTTGTCGATGGGCTTGCGGGTGATTTCGGCCCCGCCCTTGACGCACAGTCCCTTGACGATGCTGCCGGCCTCGACCGCCGACTGGAAGACCTTGAAGGTGCTCGCTTTCATGAGTTCGGTGATATCGACCAGTTCCATGCCGTAGCGGGTGTCGGGCTTGTCGCAGCCGTAGCGCGCCATGGCGTCGCGGTACTGGAGGCGCGTGAACGGCACCGGCAGGTCGACATCAAGGCATTCCTTGAAGATCGCGGCGATGAGCCCCTCGGTGACCGCGAAGATGTCCTCTTTTTCGATGAAGCTCATCTCGATATCGATCTGGGTGAACTCGGGCTGGCGGTCGGCGCGCGAGTCCTCGTCACGGAAACACCGGCAGATCTGGTAGTACCGGTCGACGCCCGCGACCATCAAGAGCTGTTTGAACATCTGCGGCGACTGCGGCAGGGCGTAGAACTTGCCCGGGTGCAGGCGGGCCGGCACCAGGTAGTCGCGCGCGCCCTCGGGCGTGCTCTTGGTGAGGATGGGCGTCTCCACCTCCAGGAATCCCAGTGTGTTGAGGAAATTCCGGGCGGCCATGGCGGCCTTGTGCCGGACCTCGATCGCGCGCTGCATCTGGGGCCGGCGCAGGTCGATGTACCGGTACTTGAGACGCGTGTCCTCGCCGACCTTGGCGAAATTGTTGGGTTCGAACGGCGGGTTGGCCGAGGCGCTCAAGAGCTCAAACTGCTTCACCAGCACCTCGATCTCGCCCGTGGCGTGCTTGAGGTTGGCGTTCCCCTCCAGCCGCGGCCGGACCGTGCCCGTGACCGTGATCACATATTCACAGCGGAGCTTGCCGGCCTCCGCGAACATGGCCTTGTCCACATTGGGGTCGAAGACGATCTGGGTGATGCCCGTGCGGTCACGCAGATCGATGAAGAGCAGACCGCCGTGATCGCGCCAGTTCTGCACCCACCCGGCCAGCTGGACCGCGCGGCCCGCCTCGCCGAGGCGCAGTTCACCGCACTTCACCGTCCTGTAACGCGCGCTTAAGGTTCTCATCGACTTCCTTTAACAATTGTGCGATCCTGCCGGCGATACCCTCCAGGGGCATTTCCACCTGGTCGCCCCCGTTCAGGTCCCGGAATGTGACACTGCCCTTGGCCAGCTCGTCTTCGCCCAGCATGGCGGCCAGCCGGAACTGCCGGCGGTCGGCCGCCTTCATCTGGGCCTTGAGACTGCGGCCCTCGAAATCGACATCGGCCTTGATGCCGTTGTCGCGGAGTTCCTGGGCGAGCTTGTACCCGGCCTTGAACGCCGCCGGGCCCATGGTGGCGATGTAGATGCCCTCGCGCGCCGGCGCGGCCGACGCCGGTTCCATCACCGCGATGATCCGGTCCAGTCCCGCGGCAAAACCTACCGACGGCTGGAGCTGGCCGCCCATCTCGACGACCAGGTTGTCGTACCGCCCGCCGCCCAGAAGCGCGTCCTGCGCGCCCAGGCCGCCATGCGTGACCTCGAACACGGTACGCGTGTAGTAATCCAGGCCGCGCACCAGGAACCGGTCCTCCTCGAACTCGATCTTGAGATCGAAGAGGTGCCCCTTGAACGCGTCATGGTGTTCGCGGCAGGGCGCACAGAGAATGGTCAGGATATCGGGCAGGTCGTCGAACGCCTCGCGGCACGACGGGACCTTGCAGTCGAGCACGCGGAAGATGTTGGTCGTGAACCGGCGCTGGCAGTTGCCGCACAGCCGCTCCAGGCGCGGCTTGAGCGCGTCGCGCAGCACGGCGCGGTAGGTATCCTTGCACGGGGCGCAGCCGGTGGTGTTGATCTTCAGGTTGAACTTGCTCACGCGCAGGGCCTGCAGCAGGCGGTGCGCCAGTACAACAGTTTCGGCGTCGGCCGCGGGCGAGGCCGTGCCCAGCATTTCCACGCCGGCCTGGACGAACTGGCGCTTGCGCCCCTTCTGCGGCCGCTCGTGCCGGAACATGGGCCCCATGTACCAGTATTTGCGGAACGGGTTGAACTTGTCCCCGCCGTTCTCGAGATACGACCGAATCACCGGGGCCGTGCCCTCGGGCCGCAGGGAGACCGCGTCGGCCCCCGTGCCGAAGGTATACATCTCCTTGTCCACGATATCCGTGCCTTCGCCGATGCCGCGGACAAAGAGGGCCGTATGCTCGATGTGCGGCGTGCGGATCTCGGCAAAACCGAACCGGCCGAAGAGGGTCCGGATGGTCTGCTCGGCAAAGGCCCACGGCGCGAGCTGTTCAGGCAGAATATCCTCAAAGCCGGCCGGCAGGGCGATCTTTTCCATTGGAAGGACCTCAAACGGGGGAAAGGGCGATAGTATACGGCCGAATCCGTAAAAATCAAGCGGTAAATGCCCGGATGGCGTCCCCGGCTGCAACCCCGGCGGCCCGAAAAGCGGCGGAATGCTTATTGACTTAGCTCATAACCGTGTATATTGGGGACATGGCCAAGCAATACGAGGCTTTTAGTTTTCCAGAGGGCTTTCGCGGGCGGGGAAGCGTGTTAGGACCACCCTCAGGTGGCCAGACAGCTTCGTATGC
>JBDREB010000378.1:0-2880 GCA_043820325.1 Planctomycetota bacterium | reverse complement strand
CTCTGCACCGCACGCGAAATGGATAGGTTATTTATTTACGGGCACTAACCACCCAAACCGGCCTATGGTTGATTCACGCGCCTGGCTGACGCCAAAAAGTGCCAAAGCATTTTCCGCCGGGATCAGGAAATCTGCAATTGGTTCCACACGGATAACGACAAGGTCAAGTTCGGCATATGGCAGGCCGTGGCGAACGACCTGTGGCAGTCGCTGGCCGGTCTGACCGGCGAAGATTTCATCACGAACGGCCAGTTGCACCAGAGCCGGGACGGCTTCAGCAAGTGGAAGCGCTGGTTCGATGACAACAAGTCCGTTCTCGACGCCAAATTCAAGGCGGAGGCCAAGGCCGCCGTCCAGCCGGCGGCCACCCCGCTCGAATAGGCTTGCAATGGCCGTTACCGGCCGTATAATGACCCGCTGTCGAATTGCGGGATACCACCTGTGCTTTTAAGCGGTCGTCTGGTCATCAGCGGTCCCTGCGCTCCGGCCTTCAACATGGCGTGCGACCAGGCCCTCGGCCTGTGCGCCGCGGGGCCCGTGCTCCGGTTCTATCAATGGGAACCGGCGGCCGTGTCGCTGGGATATTTCCAGACGCCGGATGAAGTGCGGCCCTTCATGGCGGGCCTGCCGGCGGAGATCCCCCTGGTGCGGCGCATCACGGGCGGCGGGGCGATCTACCATTACCGGGAACTGACCTACGCGCTCATCGCGCCGGCCGGGATGCTCGACCTCCCCGCCCGGACGGCCGATTCCTACCGCCACATCCACGCGCCGTTCATCCGCGTTCTGCGCGAATTGGGCGTGGCGGCGGCCGACGGGTCCGACGCGGCCGCGCAGCGCACGACGGTCTGCTTCGACAGCATCACGCCCTACGATGTGAGCGTCGGCGGCCGCAAGATCATGGGCAGCGCCCAGCGCCGCCACCGGCAGTTCTTCCTCCAGCACGGGTCGCTGCCTTTGGAGGCCAACCCGTTCGCGGCCCGCGCCACCTCGATTGCGGAGGAGCTCGGCCGGCCGGTGGATGTACGCGACCTTGCCGGCCGCCTAGCCGCCGCCATCAGCGCGCAGCTGCGCATCGCACTTGTCCCGTCCGTGCTCACCGTCGCCGAAGCGGAACTGGCCGCCCGGCTCGAAGATGAATGCATCGTACACCCTCTTGCAAAGGAAACGACATGACCGCCACCGGCATATGGTTCGGCAACCTGCAATGGCCCAGCGGCCGCTCGCCCGGGGATTTCGCCCGGGATGTGTTCCGGATCGATATGTGCGGCAGCGACCGCGAAAAAGCCCTGGCCTATTACAAATGGATGCTGCGCTGCATGATGCGGGGACCCAATTTCTACCAAGCCTCCGCCGCCGGCAATTATGCCCGGTGCTTCGACCCGCTCGCCATCTTCACCTGGGGCTCCCACGAGTGCACGGGGTGGGGCTGGGTCGCGGCCGAGGCGCTGAACGCGGCGGGGCTCAAGGCCCGGCGCATGGTGGCCAACGATAACGGCCACACATTCTACGAAGTGTGGTACAAGGGGGCCGACGGCCGCGAGGGCTGGCACGCCTTCGATCCCTTCCTGGGTTGGTATTTCCTCAATCCATTACAGCCGGTTCACCCTGACGCTCCTGGCCGAGCTCAAGCCGTGGGCCGTGGTCCACAGCGGCCGGGGGTCGGACTACCACGAGGACGCGGTGCTGGCGACGCCCGCCTACGGCGCCGCGATCCGGGAGGCGCTCCCGGCCCAGCTGGGCATCTGCGGCGGGCACCAGATCATCGCCCATTACCACGGCGGCACGCTCGGGCCCATGCGCGCCCTCGCCCCCGGCGCGCCCGACCTCTTCCCCGAATACCACCCGGGCCAGTTCAAGGAGAAGGGGATGTTCCCCGTCGATATCGTGTGCGCGGATCCCCTGTTCGCCGGGCTATCGTTGCCTTGCTTCGTCAGCGAATCGCATTACTGGGAGGTCAGGGACGCGGGGCCCGGGCTGGAAGTGATCGCGCGCAACGGAAATGCGGCGGTGCAGGCTTACCGCCACCGGACCCGTCCGATCTATGGCGTCCAATTCCATCCCGAGCGCTCATCCGAGGCTTACCCGGCCGGCCGGACCATTCTTTTGAATTTCTTCCGTCTTGCGGCTGCCGCTCGATAAATGAGGGCCGTTTGTTTCCAACACCATTATATCCAGTATGTTATGCAGCACTGGGAAGCACGGTATGGACCGGACGGCAAGCCGGTAAAATAAAATAAGTATTTTTATTTGACTTTTGAACGGGAATATTGTATACTGTTTTATGTAAAGGGACGCGATTAACATCCCATCGTTCATTTAAAAAAAGTAGAAAGGTAAGAGGACAACATACTTCTTTCCCTAAACACCTAATCACACCCTATATCCACATTGTCTTCTTACCTTCTACTTCTTTTTTTTGTCGCTTCATGCGCGTTCATTAAAAACCAGGAGGTAATGGGAAAACAAACTCCTTTCCCTAAACACCCCAAAACCCTATTTCCACCATTTCCCCATTACTTCCTGTTTTTTTTACCTCCACCAAAAATCACTCCTGTGAAACACCCCTCGACCGGTATGCCCGTCCTCCGTGGGTAATGCTGCGCGATGGGATTCCGTTACTTTTCCGGCTCTTCTGAGATACACTGTGCCAAGGGGTCGGAAAGTCCCCGAGCAAACAAGGTTTCTCGGGGCAGGCTCCAGGTCAGAAAGTCGGAAAGCCTGAATCCGGAAAAATGCTAATTGCAGATTTCCTGATCCCGGCGGAAAATGCTTTGGCACTTTTTGGCGTCAGCCAGGCGCGTGAATCAACCATAGGCCGGTTTGGGTGGTTACCGTAGGGGCGGGTTTGAAACCCGCCCTTTATTGCCGTTTCGCGAT
>JBDREB010000377.1:0-2194 GCA_043820325.1 Planctomycetota bacterium | reverse complement strand
CATCTGGTGCATGACCAATCATCCTGAAGTCAGACCCCAGAAAGGATAGCCGCCGCAGCCCATTTGTCACGCGGAAAATGCGCCAAACCCGTTCCGGAAAACCATCAGTCCACCCCACAGGGATCAGGAAATCTGAAATGCTAAATGACAAATGAATCATCCCCCCCCTGTCAGATCAAAAGCACCACCACCAGCGCCGGCACGGCCAGGACCACGCTCACGACCACGATGCCGTTGGTCAGCAGGTGGTCGGCGCCCATCTGTTCGGCCATCACGAAGGCGGCGGCCGCGGTGGGGCAGGCGGCGTAGATGAGCACCACCCGCAGTTCCCCGGGACCGAGGCCCATGGCCGTGCCGATGAGCCAGGCGGCCAGGGGACCGAACCCGGTCTTCAAAAGGGCGCCGGCCGCGGTGCGCACCGCCTGGCCCCGCACGCTGGCGAAGGAGAGCATGGCGCCCAGGCCGATGAGCGCCAGGGGGGACGAGATCTGGCCCACCCCGGTCAGCGTGCGGTCCACAAGGAGCGGGAGCCGCCACCCGGTCGCGGCCCACGCCAGGCCCGCGGCCGTGGCGAGCAGGAGCGGATTGGAAACCGTGTGCGTCACTATGGAACGCATCTGCCGGCCCAGCGGCGTGCCGGCCTGGCCCGCGCCGGCCACCAGCACCAGCACGGCGGTGACATTGTAGACCAGGATGAGGGGGGCGATCACGAGGAAGGCGACATCCTTGAACGCCTGTCCCCCGCCCTCCGCCGCGATGGCGAAAAGCACGATGGGCACGCCGACATAGGCCAGGTTGCCCCGGAAGGCGGCCTGCACGAACGCGCCCAGCGACCGCCGGGGCAGACGCAGTCCCCAGCCGGTGACATAGGCGGCGGCCACCACTGCGGCCGAGACGCCCAGGAGCGCGAGGAACATCGGCGCCGCCGCGCCCAGGTTCTGCAGGGGCTGGGCCGTGCTGATGAACAGGAAGCACGGCAAGCCCACCCAGAAGACGAGCTTGTTCATCCCGCGGAAGAAGGCCTCGTCCGCGAAACCGCCGCGCCGGAGCGCGGCACCGAGGGCGACGAGGAGGATGACCGGGCCCATGATGTTGACGACGATCATTGCGGGTGTCCCGAATATGCGTTCCGTGCATTATAGTACCGGCCCGGCGGTTGACAACAAAAAACCCTTTTATGATTGCGCCCTCCCCGCCCCGCGGTATAATGCAGCGGTGTTGGTGGTCCCTTTTCAAGGAACTTGGTATGCGTTACCTGTGGCTGGTCCTGGGCCTCTGCCTGGCCGCAGCAGCTTGAGCGTCAACCGCGCACGCGACGACACCTTCCCGCCCGGCGCCCTCTACCGCGACTGGCTGCTCATGGCCGAGAGCTGGGAGAGCCGCGAATTCATGGTCGACCTGCCCAACGGCACCTACCAGGTCTTCACCTGCTTCTCCGATCCCGGTTACTGGGGCGGCGAGGCCATCCGCCATACCAAGCGCCGCATCGAAGCCGAGGGCGCCACGGCCTGGTCGGAGGACCTGGGCGCGGCCCGCGTCACGGTGAGCGACCTGGCCGGCCCCGGCGGCGTGACCATCCCGGCCGCGGCCTGCGATGTCCGCGTAGTGCGCCACCTCTCCGCGCGCGGGTTCAGCGCGATCAACTACCAGATCGAGCCCCAGCAGCTGCGCCACTTCGACACCGTCGACCTGCCCGCCAACATCACCCGTGAATTTCTGGTCTGGGTGCGCGTGCCCACCGACGCGATCGGCGGCGAATACAGGGGGACCATCACCCTGTAGAGCACGGGCGGCCTGAACGAGACCCTGGCCGTCACGCTGGCCGTGCTCCCCTTCAAGCTGGACGGTTCCGCGTTCGTGTTCGGGTTCTACGGCACCATCGAGACCGAGGCCGATGCCAAGCTTCTGCGCCGGCTGGGTTTCAATTCCTTCAGCGGCGGCTACAGCGTCGGGCTCAAGGGGTTCGCCGCCGACGGCGCGCCCGAGATGGACTTCAAGGCCCTCGACGATTACCTGGCCATGCTCCGCCGCGCCGGCTACACCCAGGAAGGCTGGGGTTAGTGCCCGTAAATAAATAACCTATCCATTTCGCGTGCGGTGCAGAGTGATGGTTTGACAAACAGGTCAGGCACTGCCGCATCATTAAAGAGGTATAGCTGCCATGGTTGGCCCCCGCCACCAAACCCCGCACGCC
>JBDREB010000376.1:0-4355 GCA_043820325.1 Planctomycetota bacterium | reverse complement strand
GATCAAGTCGGGCAATGACAGCACAAGAATAAGGCTGATGCAAGTCAACCTTCTTCATCCGTCATCCCCCGGCGAGCCTGTCCTCCGGCTTGACCGGGGGAACCGGGGGATCCAGTCTTTTCATTCCGCTAAAGTGTTACGGAAATATCACCCGGGGATCAACCCGGTTATACGGGGGCGGATGGTGTTGCCACCGGGAACGGCGCGCTCCCGGGCGTCAGTCCGCTCCGGCCTTGAACCGCGTGACCTGTTTGCGGTAATAGGCCAGCATGTTCGCGCCGCTGTTGACCTTGATGGCTGCGTTGATGAACTGCAGGGCGCGTTCCCGGTCCCCGTGGGCATACCAGCATTCGGCCAGGGTGTCGAGGTAACCGTCATTGCCGGGTTCAACCGCCAGGGATTCCTCGGAATACTTGATCGCCTGTGCCGTGTCGGCGCCCGTGCGGGCCAGGTACCAGGCGATGTTGTTGAGCCAGAAGGCGCGGGGCACATCCGCTTCCATGCCTTCCAGCCGCGTGGTGTAATAGGCCCGTACCTCGGTGGTGCGGGCCCGGCGTTCGTCCAGTCGGCCGGCCTTCCACAGGCACCGGCCGTAGACGATCTCGAATTCCAGATTGCCGAAGATCCGCAGTTCGCGGCTGTAACCCATGACCTCCCGCTGGGGTGTCAGCAGATCCAGGGCCGCGTCAAAGCGGCCGGCGGCCATGTGGGCGTGCGCCTCGGCGCACAGGCGATACTGCCGGAGGCGGTTCACGGCGTCACCGCTGAAGTTTTCGGCCGCGATGATCGCCAGGGCGCGATCGTAGACGGCGCCGGCCTCCGCGTATTCCAGCCGCATGTACTGGTTGTCGCCCAGCCGGGTCAGGGCATCCACATCGTTGGCCGAGTTCAGGGGCGGAAGTTCGAGGACCCGGCCGTATTCGGCCTCCTCGTCGCCCGTGCGACCGAGGCGTTCCCAGAGCGCGGCGGCCCGGAGGTGGAGCTCCTCGTTCTCCTCCGGCCGGGCTGCCCAGGCCTGCCGGACCGCTGTGAGCGCCGCCCGCGCGGCCTCGTCGCCGGTGCTGGCGGCCAGCGCCTTCAGGCCGGCGGCAAGGTATTCCTCCCCGGCTTCGGCGGGTTTAAGCAGGGGCACGAGTTCCGCCAGCCCCGCCCTGTCCTTGCGGTAGATCTCCGGGACCAGGGCGAGCGCCACATTGAAATCGCCCAGCTCCGCCATGATGTAGAGGAGCTCGCGGAAGAGGTCGGGGGCCCGGCCCGCGAGGATGTCGGCCAGTCCGCGGGCCCGCTCCAGTGCCTGTTCCGGCCCCAGGCCGGGGGCGGTGCAGGTGTCCAGAAACCGGGCGAACAGGCGCCGGGCGATCGCGGTCAGTGCGTGGTCCTGGCCCAGGTGTTCCTCCGCGTCGAGGCGTTCCAGGTTGTGGTAGAGCATGGTCAGTTCGTCGAGGTCCAGGTAATCGGCGGCCGTGTCGACGAAGGCGACGAACTCCCGGTGACCGCCGGTGTTCAGGTAGAGGAATCCGGGATAGCCTTTCAGGGCGCGGAACTGCTCCGGGGCGAGTTGGGTCAGGCCGGCGCGCAGGGCTTCGTTCCACGGCCCCAAGCGGCCCTCGATGATGTCCCCGAGCCCGGTCCGCAGGGCGGCCGGCGCCTCGGCCATGAGTGCCAGAAGCGGCCGGGCGGCGGCGGTGTCGCCCCGTTCGGCCATGGCGCGGGCCTGGAACAGCCGGCTTTCGACCGCGCTTTCCGGCGAGGCCAGATAGGATTCGAGGATGGGGAGGAGATCGGCAACGCGGCCGGCAGGAACGCCGTAGCGGCGCAACAGCAGCAGCCGGCGGGCGCGGTGGCGGATCTCGGCGTCCGGGTCGGCGACAGCGGCTTCAATCAGGGCGGTCACGGCCGGGGAGGGGTCGGCGGCCAAGGCCCAGAAGGCATCCTCGCGCCGTGGCCAGCTCCGGTCACCCAGCCGGCGCACGAGCGCCTCCGGCGCGGGGGCGGCCGGCAGGGCCGCGGCGGCGAAACAGGCGGTCAGGAGGCCGAGGATCATGACACGCATGGTGTTCTCCGAAAAAGGATGCTTCCATTGTATGGCCGCGGCGCGGTTAGTCAATAACAAACACGCAACCGTCATCTTTCCCGCCGATAGTGATTGACACCCGGGCCGGGCCCATTATAATGGCGGTGACCGGATGCGTTTTGGCAGACAGGAAACAGCGATGACGACCGTGGACATGCATGGCTTGGCCGTGACTGTGGAGAGTTGCGACACCGTGGTCGTGGGCTCGGGCGCGGCGGGGTTGAACTGCGCCGTGCACCTGCATGACTTCGGTGTGCGCGATGTGATGGTGGTCACGGAGGGCATGAACCGCGGCACTTCGCGCAATACCGGTTCCGACAAGCAGACCTATTACAAGCTGGGGCTGGCTGGCGATGGCGCCGATTCGGTGCGCGCCATGGCCCGTTCGCTTTATGACGGCGGGGCCATGGATGGCGACATCGCCCTGGCCGAGGCGGCCCTCTCGTGGCTCGAGTTCGCCCACCTGGTCCATATCGGTGTGCCGTTCCCCCACAACGAATGGGGCGAGTTCCCCGGCTACCGCACGGACCATGATGCCACCCAGCGCGCCACTTCGGCGGGACCGCTCACTTCGCGCCTCATGACCGAACGCCTCGAGGATGAGGTCAGCCGCCGCGGGATCCGGGTGGTCGACCGCACCCGCGTGGTGCAGCTTTTGGTCCGGAATTTGCCCGGCGGCCCGGCCGTGTGCGGCTGTCTGGGACTCCAGCGGGCCGGGGAACTTCCCGGTCCGGCCGACCCCGTCCTCTTCCGCTGCCGGAACATCGTCTACGCCACGGGCGGCCCGGCCGGGCTTTTCGGCCGGAGCGTCTATCCCAAGAGCCAGGGCGGCGCCACGGGCACCGCTCTGCTGGCCGGTGTGCACGGAAAGAACCTCACCGAGTGGCAGTTCGGGCTGGCTTCGCTCAAGTTCCGCTGGAACCTCTCCGGCACCTACCAGCAGGTCCTGCCCGCCTATGTCTCCACCGATGCCGCCGGCGGTGACGAACAACCCTTCCTGGCCGCCTATTTCCCGTCCATGGCTGCCATGCTCAACGCCCAGTTCCTGAAGGGCTACCAGTGGCCGTTCACCCCGGCCCACCTGGCCGGTCACGGTTCGTCGCTCGTGGACCTGGCCGTCCACCACGAGACCGTGACCCGGGGACGCCGCGTGTGGATCGATTACCGGCGCAACCCGTGGGGTCCGGAGGGGTTCGGCGCATTCAGTCTGGACGGGTTGAGCCCGGAAGCGCTCGTTTACCTGCAGCGGTCGGGTGCCGACGCCGCCACACCGCTGAGGCGGCTGGAACAGATGAACCGGCCGGCCTGTGAACTCTATTGCGAGCACGGCATCGACCTGGCCGCCGAAATGCTCGAGATCGGCGTTTGCGCCCAGCACCACAACGGCGGTCTCGAGGGCGACCTGTGGTGGGAGTCGAACCTGCGGGGGTTCTTCCCGGTCGGCGAGGCCAACGGATCCCACGGCGTCTGCCGTCCGGGCGGGGCGGCCCTGAATGCCGGCCAGACGGGTGGCTATCGCGCCGCCGAACGGATCAGCCGGCGGCCGCGGACCGGGGATGACCTGGCGCCGGTGGAGGTCTGCGCCGCCCTGGCCGCGCCGTTCGTCGCGCGCACGCGCAGCAGCGCCGATCACACCGGGTTCGAGCCGGACACCGAGATGGCCGTCCTACGGGAACGCATGGACCGGGCGGGCGGCATCATCCGCAGTGCCGCGTCCGCGTCCGAGGCCGCGGCGGCCGCCCGGGCGCACTACCTGCGGATCCGGGACGCGGCCGTGATGCCGGCCGATGCCATGAAATACGCCATTCTGGTCGATCACCTGGCCGCCCAGACGGCCTGTTTCGAGGCGATCGCCGCCGCCATCGCCGCGGGCGGCGTGAGCCGCGGGTCCTGCCTCGTGCTCGACCCGGCCGGGACCGTGCCGGCGCCGGGGCTTGAAGCCTACGCATTTCGGGCGGGGGCCGATCCCCTCCGGGATCAGGTGGGACTGCTCACCCTCGATGCCGGCCTCGCGACGGAATGCACCTGGCGGCCGGTCCGCCCCATCCCCGAAGGGGAACTGTGGTTCGAGACCGTGTGGCGCGATTTCCGGGAAGGCAAGAGCTTCTGACTTTGCCACAGAGGCACAGAGGACACAGAGGGGGTTAGTGCCCGTAAATAAATAACCTATCCATTTCGCGTGCGGTGCAGAGTGATGGTTTGACAAACAGGTCAGGCACTGCCGCATCATTAAAGAGGTATAGCTGCCATGGTTGGCCCCCGCCACCAAACCCCGCACGCC
>JBDREB010000375.1:0-3640 GCA_043820325.1 Planctomycetota bacterium | reverse complement strand
AGGACTGGTGCATGACCAATCATCCTGAAGTCTGACCCCAGAAAGGATAGCCGCCGCAGCCCATTTGTCACGCGGAAAATGCGCCAAACCCGTTCCGGAAAACCATCGGTCCACCCCACAGGGATCAGGAAATCTGAACTTAGAGGCACACCCGTCCCCTGAAATATGCCAAGTTTTTTAATTAATGCAATCGGATCAAGCTCTATCCCATGGTACTCACCCATCAAAACAGTTGTAGCCGGCGCTGGAATTTGCGAAAACTTTACAGGCCAATAATTTTTTGTATACCAGAGATCCACATACCCCACTGTATTAAGCTGCGAATAGCTTGTATATCCAACCCCCTTCGGGCATCTCACCCATCGTTTGCCCCACTTCGCATCCAAACTACGGTCATAATAACCTTCCAATTCTGTTTTTCCATAAGGTCCAAGCAATTCCATCCAACAGATGCTCAGCCCTGTCCTCCGTATCACAGGCGTGATCCCATCGTTAAAATCATTGGCATAGGCATGATGCGCCATACCAAGTGTTTTAAGATTAGACTGGCATGCCAACATTAGACTGTATTCCCTTACCCTGAAGATAACGGGCAACAAAAGAGCTACAAGTAAAGATATTATTGCAACAACAACAAGTACTTCCACCAGAGAAAATCCGCATTTTAATATAGCCCGTGGAAAATGGGTTGTTTCGGATGGACACCATCTGGAATTTTTCATGTGTTGTTTTTCCTTAACATCATCCTGCCGTAGCCCCGACATTTTTCTATACCTCACTACCGACGAGGGGTGGGGAGACCTTCGCCGTACCACCGGTCGCGCGTGGATTCGCGGCCGTGGCCTGGATCGAGCGGGACGCGGTCGGGCTTGCCGAAGAGGAGGGTTTCTAAAAAGCGCCGGCGGGGAGTCATTTTCATAAAAACAAACCTTGCCGAACTTACGAAAGTTTTTTGCACCGACGGTATATGATATGAGTCGAGAAATCGAAATCAACAAAAATCCCCCCCCCAAAAACCCGAGCCGCTCGCCCAACCCTCTGAAGCACGGCATCCGCTGTGATATCTTCGGAAAGATTTCTTGTCGATAGCATCTTCATTAGAACCGTCCGGGTCGGTGGAGGCGGTGCCGTTGAGGCCGGGGTCCGTGTCCGCCACCAAAGGGTTGTGCGCCGCGGCGGCCGCGGCCCGCGGCATTTGGTTGGGCGCCCGGACCGTGACGGTGAGCGTGGTGATGCCGGTGAGGCCGTCGTTGTCCGTGACGCGCAGCGCCACCGTACGGGTGCCCGCCGTGCCGTAGGCGACCGCGGGGGCGGCGCCGGTGGCGTCCACATCGAAGGCCGTCACATTCCAGTTGAGGTCCCACGCATACGCGGTGATGGTGCCGTTGGGGTCGTAGGAGCCCTCGCCGTTCAGGTGTGGGTCGGCGCCGATCTCCACGGGATTGACGCCGACCACGGCCACGGGGGGCTGCGGCGCCGGGCCGCCAACGATGACCTCGACCGTGCTGGTCGCACTGTAGTTCTCGCCGGTCACCGTGACCAGGGCGGTGTAGGTGCCGGCCGCGGTGTAGACATACCCGCACTTGATGCCCGACCCGGTGTTGCCGTCGCCGAAACTCCAGGCGCAGGTGTAGACGCCGAACATCCCGGCGGTCGTTACCGTGAGTACGAGCGGCTCGCCCACCGCGACGCGGGTGCACGAAGCGGCGGCCGTGACCGTGACGGAGGGCGCCGCGGCGTGATATTCGTAGGCGCCCGGGTCATACCCTGCGTCCGTGGGCCGGCCGAGCCGCTCGAAATCGGCGGTCACCGCGCCCGCTAGGGAGACGGTGTCGAGGAAGGGGGCGGTCGACTTGGCATGGTAGTCGTTCGCGCCTACGTTCGCGAGGTCGGCGGCCGCGGCGACCGTGTTCCCGTCCTCGCGTTTGGCGTCGGCCGGGAGGGCGTCGAACAGGTTGTTGCGGCAGGTGAATGTTCCGGAGGCGGGGGACGAGTAGAATGTATGATTCCCGTTCGACCAGAAGGTGTTGTGGTAGAGTTCCAGGTTCTCCACGTCGTCCTCGAACCGGAGCGCGCCCGAGGTGTTCCGGTAGACTATGTTGTTGCGCCACGCGCTTTCCGAGTTGGGATAGGTGGCGGGGCCCCGCAGGCGCGCGGCCCACTCGTTGTCATACACCCGGCAGCGGTCGATCGTGACATGCACGTTCTCCTTGATGTTGAACCCGGCCGGGTCGAGGATGGGCGTGTTCCTGAACCCGTGGATGCGGCTGTCGCTCACGGTCACGCGCGCCCGGGGGAAGGCGCTGCCGTTCTTGGTATCGAGGGCGTTCTCGCCCGGCGTCTGGCCCGCGCTGAAACCGGCGGCGGCCGCGGGCAGGGGACCGGTCCAGAGGTCACAGCGGCGGATGACGACATTGTCCCACGCATCGCGGTCCGGGTCGATTTGGAAGCAGTCGCCCGAGCAGTAGTAGATGGCGCAGTCCTCGATGACGATGCCCGAGGAATTGCCCGCCACCACGCCGTGGGCGTCGGACTGTGATGAGAACGAACCGGCCAGCAGGTGGTGGATGGTACAGTTCTGGATGGTGATGTCCGTGCCGGTCTCGATATCGATGCCGTCGTACCTGGAGTTGTAGATCTCGCAGTTGCGGATCACGACATGGTTCGCATCCTGGACCCGGACGATGTCGTTGTAACCGGTGAACGTGGTGGTCATTTTGAAACCGTCCACCACCACACAGTCGCGGTCGATCTGCATGGCACGGTAGGCGGAGGCCGAATAGTTCTGCAGGGTCGCGGTGCGGGGGACGGCCGCCATCAGGACGATGGGCGCGCTGGATGTGCCGGACGCCTTGAACTCGAACCCGTCGAAGTAATCGGCCGCGGTGTATGTGCCGGCGCCCACCACCACGGTGTCGCCCGTGATCGCCAGGTTGAGGGCGTATTGCACGGTGCGGTAGGGGGCCCCCATGCTCCCGTCGCCCGTGGTGTCCGACCCCGTGGTCTTGACCCACAGGCTGGCCCCCGCGGCGGCCGGGACCACCGCCGCCAAGAGCAGGAGCATCAGGAACAGGCGGGCGGTGATGCCATGCATGCCGCAGGCCGTCCGGAGCGAGTCGTGTGCGCGCATGTAGTGCCCCCTGTGCCAAGAGGATCAACGGTTGAAAATAAGTATGGCCCATGATACTGATTTTGGGCAAATAAATACATAAAAAGATATTATGAGGGACTTGCAAAACCTCTCGGTGAGGACTTATTGACATGGGCGATGCCTTAATGACATGGTCGGGTTGCGTGTTGTGTGGGTGTCAAGGCCCTTGACTCGCGTCACCGGCGCCAGTTTTGGTCCTTGACGGACAGTCGCGATTCGGCGCCCACGGCCTCCGGTCATGTGGCCCCCGTCACCACCCGCGGTGGTGTTTTACGACAGTCGACCGTCCTACGCGCGGGGTTTCAGCACAGCATCGTGAGCAGTTGCTCGACAGCGATAACCAGCAAGCCGAAGGACAGGTGGGCCGCCACCTTCACCGCGCCCTGCACCCGGACATGCCGTCCGCCGTGGTTATAAAAGCAGAACAGTGACTGTCCCCATAAAAAGGCTTGCAATGCGGCGGCGTGGAGATATAATGGAAACTTGATC
>JBDREB010000374.1:0-12142 GCA_043820325.1 Planctomycetota bacterium | reverse complement strand
ACTCTGCACCGCACGCGAAATGGATAGGTTATTTATTTACGGGCACTAACCACCCAAACCGGCCTATGGTTGATTCACGCGCCTGGCTGACGCCAAAAAGTGCCAAAGCATTTTCCGCCGGGATCAGGAAATCTGCATTTGACAAAAGAACGCCCCGCGCTCATACGCGGGGCGTTTGCTTTATGTGATCAGCGAAAACACTATCCCTCGTACAACCGCGAGTGACGGAGAACATCGCCCGATTTAATGAATGTGCCGTTCGCGCAGCCGGTGACATTGCAGAAAGTGATGGCATTGTTGAAGTCGAGCTGTTGGGTGAGGCCGATGGTGACCATGTCGGCGTCTTCGCGGCAGTTGCAGGATACGAGCTTGGCAAAAGTGATCCCGCAGTGGGGGCAGAGGAGTTCGTCCTTCTCGTTCTCCTTGAGCGTGCCGGAAAGGACCAGTTTGTCGAAGTCCCCTTCGATCGCCGACAGGACCAGCACCCCATCCACTCCCGGCCGCTTGAACGCGATCTTGAGCCCGGGGAAACCGTTGATGGGGTGTTCCTTGTCGATGACACTGCAGCCCGCGGGACAATAGGCCTCGGTCACGACATACTTGATCGCCGCCTCGTCCTCCTTGGAGGTCTCCTTGCGGCGTTCATTGAGCGGAATGATCATGCGGCCGTCACGGTCGAATCGGTCCATTATGCGCTCCTTGTTATTGCGACGGGGGCGTACTATATCACAAGTCGGCGATTATGCAAGAAAAAGATTGTGGGTCAGGATCGCTTCGGGCAGGCCGTCCCTGAGCACCCAGGCGGCGGCGGTTAAATCATGCCCGGTCGAATCGCTGAACGGCATGGCCACGCAAAGTCCGATCCCCGCGGCCCGGACCGCCACGGTTCCCGGCGCACTGTCTTCGAAGGCGGCCACCCGGCCGAAACCGGCAGGGGAAATGCCGATGGCGTTCAGGGCGATCGAATAGAGGTCCCGGTGCGGTTTGAGGCGGATCTCGTTGGAGTTGGAGGCGGTCACCATGGCGTCATACACATCCCCGATCCGGCCGAACCGCCCGGCCAGTTCCGCCCGCGCGGGCCACTGGGCCGCCTGTTCGCGGATCACGCGCAGGACCTCGTTCATCACGATCTCGGCCTCGTAGCGGATCGAGGCGGTCACCATGCCCACGCGGACCGGCCGCTCCGCGAAACGCCGGCCCAGTGCCGCCAGTCGCGTCCGGCCAGCCTCCCGGGCCGGCGGAGCGGCATGCCGCATTTCGGCCGCGAGGACATCGTACAGGTCGCCGGCCGCAGTGCCGAGCCACCCCTTCACCAGGGCCAGGAAGATCCCCACGCCCGGCATGGGCTCGATGAGCCGCCAGCCGCCCACCAGCTGCTGGGCCAGCCGGTCCCCCGCCCCTTCGGCCACGCGGCCGAGGATCTCGTGGTACCGGTGGCAATAGATGTCCAGCCCGAACCGCACCCGGTCGACGCGTTCTTCGACCGTGAGGCGGCCGGCCAGCCGGCGGGCCAGGTCGTCCAGGACCTCGCCGCAGGCGGCCGCATCGAATGCACCGGCGCCGATCAGCCGGCGCCAGGCGGTCTCGGTGTCGAGAATGCGGTCCCAGCCCCGCGCGCGCATGTTCATGAGGACTTCGCCGCGGCGGCCGGGGTCGCGGCCGTTCACCAGGGTCCAGGCCGCCGACTCGAGCCACGCGCGCACGAAGGCGGTCGCCTGGATGTCGCGGCCGTAGGCGTCGATCAGGTGCTCCACATGCCGGGTGTTCGAATTGCCGATGATGTGGGGGTAATCCTTGGCCCGGTCCAGCCCCGCCCATTCGGCCCCGGTTGGCCGGCCGGTAATGCGGCGGACCATCGTCTCGAGCGCGTGCACGCACAGGGTCTCGGTGGTCGTGGTGGTGCCGTCCATGTCGGTCAGCACACCGTCCAGCCGGTCGAGCCCGCCCCGGACCTTGGGCGCCAGTTCGTAATGTTCCTCGGCCGGCCACACGAACCCCGGGTTCTGCACGACCGCGTATTCGCGGCCGTCCTGGACCCGGCGCTTCAGTTCGACGCTTGAAATGAATTCCATGGCAGTCCCCGATCATGTGAAAGGCGTCGGCTTCCGGGGGTCAGGTGACCCCCAGCAGTTCCACGCCGTACTGGAATTTGCGGCGGATGAGGTCTTCGAGATGACGGTGCCGTTCATCCTTGAGCTCCGGGTCGACGCCAACGATGCGGAAGGCGTCTTCGCGCGCGCCGTAGAGCAGAAGGCGGTCCTCGCGCAGGTCGGCCAGGTAGAAATCGGGGATACCGTGCTGGCGGGTGCCGAAGTAATCGCCCGGGCCGCGCAGTTCGAAATCCCGTTCGGCGATCTTAAACCCGTCGTTGGTCTCGGTGAGGATGCCGATCCGCTGGCGCCCCTCCTCCGTGGTGCAGGTCGCAAAGAGGAGGCAGATCGACCGCTCCGTCCCGCGGCCGATGCGGCCCCGGAGCTGGTGGAGCTGGGCCAGGCCGAACCGCTCGGCGTGTTCGACCACCATCACCGTGGCGTTGGGCACATCGACGCCGACCTCGATCACCACGGTGGAGACCAGGATGCGGATGTCGCCGTCATGGAAGCGCCGCATGATCGCCTCCTTTTCGGCGTCCTTCATCCGGCCGTGCAGGAGCCCCACGGTCAGGCCGGGGAAGACCCGGGTGCCCAGAAGGACATGCGTCTCCACGGCCGACTTGAGGTCGCTGTCCTCCGAGCCCTCGACGAGCGGGCAGACCACGAAGACCTGTTCGCCCTTGGCCGCCCGGTCCCGTATGATCGCGTACCCCTGTTCGCGGTTCTCCTCGGTGAACCAGCAGGTCTTGACCGGAATGCGCCCGGGCGGCATTTCATCGATCACGGAGATGTCGTATTCGCCGTAGGCGGTCATGGAAAGGGTGCGCGGGATGGGCGTGGCCGTCATCAGGAGGACATCGGGGTTGTAGCCCTTGTCGGTGAGGTCGCGGCGCTGGAGCACGCCGAACTTGTGCTGTTCGTCCACGATCACGAAAGCCAGGTCCTTGAACGACACATCCTTCTGGATCAGGGCATGCGTGCCGATCACCACATCCACCTCGCCCGCGGCGATGCGCGCCAGGAGGGCGGCCCGTTCGGCGGCCGGCAGGCCCCCCGTGAGCAGGGCGTAGCGCACCTGCGAATCGCCGAGCATGCGGTCGAAGGTGCGGAAATGCTGTTCGGCCAGAATGCCCGTGGGCGCCATGAAGGCGGCCTGGCGCCGGTTGGCCACCACGGCCAGGATGGCGTAGACGGCCACCGCCGTTTTGCCCGACCCGACATCGCCCTGCAGGAGCCGGTTCATGGGCGCGGGGGCGGTCATGTCGCGGGTGATCTCGCCGACCACCCGTTCCTGGGCCGCGGTGAAGGTGAACGGGAACCGGCGCCGGATGCGGGCCGTGATGTGCGGGGTGATCTCCACCGGCGCTTTACGCAACCCCGCGCGGAGCTGGTGGGCATAGCGCGCGATGCCCAGCTCCATGGCGAAGAACTCCTGGAACTTGTACCGCTGGATGCCCGCGTCGATCTCGGCGCGGGTTTCGGGGAAATGGAGGAAACGGAACATCTCCTGCAGGCCGCACAGGTTGCGGGTCTTGAGGACTTCGGCGGGCAGCGGGTCGACGAGCGCGTCGTGTACCTCCTCCCAGGCGTTGCGGATCACCTTGCGGATCACGGCCTGGCCCACATGCTCGTGGAACGCGGCCGTTTCGGGATAGAGGGGCAGGACCGTGCCTTTGGCGATGTATTCGTCGATCTCGGCCACCGTGCCCTCGGTAACGGCCTCGCACTGGGGATGGGTTATCTGCAGGCGTTCACGCAGACTCACCTTGCCGCGGAAGATGAGGACGGCGCCCTCCTTCACGGTCTCGGTGAGGTAACTCCGCACATTGAACCAGACCCCCCACAGGGTGCCGGTGTCATCCGTCAGGGCGGCCTCGAAGAGCTGGCGCCGGCCGCGCGTCCAGCGCAGGGCGGCCTTGGTGACGGTCCCCTTCACGATCACCTCGTCGCCATCGCGGCATTCGGCGATGCTCTGGAAACCGCGGTAGAATATATAGCGCCCCGCGCCGCGCGGGACGAAATAGAGCAGGGAGCGGATGTTGGTGATCCCCAGGGCGCGCAGGACCTCCGAGCGCGCCGGACCCACGCCTTTGACGAACTGGATGTCGGTGTCGAGGTTAGCCATGGCCAATCCCCTCGAACAGGCCGCGGGCGTGGTGGGAACTGCGCACGAACGGTCCCGCGGCAACGGCCGTGAAACCGCGGGCCAGGGCCTCCCCGCGCAGGTGGTCGAAATGCGCCGGGGTCACGAATTCCTTCACCGGCAGGCAGTCCCGGTTGGGGCGCAGGTACTGGCCGATGGTGAGGAGCGCGCACCCGGCACGGCGCAGGTCATCGAAAAGTTCCAGAACCTCCGCGTCCTTCTCGCCCAGTCCCACCATGATCCCCGATTTGGCGGGCAGGCCGGCCGCGGCGACGCGGGCCAGGAGGTCGAGCGACCGCCGGTAGACCGCGGCGGGCCGCACCTCGGGGTAAAGCCGGGCCACGGTCTCGACATTGTGGTTGAACGCATCGGGGGCGGCGGCGATGACCCGGTCGATGTCGGCCGCCCGCCCTTGGAAGTCGGGGGTCAGGACCTCCACCCGGCAGGACGCGGTTTCGCGCAGGGCCCGGATCACCGCGGCGAAATGGCCGCTGCCGCCGTCGGCGAGGTCATCGCGCGTCACGGAAGTGATCACGCAGTAGTCCAGTCCCATCCGCCGGACGGCTTCGGCCACGCGGGCCGGTTCATCCGGGTCCACGGGATCCGGTGCGCCCGCGGTCACATTGCAGAACCCGCAGTGCCGGGAACAGACGGCGCCCAGGACCATGAAGGTGGCGGTCCCCTCCGCGAAACACTCGTTGCGGTTGGGGCAGGCGGCCTCGGCACAGACGGTATGCAGGCCCAGGTCGGCCACGATCGCATCGGTGGCGCGGGCCTGGCCGAAGGAGAGCCGCTTTTTGAGCCACGGCGGCAGGCCGCGGGGGTAATCGGCGGCCGGTATGCGTCCCAAGGTCATGCCGCCACCTATCTCAACGACCCGCACCACATGGCCAGGAATGAACCGGTCGCGAACAGGAAGGGACCGGCGATGACGATGGGCCGGGACAAAAGCGGCTGGGGCGTGATCGCGCCGAACAGGAGGATGGTCGTCACCAGGGGCAGGCCGTAGACGGCCAGGGCCAGCATGTGGCCCAGCCGCCACAGGGCGATGCAGAAGGCGCCCGTAAAGCCGACGGCAGCCACCGCGGCCGGGCGGTGCCGGACATGTGCGCGTTCAGCGCGGCCCAGGTCAGCAGCACTGCCCACAGGCCGCCGACCAGGCCGAAGGCGAACGCCTGTTTCCGCCGCCGCGCCCGGACCTGTTGCCATTCCTGTTCCGATCCGGCCCGGTGGGCGAGGGTCTCCTTGAGGAACTTCGGGGGCAGACCGCGGCGAAAATGTTCGTCGTCGATCTCCCGTCTGGGCCGGGGGGTGCGGCCGGTCATCGGGGGCTCTCCACCAGGTCCGGCGCCGCGGCCGTGACGGAGAGGCCCAGTTCGCGGATGAACGCCTCTGTCATGGCGCGGCCGGCCGCGGCGACGGTGATGTCCGCGCCCAGTTCCTTGATCGAAGTGACCTGGTCGGCGGAAAGGCCGCAGGGACGGATCAGGCCGAAGTTGGCGTCCCGGCGCACATTAAGGCTCACCCCGTGCCAGCTGACCCAGCGTCGCACGGCGATACCGATCGAGCCGACCTTGCGCCCGCCCGCGAAGATCCCCGCCTCGGGGCCGGGCACGGCCGTTATGCCGAACTGCGCCAGTGCGGTAATGACCACCCGTTCCAGGCTCCGCAGGAAAAGGTTGATATCCCGGCCGAACGCACGCAGGTCAAAGACCGGGTAGAAGACCACCTGCCCCGGTCCGTGGTATGTGACTTTGCCGCCGCGTTCGACATCGATGCATTCGATCCCGGCCTGCTTGAGCCGGTCCGCGCCGGCGAGTATATCCGTATGCGCACCGCTCCGTCCGATGGTTATGACGGGGGGATGCGTGACCTGGATCAGCGTGGACGGGTGTGCATGACTGATCACGCCGTCGCGCACTCCGCGCTGGTACCGGTGCGTCTCCCGGTATGCCTCGACCCCCCGGTCCTCAAAAAGGACCTCAACCCGCTCCATGGACCCCTTTGCCCAGACCCGCTTCGGCTGCTTCCATGATGCCTTCGGCAAAGGTGGGATGAACGAAGATGGTCTCTGCCAGCGAATCAAGCGTTCCCTCCAGTTTCATGCAGAGGGCGCACACGGCGATGAGGTCGGAGGCGCCGGCACCCGCGATATGGGCGCCCAGCACCTCGGCCGTGGCCGCATCGAACACGATCTTCACAAAACCGTTCACTGCGTCGGCGGCCACCGCCCGGCCCAGCCCCTTGTAGGGGAAGGCGACGGTCTTTGCCTTCCGGCCGGCCGCAACGGCCTGTTCGGCGGTCCAACCCACGCAGGCGATCTCGGGCGCGGTGAAGAGCGCGGCCGGGACCACACGGTCGTCCAGCCGCTCATCCCCGCCCGTGCAGTTGGCGGCCGCCACCCGGGCCTGGGCCGTGGCGTAATGGGCCAGGAGGATGCGCCCGGTCACATCGCCGACGGCGTAGATGCCCGGCCGGGAGGTCCGGCATTGGTCGTCGACGGGAACGGCCCCTTTCGCGTCGGCCGTGATGCCGACCTTGTCCAGCCCGAGCCCCTCGGCCTGCGGCCGCCGGCCGATCGCGACCAGGAGTTCGTCGACCGTGATCCCGGAACCGTCCTTGAGGACCAGGACCTTGGCGCCGCCGGCGGCCTTGAGACCGGTCACTTCGGCACCGGTGCGGATGTCGATCTTCGCCTTCTTGAACGCCCGGGCCAGCTCCCGGCCCAAGTCTGGGTCCATAGCCGGGATGATGCGGTCGAGCATTTCGACAACGGTCACTTTCACGCCGAACGCGGCCAGGGCCGAGGCGAACTCGCACCCGATGTACCCGCCGCCGACGATGGCGATGGAACCGGGCAGGCGGGTAAGGTCGAGCGCCTCCGTGCTCGTCAGGAACGGCACGCCCGACTGGCGGAAAACGGCCGGGATCACGGGCGCCCCGCCGGTGGCGATGATGGCCCGGCCGAAGGCGATCTGTTCCTCTTTGCCGGCACTGACCACCCGCAGGTGCCCGCCATCGATGAAACTGCCCGTACCCGGGAGCACGGTGATCTTATGATGCTTCATCAGAAATTCGACGCCCCTGGTAAGCTTCAGGACCGCCTTGTCCTTCCAGGCCTTGACCCGGACCTGGTCCATGGCCGGGACATCGAACTTCCCGGTGAACTCCTGCAGAGCGGTGGCCGCGTCGGCCAGCCCGGCGACATGGAGGAGGGCCTTGGTGGGAATGCACCCGATATTCAGGCAGCAGCCCCCCAGTGCGCCTTTTTCAACCAGCGCCACGGAGGCTCCGCGTGAAGCGGCCCGGATCGCCGCCACATACCCGCCGGGACCTCCGCCGATCACCGCCACATCGAAGGATTGCATGTGTTATTCCCCTTTACCCGCCGGTCCGGCGGAGCATTTACGGTCTGGCCCCGGCCGCAAGCGCCTGGGATACGGTGTCGGCCACAAGCGCGTCGCCGGGATTGCCCAGATGCACCTTGTCGTTGACATACAGGGCGGCCCGGTCGGCTTCGGGTACGGCCATGAAGGCCTTTTCCACATCGGGGCAGGGACCGGCAGGCGAACTTGCCCGAGCATTTTTCCTGGAAGGCGAACTGGACCGCGCCGGGGCCCGCGTGGCCTTCGACGGCCGTGGCGGCGACGAACGGCTTGCCGTCGTCATTCACCCGGAACAGGCCGGCCTGGTCGAATGATTCGACCACCGCGGGTTGCTCGGGGGCGGCCTGGGCGGAAAACAACAGGATCATGACGGCGCCAGCGCATAGCAGGCGTGACCGCGACATGGGATTCCCTTTCATATGCCCATCGGGGCGCTGTCGGGAACCTCGGCGCCGGCCCCGTCGGCAGCGCCATCGGTCAGACGGGCGTAGGTCTCTTCGAACAGCGAGCGGGTCTCCGCATCGGGTATGGCGATGAGCACCCGTTCGATGGTCTTGCGGTTGACGATCTCCCTGAGGATCATCTCGATCTGGACTTCGGCCGCGCGGCGCATGGGGAATCGCCCCACGCCGCCGCCCATGGGCGGGAACGCCAGGGAGACCAGCTTGAGCTCGGTCACGCGGCGGGCGATGCTTTCAATGGCGTTGCGCAGGTTCTGTTCGGTGGTGACCCCGCCGATCTTCATGGTGGCGGCATGGATGATATGGGCCGCCCTGAGACCGCCGCCGCTGGTTACCGCGGCCTGGCCGATGCCGATCGACCCGATCTCCAGGCATTCTTCCTGGATCTCGGGCCCGGCGCGTTTGCGGATCTCACCCGCCACCCCCGCGCCCAGGAGGAGGTCGGTGTTCGTGGGATTGATCACCGCCTGCACATCCACCTCGAGCAGGTCATCCTGCACGATCAGCAGTTTGGCGCTCTTTTCCAGGGGACTCATGCGGTCCCTTCCGGCCGGACCAGTGCCCGATGGAGGTTCACCAGGTCGGCGACCGTGCAATCGTTGATGCCGATGCCCGGGCGGACGCCGGCCGCTTCCATGGCCGCCAGCACCGCATCCTTGGCGAGCGGGGAGACGCGCGCGTTCATGATGGAGTTGACCGCCTTCTTGCGGCGGTACTTGAACAGGTCCTTGACAAAGGCCTCGAACCCCGCTAGGTCGGCTTCGGCCACGCCGCGCCGGTCCGAGCCATGGGGCCGGATCAACACCACGGTCGAGTCGACCTGCGGCACCGGGAAAAAGGCCTGGCGGCTGACATCGAAGAGGATCGAAACCTCGCCGGTGGCCGCGGCCAAGGCCGCCACCGCGCCATAGAGTTCGCTACCCGGCCTGGCAATAAGCTTGCGCGCCATTTCGCGCTGGATCATCACCACCATGCGCTCGAGCCGGATCCGGTTCTGCAGGAGGAACCGCATGATCACCGGGGTGGCCACATGATAGGGCAGGTTGGCCACCATTTTCACCGGGCCGGGCCATGCGGCCGCGTGGCCCATGATGCCCGCCACCACCACGGGGTTCAGACTGCGCTTGCCGTTCAGGATGTCGGCGTGGATCAGGGTGCAGTTGGCCAGGCCGGCTGTTTTGGCCCGGAGCTGGGCGAAACACGCGGCGTCGATCTCCACCCCGATGTAATGCCCGCACCGGGGGGCCACCAGGGGGGTGGTGGTGCCCGGCCCCGTGCCGATGTCGATCACCAGGTCGGCGGGGCCCACTTCGGCGCCGGCCAGGATCTGCTCCATGACCTCGGCCGACCGCAGCAGACACTGGCCGCGCTGTTTGGAGAGGTGCAGGCCGCTGTGGCGGACCTCCCTGACCGCGTCGTCCAGGCGTTGTTCAGTTGACATGGGGGCCGACATTGCTGATCTCGTCCAGGCGCAGGCGCCGGGGTTGTTGGACGCCGTCCTCATCGCCCGGGTATCCCAGGGTGATCAGGGCCACGATCTTGGCTGTGCGGGGTATGTTTAGGATGCGGCGGACCGCGGCCGCCTTGAACCAGCCGATCCAGCAGGTGCCCAGCCCCTGCTCGGCCGCGGCCAGGCAGAAGTGTTCGCCGGCGATCCCCGCGTCGATAAGCCGGTAATCGATCCCTTTGACCACCATCCCGGCCGTGTGGACCAGGGGGGCGAAGACCACGGACAGGGCGATAATCACCGGCGCTTCCACCGCCCAGGCATTGGGCAGGGGCGCGCCCATGGCCTCGCGGCAGAGCCGGGCGATGATTTCAGGCCGATCGGCGACGGTGAACCGCCAGGGCTGGCAGTTGCAGGCTGAAGGGGCCAGGCGCGCGGCATCGAGCGCATAGGTCAGCAATTCCGGCGGCACCGGGTCGGGCCGGTACCGGCGAACGGAACGCCGGGTGCGCACAAGGTCAAGGAATCCGGTCTGCATGGCTGGCCCGTTACTCAAGCACAGGGTAGTATTTGAGACCCCGACTCTTGCCCTCGCAACGGAGATGCCCCTTTTGCACGATCTCGTGGATCTCCCGGTAGGCGGTGTCGCGGTCACAGGTGTTGATCATCTGGTAGTCGGCATTTGAGAACCCGAACCCCTTGTTGATTATCAGGATGCGTTTCTGGTTAAGGTTAAGGTCAAGTTTGCGGACCTTCTCCTCCCATTCGCGGTCACCCACCTCGAAGACCGGGCTGTTCTGCATGGTCACAAGGAACCCGGTCTCCAGCTCGGTGAACTGGGGCGGATTGAGATAACTCTTGGCCATGATCTTGAGCGCCGTGGGGATGCCGCGGCCCGTTTCGGTCATAAGGCCGCAAGTCCGCAACACATCGGCGATCTTCGGATTGCGCGAAGAATGCGCATGCCGGCGCGGTTTGCCGAGCGATTCGACCGTGATCCCCTCGTACATGCGGCCGGGGCTGAAGATCTCGATCCGGTCGTCAAAGATCCAGATCTCGATCTCGCACCCTTTGACCATGTAATCACGATGCGCAACAGCGTTGATGATGAATTCCTGCCATGCACCCGTGGGATACTCGGGCACTTCACGCGAGAAGAGTGAATAAAGCCTTGAAGAACGGCGGATTACCGTCGGCATGAAGCTGAACACACCCTCAAGCATATCGATGAACGGAGCGTCGAAACGGCGTTTCAGCTCTTCTTCCGGACCGCCTTCCTCGGGTTGTTCCATCCCTTCCACCTGATAAACGCGGATGCCGGCCCGGGGATGGACCGCACTGCGGAATTGGACCCCGAAGAGTAGAACAGCCTCCGCCGCACAGCGGTCCTCACCGTTCACCTGGTCTGCCAGGCCGAAACCGGCCAGAAAATCAATGGCGGTCAGCTCCGCACGGCCGCACCGTTCCTGAACGCGGCGGATAACATCCGCATCCAGCCGGCTGACCGGATATGCCATCTGACCGTCCATGCGGTGATGCCAACCATCAGTAAATAAAGAACTTAATAAAGAACTTAAAATTATACGAAAATATACGCACAAATCAATACAAATATTTGGTTTATTGCGTTAAAACCATGGGTTTGCATTAAACGGGCAGTATTCAGCGGGAAATACTCTATCGATGGTCCTGATTAAAAACCACTGGATATATCGACCGAAGGTGATCGGGTCAGATCGAGGGCCGATCGTACCGGTGAATGATATGGACCGCATCTGGATGGATCATCATAACCATCATTCGGTAAATAAGTTATGCGCTATTTCCTGATCCCGGCGGAAAATGCTTTGGCACTTTTTGGCGTCAGCCAGGCGCGTGAATCAACCATAGGTCGGTTTGGGCGGTTACCGTAGGGGCGGGTTTGAAACCCGCCCTTTATTGCCGTTTCGCGATTAGACGGGAGGGCGGGTTTCAAACCCGCCCCTACACGGTTGACCTCCGGATGTTCCCCGTACAATCACCTGTGGGTCGAAAAAAGCGCCAAACCTTTTTCCGAAAAACATGACCGGTTACGGATAGGGATCAGGAAATCTGAATTGGCGAACGACCAGGAACCGTCCGGCGCCTGGTGGCGTTTCAGCCATTTGAGAGCGTCCGGGATCTCGGGGTTTTTCGGCGGCCGCGGATCCCGATCGAAGTCGGGATCACCCCAATTCGGCCGATTGGTGAACATGCCCCCGCCATCGTCAGGAGCACCGGTCAGGGGGCCGATGCCGATCACCGGGGTGAGCGGAAAGACTGTGAACCGGCTCTGGGTGCCCTTGGGCTCGACCGTGGCAACAGGGACGATCGTCAAGGGTTCTCTGTCCGCGGGCGACGCGGGGGCCGGATCAAGGTCCTCCACCGGGCGGGGCGTTTGATCGATGGGCCGTTTTATCGGCGGGACCGGCGGCAGGACGGCATGGTCCTGGGGGCTTAGTGCCCGTAAATAAATAACCTATCCATTTCGCGTGCGGTGCAGAGTGATGGTTTGACAAACAGGTCAGGCACTGCCGCATCATTAAAGAGGTATAGCTGCCATGGTTGGCCCCCGCCACCAAACCCCGCACGCC
>JBDREB010000373.1:0-8234 GCA_043820325.1 Planctomycetota bacterium | reverse complement strand
GGCGTGCGGGGTTTGGTGGCGGGGGCCAACCATGGCAGCTATACCTCTTTAATGATGCGGCAGTGCCTGACCTGTTTGTCAAACCATCACTCTGCACCGCACGCGAAATGGATAGGTTATTTATTTACGGGCACTAAGGATTGCGGGAAGCTGTCGCTTTGCGGGCGGCGGC
Organism: Planctomycetota bacterium; assembly: GCA_043820325.1. GTDB lineage: Bacteria > Planctomycetota > JBDREB01 > JBDREB01 > JBDREB01 > JBDREB01. The sequence continues at coordinate 8,062 of JBDREB010000373.1, read as the reverse complement.
GGGATTGTTTACCAGATCACCACCTGCTGCAAGCGGGTGCGCAGGTCGAGGTCGAGGTCCTTGAACTGGAACCCCATGACCGACGGTTCGTTCTTTTCCACATACCGGATGCTGAGCGAAATGTTCAGGTGGTCATGGACCCCGGCCACATCGACCGCGGGCTGGAGGTAGAGCCAGCAGGCGGTGATGGGCGCGCGGCCGTCGCGGTGGTCGGAATTGATCGTTTCCAAGGTCGGATCGTCCTTCCAAACCGCCTGCATGCCGTGGAGGCTGATGTTGCGCGTGGTCGTCCGCCAGAACTGTTCATTATAATAGAGGTCCACGGGCAACTCGAGCGGCACGCGCGGTTCCCGCCGTTTTTCCGGACCGTGCCGACGGGACAGGGCATCCTGAAGCACACCGGCCAGCTTCTCATGGGCGAACGGCTTGCGGACGAAATGGAACACCTGCGGGATGTTCTCCGGGAAAACGGTACGAGTGAAATCACCCACCAGGATGAACCGGATGCCCGGGGTGGCGGCATTGATCCGGTTGATCAGTTCAAAGCAGGCACTGCCTTCGCGGTCCATGTCGATGATCGCCACAGGCATGGCGGGGAAAGCATCCGACTCGAATGCATCCCGGATGGTGGCGAAATTGACCAACTCATGCTCGCGCGCGGAGAGGAACCCATAGGTCGGCTGAAACACGCCCGCATCGCATATGATCGGGATCTTGTTCTGCGTCATGATGCCCATCCTTGAGCGACGGATTCGATCATTCATCACAATTGTCATTAATCAATCTATTATACATCATAAATATACAAAAAGCAAGAAAAAAGCTCGCAATGTTTTTGTTGTTTTCAGAAACTCATTTCCACCCGCTTTACTTGTTAATTTCATTTGACTTGTAAAAGAATGAGGGCACTGAGCATTAACTCAATTTAGTCAATTACTTCATTCAAATGGCAGAGACTGGACGATCGGCCGGTTTTTCTGCTTGGTTATCGGCGATCAGCTGATATAATAAGAGCCGCATTACTCTTGGTGATCACGGGAGACACACATGCGCTGGATCGTCATCGTGCTCTGCACGGCCGCCCTTCTGCCGGCCGCCGAGTTTGCCGATGTCACTATAGGCCCCTCTTCGGAGAACTGCTTCACCGTCTTCCTTGCGGCCGACAGCCCCAGGGTGATCGACCTGGCGGGCGTGACCGAAACCGGTCCGGCCGAGGGGGCCATTCTGCCGGGTGGCTCCGCCTGGCGGGTGGTCACGGGCGACACCGGCGTGGCTGTGGGCGTGGAGACCTCGGGAAATTTTGTAGCGGCGCTGACACTGGTCCCCCCGGCCCCGGGCCGGTACGCCTTCCAGGCCGGGTCCAACACCGCTGTCGCCATCCATACAGGGGGAGCGGTCAAGGTGGACCTCACCCCGACACCGGTCTGCCCCGCCGCGGCCGAATTCGAACTGGACCTGCCCGCCGAAGGCGCGGCCGTATATTTCACGGGCACGGGCCGGCCGGGGACAACCGGGATATTCCTGCGGGCCATCGACCCCCGCGTGACCTCGCGCCTGCGGCTTGTGGCCGGTGAGGACCGGGCCCTCCGGCTCGCTATCGACGGCCTGCACTTTTCAGCCGGCCGCCGGTTCCTCACGGCCGGGGACCCCCTCCGCCTGACCGTTGAACGCCTGGCCGGCATTCCCGCGGTCACGGCCGACCTCACGGCGGCCGCCGTGATCAGCACCGACGACGGCCGGGAGATATTCCGGTCGGCCCCCGCCCCCTTCCGGATCGCCCCGGACGGTGCACCGCGGGCCGGGTTCACCTGGACCCCCGAAGCGGCAACGGCCTACCGCGTCACCGGCACGGTCGAGTTCCGGCTGGCCGACCGCGCGGTCGGCCGCCTGCGCCAGTCGTTCTACTTCCCCGATGCGGTCGACGGCCGTCTGGATGAACTCGAACGGCAAATCCGCGCCGCGGAGACGGAACGCGGCGCCCGGATCCCGCTGGCCGGCCTCAAAGCGGAGGTGGCCCGGCTCCTCAACAGCCGCCCCAGCCGCACGGAACGGATGGGCGAAGCGATCATGCGGATCATCGAAGAACTCCCCGCGGTCCTGGAGGCGGCGCGCGCCGGCCGGGACCCGCTGGCCGATGCCCGCGGGTACATCGAGCGGGCCTACTTTTCGGCGGTGGACGATTCGTACCAGCCCTTTCGCCTCTACATCCCGCGCACCCCGCTCAAAGCGCTGGTCCCCCTCTTCGTCTATCTCCACGGGTATGTACCCACCTATTCCAAGACCGAATGGGTGGATGAGGTCCCGGAACTGTCGGCACTGATGGAGCGGCATGGGGCGATCCTGGCCGTCCCCTTCGGCCGCAGCAACACCGATTTCCAGGATGTGGGCGAAGACGATGTCCTCCGGGTGATCGACGAAACCGCGGCCCTCTACCCCGTCGACCCCGACCGGGTCTACTGCATCGGCTACTCGATGGGCGGATCGGGCATGTGGACCCTGCTGGCGCACTACCCCGACCGGTTCGCGGCGGGCGTTTCCATCGGCGGCCGCACGGATTTCTATTACTGGCACGGGCTCGACCGCGCCGCCGTGCCGGCCTTCAAGCGGCACCTCATCGACGACAACACCCCCATCGGCATGCCCGGCAACCTGGCCAACAGCGCCTTCTGGATCTTCCACGGCACGGATGACACCCTCGTCCAGCCCGGCCAATCCACGCGCATGCAGGCCGTCCTCAAGGCCCGCGGCGCGGCCAGCACCTTCACGCCCGTCAAGGGGCTCCACTGGATCGCCGGCACGGTTTTCTCAGAATATGATATCACCGGCTGGGCGCTTGAAAAACACCGGGAGGCCTTTCCCAAGGAGGTCGACTTCACCACCCACACCACCAAATACGGCCGGGCCTGGTGGCTGGAGATCGTCGCCCTGGAGGCCTGGGGCGCCCCGGCCCGGGTCCAGGGCCGCCTGGCCGACGACGGCATCACCATCACCCGGTCCAATGTGCGCCGCCTGCGGGTGGCCGTGCCGCCGCAATACACCGGCCCAACAGTCCGCATCACCGATAACGGCGCAACGGCCGAACACCCCGTCCCCGCCGACCGCGTCCTCTTCATCGGCCCGGCGCCCGAAGGCGACGGCCCCCGCAAGACCGCCGCCATGCCCGGACCGATCAAGGAAGGATTGTGCGGGCCGTTCACCGTGGTCTACGGGTCCACCTTTGCCGGCGCCTCAACCGTCGACGCGGCCGCGGCCTTCGCCCGGGACTGGGAAGAGTTCGCCAAGGGGCGCCCGCCCGTGATCGCCGCCGCCGACCTCACAGAGGCGGTCATCCGCGACCGGAGCATCGTCTACTTCGGCGACCCGGTGGATGGCAGCTGGCTGGCGGGAGTATTGCCCGACACGCCCGTGCGGGTCACCCCGGATTCATATTCAGTCGGCACGGCCGCCGTGCCCGCCGCCGGCCGGGGCCTGGCCGTCATGTATCCCAATCCCAAAAATCCCAACCGGTACCTGATCCTCTTTGCCGGCCTCCGCTGGGGCGCCGACCTGCCCATCAACCACAAATTCGACCATGTGCCGGATTACATCGTGTTCGACGACGCCCGCGAAAAAGACGGCAGCAACCGCGCCGTCATGGCCGGCTTCTTCGACCCCGACTGGCGGTTCAACGCCCCGACCTGCTGGCAGGGCGCGGCCGCGTCAGGGGGCATGTCGGACCGGTGACAGGAGCAAGGCGAATTTCAAAGTCCGAAGTTCCCGAAGTTGTAGCCGCGACCCTTGTGGTCGCCATCTTGGGATTACAACGGAACACGGAGTGGGGAATGGGGAATACGGAAAGCGAAGGCCGGAAACGGCCTAATTCTTCATGCGCAGGAAGATATCGTGCGGGGATTGGGCGTCGTTGGAGGAGTAACGAATTATCTTTCCACCATCCCGAGACCGGAATGCGGATGATTTACACTCTTGCCTGACGTGAAAATGCGCCAACCCATTTTCCGCCCGGATCAGGAAATCTGCGGTTATGAGCCAAGTCAATAAGCATTTCCGCTGTATTCTCGGGTATTTCAAAACTGATCCCCACATGGCTTTGAGCGCCGAGGTTATAGACTTCGTCAGGTCCCACTCTCTGGAGTACGCGGTTCAGGGATGATGAATCATTCAGATCCCCGTAGTGGAGATGGAATTGCTTGCTGTATTTTGCATCGGCGCCCTAGTACAGGCGCTCAATGCGGTCCCGATGCAGTTGGGATGACCGTCTGATAAGCCCGTGGACCTCATAGCCTTTTCAAGCAGCAGTTCGGCCAGGTATGAACCGTCCTGGCCGGTGACGCCGGTGATCAATGCTTTTATAGGTTAGGGCCGGCGGCCTGCCTTTACGGTATATTCCGCGGGTGGATCACTGACCTGTAAGGCTGCCGTGCCCGCCGCCTTCCGGGTGCGCCAGTATCCGCTGCGCACGGCACGCATGACATGGAGTTCAAACATCATGCGATCGCGGGGAAAGTCGCGGCGCACCTCGGCGATGATGGTCTTGAGTACGGCCGGAGGCACATGCATACTCCGGGCTACGGCGCGATAATCGAAGTATTCCATGCCTGGTCCCTTTACAGTTCCAAAGGTGAGACGATCTCCAGTGGTTTATAACCGTTGGCGGCATTTACTGCACTTACCAGATGGCGGGTTTTGACTTGCACCAGGTGCTCAAAATTCCATGATACCAGATGGGCCATGCCCGCACAGGTTGCCACGGCGGCATGTAATGCATCTATGTAATAGCGGGCCGGGAAGATGCCTTTCTGTACATAGATGCCGGCCAGGGTATGCATTGGTTCCACAACCTTGATCTGATCCATACCCGCAACCAGGGCCAGCAGGTCTTTTTTCAACCGCAGATCAACGGTTTGGCTGAGTTCGTTTATGGTTAGTGCGGAGATATGGGTGCGGTATCGGTTAAGTTTATCTTCCCAGAACTCGATGGTGTTCAGGCGCCTTTCTTCGGCACGCCTGTCGTAATAGGCGCTGGGGATCGTGGTATCCAGGTAGATCAAAGGCTTGACTGACATTTTGCCATACCCTGGTAATGATGGGTACAAACTTTTATCATACCAGTCAACTATTGTAGCACATTTCGGCCTCTTTTGCAAACAAATAAAGTTCAGGGTTCAGGGTGAGCGCCTGGGGGCGGAGTCCCGAGCCGTCCCAAGTAACGGCCTGATCTCATGTATTGACAATGTAGGGGGCGGGGGTTTAAACCTGTCCGCCTTGCACGGAACGCGGGCTGGAAGGAAGACGGGCGGGTCGCAGACCCGCCCCTACGGGGGATGGGGAGTCGGAGATCGGGTCAAAGCAACGCCTGGGAACGCCGAGCGCCGGCTCGGTCCATCCCGGGGGACAGGTACTGACCTGACCATGTCGGGTGATGTGATCGGCACGCCCCTGTACATGGCACCGGAGCAGGCCACGGGCGCGGTGGATCAGCAGGACCACCGCACGGACATCTACGCGCTCGGCGCGGTGCTGTGGGATATCCTCATCGGCCGGCCGATGCGCGCGGATAAGGAGACCATCTATACCCTGCTCGCTGCGGCCGGTTCGGGCGAACGGCCCGATCTTGAACTGGCGGCGCGTGACAGACGGGTGGCCCCGGAGCTGAAGGAGGTTCTGCTCAAGGCCACGGAACCGGCCCCGGAAAACCGCTATCAGACTGCCCATGACCTGGCCCGGGGCATCCAGGACTGGATGGACGGCCGGCGCAAATGGAAAACGATCCTGGAGATCGATTTCGCCCGGTATCCGGACCGTGACCATCGCCGGAAACACCGCCAACGAGATTACCGCATACTCGATCCTCGGCCAGGTGGGGGACATAAATGAAACGGCGAAAACGATCGATGTAACGGTGCCTTACGCGACAGATGTCACAGGGCTGGTCGCCACATTTACAACCACGGGGGCATCGGTAACCGTGGATGGTGTTGATCAGGAAAGCGGCACTACTGAGAATGATTTTACCGATCCTGTCGTTTACAGGGTTAGGGCTCGCGCCAACAGCGATTTCGTCGATTATACGGTTGCCGTAACGGCGGCGCTTAATGATGCCAAGGCCATTATGGCATTCACCTTGCCGTTACCGACGACGACGACTATCGACGAGACCGCGCACACGATCACTGTAAGGGCTGCCGTCTTTAGCGACCCCAGCGCGCTCGCCGCGACCTTCGTCACCACGGGCGATGTCGTCAAGGTCGGGGCCGTGGTGCAGGTCAGCGGGACGACGACGAACGACTTCAACATTCCCGTGACCTTCATGGTCTACGCGGAGGACGATTCTGAGCAGGACTACATTGTGACGCTCGCCTTCGATCCCGCGGGGGACACGACCGCGTCGGCGCAGGTCCTGACGGCCAGTCCGGTGGCAGGGACTACGGTCGGCTACGCGAACGACTATGCATACGGCGGATACGCGGGGCAGGACATTGTCTACCGCTACGCCATCACCATTCCGGCGGGCAAGAGGCTTGCTTTGACAGCCACACCTACGGGCTGGGACTTGGCGGTCTGCCTGCTGGACTCAACGCTTACCTTGCTGTCCACCATGGACGCGGGTGGCAGCGGTGTGGCTGAAAGCCTGGCCTGGAATAATGGCACGGCGTCCGCCTTGAGCGTATACATCATCGTAGACGCCTCTGCCGCGGACCAGAAAGGGGCCTTCGATCTTACCTTCGCCATTGGAAACCCTCCCATGGGAGATATATATGCAACTGCGACGGCAATATCCGGCGGCTCGGGTACCCTTGCAAATGAGACTACGGTAGGGTACTTGAACGACTATGAGCTCGGGGGATTTCTGGGTCCGGATAGAGTCTACGCTTACACCATTCCCGTGGGGAAAACGCTCTCCGTGACGGCCACCCCCGGTTCCTGGGATGCCGCTATCTGCATTGTGAGCATCACCAAGACTCGCCTGGCTTCCTCGAATGTGGGCGGCAGCGGCGTGGCTGAAAACGCGGCCTACTTGAATGGCATGCCGTTCGCCATGGATGTATATATCATCGTGGATGGATACGGCACGACATCCTTCGGCATTTTCGACCTGACCTGGTCCCTGAATTAGCGCGGGGCATCACGGCGGGCCCCCACCGCGATTGAAGGACTTACGAGCCTGGTAAGGCGGGGAGGGGCTGTTAAGGCCGGCGGGTGCCGCCCATTGTAAATTTAGCCCTTCGACAGGCTCAGTGTTCCGAGCAACATTTAGCATTTTCAGAAGGTAGGCGCATACGGGGGAATTTCCGATTGCCGATCCCCCCTCGACTTCGCTCAAGGTCTAGATTGCCGATGTTCGATTTGGGGAATGAGGATCTGGTAGGCGCATGCCCCTTCGACAAGCCCTTCGACAGGTTCAGGGTCCATGACTTCAGCGTGCGTTTCGGGTTCCGTTCTTGTAGCTGCGACCCATCCTTCGGCCCAAGCGCTACGGAGGGCAGGCTCCTTGTGGTCGCCAATAACCTGCCGCACGCTGAAGCATGCGGCCTACCCAATCGGATCGATCATTTTACGGCAAAGAACCGAGCCGGCGCCCGGCGTTCCCGGGGTAGACCCAAACCTATGGCCGGGCGGACCAGGGGAAAATGCTTGACAATGGTCGGTCAGGGTTTATGATTGCTCCGTATACTGAAATTGAGGACAAGGGAGATCATGATCACAACACGCATGAAACAAGCGATCCTTAAGAATCTTGAGCAGTTACCCGAGCGGGACCAACGCCAAGTCCTGGCCTACGCCCGGACTTTGACGGGAGGCGGCCAGTCGGGCACACCGGGCCGGGCATTACTGAAATTCAGCGGGGCGATCAAGCGCAGCGATCTTACCGCCATGGCGAAGGCGATCGAGGAAGGGTGCGAAAGGGTTGACCTGAATGGCTGGTAAGTGCCCGTAAATGAATAAAGTATCCATTTCGACATAGAGATTCCGTCCGCAGCCAAGGCGCGAGGAGGAGCCGTATCAATGGAAAGATCCGGCGTCGACGAGCAACGCCGGATGCGGACGGAAGATCATGTCCCTT
>JBDREB010000372.1:0-7104 GCA_043820325.1 Planctomycetota bacterium | reverse complement strand
CTCCAAGCATGGCGCAGATAACTTCTGCCTTATTCGCTCAATCATCTCGACAACCGTCAAGCAGACCGGTAAGGTCATGGATGCCATAGGTGCCTTGACCAAAGGGATTCCACCAGATATCAGCACCTGAATAGTAACCTGAAAAGGGTATAATGTATATCAGTATTGATGAGCATGAAATCGGCCCGCTCCTGTTTCAATGCCATCAGTTGTTCGGGAAAGACAATCTGGAGGTCCTGATCTGGCCCAAGACCAATCCCCGATTTGATCAGAACCGTGTGGAGAAACCATATCGAGACATTAAGATAATTCATGAATATATTGTCGTTTGTTTCCAGAACCGGGCGCATACTAAGCTCAACACCATTATGCGGCCAGAGTTTGTCAAGGGCCGGTGGATGGATACAACGGCAAACCTGGAAACCATAGTGGCGGAGTTGGGTACGACCTCATCAGCAAAAGACGAACTTAATGCGATATTCGGCAAGCGGGATGCATTCCAGACTCCCAAGCCTTTACGACTTATCAAGGAACTTATCCGTGCCGCTTCAAACGCGGAGTCAATTATCCTTGATTACTTCGCCGGTTCTGGAACCACAGGACATGCCGTAATGGAACTCAATAGGGAGGACATGGGCAAGCGGAGCTTCATCCTTGTGAACAACAATGAGAACAATATTTGCATGGGCATAACATATGAGAGGATAAAACGGGCAATAAATATGAACAAATATTCGGCAAGTCTAACCTATTACAAACTCAATCAATCTGCCGGTGCTTGAGGCACGGTAGCCTTTCGATGGAACCATGCAAGAGACGGGGGTGGAATATGGGGATGTTCAATTCGATCTATGCTGACCTGATGTGCCAGAAACCGGGGCGATATGCCCCGATACGGAGATCGAGTCCGATTATGAAGCACTGACGCCGTCGCAAACGGCACATTGCTCTTGCCGGGGAAGCATGCGGGGGAATGGGGCGTCATCCCAGCAGAAGTTCCAGGTCCTCCCGGGTCAGGCCGCGGATCAGGCTGTTGTCGGCATTGATGATCGCATCGGCCAGGTCGCGCTTGGCCTTCTGCAGTTCCAGGACCTTTTCTTCGACTGTGTCGCGGGTGATGAGCCGGTAGGCGAAGACATGCCGCTTCTGACCGATGCGGTGGGTGCGGTCGATGGCCTGGGCTTCGACCGCGGGGTTCCACCAGGGATCGAGGATGAACACATATTCCGCGGCCGTGAGGTTGAGCCCCAGGCCGCCGGCCTTGATACTGATCAGGAACAGGCGGCAGTTGGGATCGTTCTGGAACTGCTCCACCCGCGCGGCGCGGTCGCGGGTGCGTCCATCCAGGTAGGCGTAGGTGATGCCCGCCCGGTCCAGCCGGTCGCGCACGATGGCGAGGAAGCTGGTGAACTGTGAGAACACCAGCGCCTTGCTGCCCTCTCCAATGACTTCCTCAAGCTGTGGAATGAGCGCTTCGAGCTTGGCGCTGGATTCGCCTGTCCGGGTCTTGTCGATCAGGCCGGGGTGGCAGGCGGCCTGGCGCAGGCGGAGCAGGGCTTCCAGAACATGCATTTTGGATTTGGCGACGCCGTCCCGGTCAATGCGGGCCAGGAGCGAATCCCGGTAGTGGTCGCGCAGTTCCCGGTATTCGGCCTGCTGTTTGGTGTCGAATTCGCAGTGGAGGGTCTGTTCCGTGCGCGCCAGCAGGTCCTTGGCCACCTGGGCCTTGGTCCGGCGCAGGATGAACGGCCGGAGCGCCCGCGCCAGGAGGGGCCGGAAGCCCTCATCCGCGCCGTCGCCGTCGCGGGTGGCGGTCTGGAAGACCGGCGCGGAACCAAGCATGCCGGGGTTGAGGAATTCGATGATGCTCCACAATTCGCCCAGATGGTTCTCAACGGGCGTGCCGCTCAAGGCCAGCCGGTGCCGGGCATTCACCAGCCGGACGGCTTTGGCCGAGGCGGTGGACGCGTTCTTGACGGCCTGGGCCTCGTCCAGTATCGCGTAATCGAACGCCACATCCTTGAGGTCGCCGATGTCGCGGCGCAGGGTGCCGTAGGTGGTCAGGACGATATCGCCGTCGCCGAAGCGCGGCGCCGTTTTCTGGCGCGTCATGCCCACATGTTCCACCAGGGGGAGTTCCGGTGTGAAGCGTGCGGCTTCCTGTTTCCAGTTGAACACAAGGGACCGGGGAACCACGATCAGCGTGGGCCCCGGGGCATCAGCGTTACCGGTGCCGCCGCGTTCCCGGCGGCGCTTGTCGAGCATGGCCAGGACCTGCACGGTCTTGCCCAACCCCATGTCATCGGCCAGGCACCCGCCGAACCCGAAGCGGCGCAGGAATTCGAGCCAGCCCAGGCCGTCGCGCTGGTAGTCGCGCAGGGCGCCCCGGAACGAATCGGCCGGGTCGGCGGGGGCGATCTCGGCGAACCGCCGGAGTTCGGCGCGGGCCTTCTGGAACGCCTCGTCGCATGTCATTTCAGGCCGGTCGGCCAGCAGGGCGTCGAGCAGGCAGGCCTGGGAGCGGCCGAAGCGCAGGTGCCCGTCCTTCAGGCTGCCCGCGCCGGTCAGCCAGCCCCATTGTTTCAGCCAGGTTTCGGGAAGGATGCCCATGGTGCCGTCATCCAGGACCACAGTGTTCCCGCCTTTGCGAAGACCGGCCAGGAGGGCGGGAAGGGCCACGGTCGCGCCGTCGAAATCCATGACGCCGTCGAGTTCGAACCAGTCAATGCCCGAGCGCACTTCGGCGCGGAATGCCCCGCCCGTGCGGTAGATCCGGCCTTCGGCCTCCACGCGCCAGCCTTCACCGCCCAGTACCCGTATGAGGCCGGGTAATTGCCCGGCCCGGAGCGTCCATCGGGGCCTGTGCGTGCTGTAATCGTAACCGATGCGGCCGCACATTCCCCGCAGACGGTCGACGGCCCTGGATTCGAACGGCTCGTCCCGCAGGATCAACCGGCGCTCGGCCGCCTGGAACATGCCCCGCTCGGCCGGAAAGGCGGGTATGATGGCGCCGGCGTAATCGAAAGCCAATTCCACGGTCAGGAGGTCATGCTCCCAGGGATGTTTGGATCCCCTGACCTTGACCTGCGGGCGGGGTTGCAGGCGCGTTTCGTCATATTTCAGGCTGTCCGGCAGGGCCAGTGGGGGCAGTCCCGGCATGGTGAGAACCGCGGCGAGAAAGTCATTGATTTCACCGGCCCCGAACGCGATGGCTTTGTCCTGGCGCAGGGCGGCCAGCCAGGGGAAAGCCTGTCCGCATGTCATTCGGGCGACCGTGCCCTTATGGAACAGCCAACCGCCGTTATCGGCCAGATCGATGTCGGCCAACTCCAGCCGCGTTTCCGGCCGTGACAGGTATCCGTGGAGGGCGAAGCGGTCGGTCCCCGTCGCCGCGATCTCCATGCGGAATTCCCAGGGCGGACCGTCATCCAGGCGGATCGGTGTGCCGCCCCAATCATCCGCGCCGGGCATACGCATGCCGAATCGGCCCGTCCGGCACAGGAGGGGGATGAGCAGGTCCATCAGGGAACCGGAGACCGGGAAGGCGGAACCCACATCGTTCCGGTAATAGCCATGGCCGTAGCCGGTATACATATCCGCGCCGGCGAGGGTGGTCATGATCTGCACATCCAGCGGTCCGGGGCCGGGTTTGTCGATCCGGTCACGGCTGATCTTGAAGGGCTGGAATCTGGTCCAGCCGCCGTTCTTGCGCGGATGGCGCGATACTACCTGCAGGATCGTCAGGCCGTTGCGGCGGGCGTCGGCGGGATCGATCACATAGGCGAGTTCCTGGCCGGGGAACCATTGGACGGAACGCGGTTCGATGGGGTTGGGGGGCGCCGTTGCCGCCCGGATGCGTCCGACCTGTTCCCGCCAGGGGGCCCACTTGGGGCGTTGCTGCGTTCGGCGCGGTTGCGATGGAGGTCGGGATAGGATTTGCCTGCCGGGGGAAACATCCTCTTCCCCAAAGAGCGCCTGCGGTTCTTCACTGAAATCGTCGGGTTCGAGCGGGTCTTCATCACCGGGTTCATCCATCCGGGTGGTTGCGTCCACGATCCGCACCCCGGTCCGGTCCGTATCGCGGAGATGCCCGCCGGCTTCGGCCGCATACAGCGTGGCCCAGATATGTTTGCACAACCCCCGGTCCTCGAAGTAAGGGCAGGTGCAGCCGGCGAAGAGCGCGTTTTTTTTCAGGGCCAGGTCGACCGTATAGCGTTGGGAGCCGTGGACCGAGGCCTTCACGGCGTCGGATCCCCCGGCGGTGATGTCGACCAGCCCCTCCGTGAAATAACCCCTGCCGCGCGATCGGACGACTGCGCTGAATTTGCCGGCAAATGCCCTGGTCAGATAAGCCATGGACCGCTGTCTTCCTGTAAACAACGACATGTCCGGCGCTACGGACTTCAGTCAGCCACCAGCCGGATCCCGGAACGAAACCCGGCATTATATGAGTTCCGCAACAAGGTCAAGCAATAAAAGCCGGAAAGCGACCCGGGGCATGGGTGTATGGTTGGGCCGGCCGGCGCAGCCCCTTGTGGGGATGCTCAAAAAGGGCCGTGAACCGAGGGGGATCGTTAAAGTCCGAAATATTACAAACGCGCATCATTTGATTTTTTCGATTGACACAATCCTTTGGTACGCTATAATTTATGCGATACGGGTTAATGTCCAGATCAATTTGTTGCTGGAATGAATATGAGTCCGGATCAGGATGTTTTGGACACACTGAAACGCGAGCTCCCGTTCCTTAAAGAACATTTTGCCGTGAAAAGGATCGCCGTGTTCGGTTCGGCATCCAGGGGGACAATGAACACGGACAGCGATGTGGACCTGGTGATCGATTTCGACACGACGCCCGGCCTTAAATTTATCGCCCTTTGCGAGTACATAGAGAAGACCCTGGGGCGGAAAACCGATATCCTGACCCCCAACGGCCTTGACAGCATCCGGGTCAAATCGGTTGCCGACCGGATCCGCAAAGACTTTGTATATGTCTGAAAAGAGGGACGCACACTACCTCCAGGAATTGGATCAGCCCGGAGATCCCTGACCGCCCCCGATGTCGCATGATCGTGGGCCCACCATATCGAGGAAGCTCCATGGCCGATCTTCAGGTCAAGCTCGCGAAGTATATCACCGGCGTTACGGAACCGTTCACGCTTGACGATGTGTTCGCCCATGTCAAACTGAAGCGGACGCCCCGTATCGAACGGGATGTCCGGGACGAGTTGGACGCGCTCTTTGTGAAGGAGGGCGACCGGTATGTGCCCGGAGTGTGTTTCCTGCACGACATTCCCCTGCGGATCAAGCCGGGCCCATGGGAGATTGAACGGGGTATATTAATCCCCGGCCACCGCACCGTGCCGCATCTGCCGTTTTACCTGTCCGTGGACCAGGTGCAACTGTTCGACGGCGGCCGGCTGATAGCGACCCGGCGCGAAAACCACGCCTTCAAGGAAGTGGAAATATATTTCACCCTGCTCGATGTCACGGCCGTGCCCCTGGAGCCCGGCGACGCCCAGGGCCAGATGGTCAGGCTCAGGGTCTGGGAGATGGACGCCAGTTACCGGGCCTGGGACTTCAAGGAGGGCGACACCCTGGTCCTCACCCCGCGCGATCTGCGGGAGGGCGCGTTCGACATCCGCCACGAAAACGCGGCCGCCATGCGGGCGCAGGCGTTCGCCCGCGAACAGAACGATCGGTTGCTGATGGAGCAGGTCCTGGCCGTGGTGGACGGTCCCGCTCGGCGCCTTTCGGTCGACCGGCTGTTAAGGAACGCCCTGTACCGGTACAGCCGCCTGGCGCGCGTCGACCGGACCGTGGCCTGTTCCCCGCTGGGCCCGCTGGTCACCGCTTCCGGCGGGCCGCTCACCATCACCCGGGTGCCGGGCGGGGCCGTCGTGCTCCACCGCAAGGGGGCGGACCCGGTCCCGAAACTGCCCTTCGGCGAACTCGAAGCCGACGGCGGTGATGTGATCGACGACCTGTTCGACCCGGAAGGGCTCCGTTCCGCCCGTACCATAGGCGACCTCCTGCCCTATCTGGGCACCGCGGCCCCGGAATGCCTGGTGCATGCCATCATCCTGGACCAGCTCGCCCGGGATGTGTGCGACGGGGACGAACTGGCGGAGGCCATTTTCTTCGACCCCGGCATCGTGCCGCCGTCGGTCATGGACCGCACCATGGAACTGCTGAACAGGGCGCGCGCGAAATTCCTCAAACGGAAAAACTGCCTGCACCTGACCCTGCCCGTCCGCACCGCGCGCCGCTTGGCGATCGACCATTACCTGCGGATCGTCAATGACTGCCTGCGGGAACTCAACCGCCGCGAATGCGGCCTGGAGGCCGTCAACCAGCCGGCGATGGAGTGCATTGTGGCCATTGAAAACAACCTGGAAATGGTGCTGGAGGCCCTTGAGCAGACCCGTTCGGTCGATGCCATCCCCGGGATCCATAAAGCGCTCAACATGGTCACGCAGGCGCTCGACCGCCTGATACCCGAAACCCTGGCCGGGACCAGACCCGCTCCCGCCGGCCCCCGGGAACGGGGCGATGACGATGAAGATGACATGGTGCACACCGACGCGGACGCCGATGAAATGCTGGAACAGATCATGGCCTTCCAGGATGCCCAGGGCATCAACCGGGAGACCATTAAAATGCATGCCGAACTGCTGGGGGGGCTCATCGCATTCCCGGTCAAGGGCGGCTGGGCCGATCCGGCCGATCGGGGGCTTTTCGGGGCGGTGGGCAATACCGGCGAATTGACCGGCCTGGCGCCGGTGCCGCGGGGCGCGTCGGCCCTTAAAACCGGCATCGTCGGCATCGTCCGGTCGGGCAAGGCCGTGGATAAACTCCCCCTGGCCGATTTCCGCCCCGCCGGCAAGGACCGCAATGCCGGGTTGATCCTTCAATATGGCGCCTGGTTCCGGAAGCGGGCCGCGCCAAAGTGAACGGCCGGGTGCCCTAAGTGCCCGTAAATAAATAACCTATCCATTTCGCGTGCGGTGCAGAGTGATGGTTTGACAAACAGGTCAGGCACTGCCGCATCATTAAAGAGGTATAGCTGCCATGGTTGGCCCCCGCCACCAAACCCCGCACGCC
>JBDREB010000371.1:0-5015 GCA_043820325.1 Planctomycetota bacterium | reverse complement strand
GCTTTTCTGATGGATCCGGCTATCATTTCTATTCACTTGAAATGCTCCTTGTTGATATGGTTGCTATTTCGCAACTCCAATTATATCAACTACTTGGAGCATTTCAAGCTTTTTTGTGTAAAAAGCGCGCTTGTTTTGGGTCTAAACCCAATACCCCGCTCTGTGTCCTCTGTGACAATCTTAGAATTCGATCTCCGCGACCTTGAAGGTTTCCTTCTTCTCCTCCAGCCGCAGGGTGATCGACTTGCGCTGTTCGTTGGGGCGGCCGTAGTTGGTGAACACATCCACCTGCAGGGTCACGGCGCCGATGATGCCGGCCGCGGATGAGCCGTAGTAATTGGCCTCGATCTTGTACATGCCCGGCATCCCCTTCTTCAGGCAGTATTCCTCGGGCCCGTATCCCTGGGTGAAGTCGCGCGAAACATTGCCGCCGATGGTGGTGCGCTGATGGCCGTAGAAGGCCTTTTCGCCCGACGGCTCCGTGACCCACAGGTCCATGTCGGTCATATCCGCATCCCAGGTGAGGATGATGCGTACATCCACATCCATAAGCTTCACGATGCGCGGGTCGACGGGTATGTTGGTCACGCCGGCCGTTTTAGCGCGCGGGATGAGGCGATTCAATTCCATGAGCGCGATCACCTCGATCTGGTCGAACCGGTCCCAGGTGTCCATGACCACATGGTTCATGAGTTCCATGGCGCGGACAAAGAGGGCCTGGCATTCGGCCGAGGCCGTGCCGCCGGCCGCGGCCATCAGCTCGGCCTTTTGGGCGAGCACGAGGGCCAGATCGCGCCATGACTGGGGCTCCTCGGGCCGCAGGCGGAGCGCCTCTTCAAAGAGCCCGGCGGCCAAGTCGAGCTGGTTGATCTGCGCAAGCTTGTGCGCCAGCACCCGCAAGAGAGGGGCGTTCTCAAGGTCGAGTTCGGCGATGTTGGAAACAACCTGCAATGCCAGCGCCTCCTGCTTCTGTTTGAGCAGGTAATCAGCGCAGTCGAGGAAGAAACTCGGAGCTGTGCCGTACTTCGGCCGCTGGGACATGTAGGCGGCGAAAAGTTCTTCCGGCTTCGCCTTCTTGAGCACGGTGATGTATGGGGTATTGGGGTCCTTTTCCATGATCACGATCGCCGCGGCGGGCGGCTCGTTGGTCCCGCCGTCCGCTTTGGCCTGCAGGGCCATTGCCCCGCCGGTATCCGCCTGGCCATCCCTCAATTCACCCGCTTCAGCCGGAGCGTCATCACCGGTCGCCGCGGCCTGCGGTTCCGCGGACGAAGCCGGAGCGGCGGCCGCACTGGGTGCCCCGCGGCCGTCCCTTTCCCGCCTTGCACTTTTGGTCTCATCCTCGCCCTTGAACCGGAAATTCTTGGGATATTTGAAATCGGTCTCCCACCAGGTCACGCGTTCCTGCCACATCTTGGCGATGCGGTCGATCTTGGCCGCCTCGTCCACCTTGGCGGCCTTGGCCTTCTCGGCCATGATCTGGTCATATTCGGCGGCCATCGCGGCCAATGCAGCGGGCGGACGGATGGCGTGGGTCACATACTGCTCCACGGTCTCGAGCACCAGGAGCGAAGTGCCCGGCGTCACGATACCGTACGCTTTGCCCGTGGCGATGATCACCGCTTCGTTGCGCTTGAGGTCGATGGCCAGTTCCTCGACTTTCTTCTGCGCCCAGTAGCGCTGGAGCAGGGTCCCCTCCACGGCGTCGGCCTTGACAACGGTGCATTCGATGTTGGTCGTCCCGTCCCTGTCCGCGAACCCGAACCTGAGGAGCATGGTGCCCGTGTCGGCCGCCAGGCGGCCGGTGAATGTGAGCTTACGCCCCGCGGGCTGGGGCAGGCTGGGATAGACATCCGTTGTCCCCGTGTTGGTCGCGCCGCGGAACAGGAAAGCCGGGGCCCACGCGGCAGCCGCCTCGGCGGGCGTGGCACGCGCCAGGTTGAAATATTGGCCACCGCTCTTCATGGCCAGGTACCTGAGATAGGTGTGGTCGGCGGTCGCGGCGGCGGAAACGACGATGTACGGCCGATCGAGCCGGGCCGGTTCGGGTGTGCCGAAATTGGAAAGCCCATCCGTGAACAGGAACACAAGGTCGGGCTTCAGGTCGGCGGGCAGGGTGGCGGCCGAAAGCTGCGTGCCGCCGTCGCAGGCCACGGCCTTGAGCGCGGTGAATATGGCGCCGCAATCGCCGTTCGCGATCTCGAACCGCACCGGCTTCTCGGCCGCGTTGCGGAAGATGACCAGGTCGACGGTCAGCTTGGTCTCGCGGAACCCCTTGAAGAATGTATCCAGGACCGCGAATTCCCCGTCATGCGACTGGCCGCCCCGGGACCCGGATGCGTCCCAGAAGATGGCCACGCTTTGGGGCGCGGGGAGCTGGCGTTTGGCGGCCGCCGGCGACCGCACATTGGCCACGAAGTAATACTGCCCGTCCGGGGCTTTTTCCACAGCCACGGCCGGCTTGTCAGAAAGCGGCAGGGCCACAACCAGGTCCTCGGTAAGGGTTGCGTTCTCCAGGCTGGTTTCGGCCACGAAACTGTCGCGCCAGGCGCCGAAGGCGAGGCCGGCCGGGCCGTCCTGCTTGACCACCGGCGCGGCGACGGCCTTAACCGCCTCGATCCGCAGGCTGAACTGCCCCACCGGGGTTTTGAAAGCGAGCGGCAGGCGATAGGTGAAACCGTCCGGGCCGTCCACCAGGTCGGCGATGTAGGAGACGGTGATGGTACGCATACCATTGGCCGGAATGGGGAAGACCCGCGTCTTGAAGTTGTTGCCCCTGGTCCATTCCACCAGCCCCGGGTCCACGCCCTTGCGGACCTCCTTCTCGAACACCTGACGGGCGCGGTCCTTTTCCACGGCCACGCCGGGCACCATGACGCCGTTCACATCGAGTGCGTACCCGCTCACCGTGGCCCCTTCGGGCAGGGGGAAATAGAGGTCCCCGGCCAGTGCCCGGTCGTGGGGGTTTTTGAAGGTCATGGTCATGGTGGTCTCGGCCAGCGTGCCGACGATCCGCGCCTCCACCTTCACCGCGGCGAGCTGGATGGGCTCCGACTGCGGTTTGTCCGCGTCTGGCGACATGTTCACCAGAAGCGCAGGCGGCAATCCCTGGGCGCCAAGCGCCGCGGCAAGGGTAATGAGCACAAGGCAGGCGCGGATGATAGCGGTCATATTCAGGCTCCGAACAAGGTTGTTGGCTATTAGACACCATTATACCCCCGGCGGTTCCGGTTACAAGCCGAAAACAGGACTTTGCCACAGAGGCACAGAGCGCACAGAGGGGGGTATGGTTCGGAAAAGAGCAAGAAGCCACCCCGAGCCGCACAATGCGCTCGGGGTAAACTCCGTACACAAAGGGCACAAAGGAAGAGCGGTTACGGTTGGCAGAGAAGAGCGGAGCCTTTATCCGACTTTCCGACTTTCCGACCTTCAGACTTTCCGACCATTACTTTGTTATTACTTGCCTCATATCAGCCCCGCGCCATTAAACGATGTATTCAAATTGAAAAGCCATGATCGCCGTTTTTTTAGCATTCAAATCAAGATTATGAGCGATCAGCTGTTTAATGCCTGTAATTGTTTTAATGCTTATTGACTTAGCTCAACCGTGTATATTGGGGACATGGCCAAGCAATACGAGGCTTTTAGTTTTCCAGAGGGCTTTCGCGGGCGGGGAAGCGTGTTAGGACCACCCTCAGGTGGCCAGACAGCTTCGTATGCCCCCGCTGTGATCATGACAAGGCTATGCCGGAAGGCGCCAGTTATGAGCTGAGTCAATAAGCATTTTCCAGGAATAGAAGTACCGCCCGGCCGATGAGGACCTTGTCGCCCTTGATGAGGCGGGCGCGGTCGATCTTTTTCCCGTTCACGCGGACGCCGTTGCGGCTGCCCGTATCTTCGATGTGATAGGAATCCCCGTCACGGACGACCCGGCAATGCCGCCGGGAGATCCCCTCCGCCTGGAGCGGGATATCCGCGTCCGCCGCCCGGCCGATCACGCAGACCGAACCGAGGGTATAGACCACCTGGGCCGCTTGTCCCGGGGCCTTGAAAAGCAGGCGCCCCGTACCGCCGGCAACACCGGCCGTACCCGTGCCCGTACCGGAGGTGTCCAGGGCATCCGTCCCCGCCCGGTCCCGCCCGGACGGGGCGGCCGCGGGCATGATCATCCGGGTCCCGGCGTGTTCGTCGAAATGCTCCCGCTGGGCGGCGACAATGCTCGATTGCACCGCGGCCGCGTTGATCTCATCCGTCCCCTTTTCCGATTCAAGCGGGTTCGCCATATCGCGCATGCGGGGGGCGACCGCGGGCATCCCCCCCGGTGGAGTTTCCGTTTCACGGTGATCGGGGGGCGGGGGTGCCGCCGGTGCGGGAACGGCCCTGCCGGCCGCCGCCATGGTTACGGGAGGCATGCCGGCGGCGGGGGTCGCCCCGTCCGGCGCAACCGTTGCCGCGGGGACCGGACGGCGTTCGCGGCCGGCCACGCGCCGCGTTCCGGCGCCGGCCTCCGTCCCGTCGATATCGACGGCCAGCATCGGCACGCGCTGGATCAGGGCGGGATCGGCATCGCGCAGCAGCATGGGCTGCCCGCACCGCGGGCAGGTGCCCGACGCATCACGGCCGGCCTCGGGCAGGGAGACCTTTTTACCGCAGGCGCAAAAGAACTTGATCACCATCGCCGTTGCTCCAAGAGGGACGGTACCCCATTCTATCGTACCGGCGGCGGTTGTCAATCCAATTCCCGACCGGGCGGCTTTCCAATTGCATTCCATGCATACCCGGTATAATAAGTCTCCGGAGATTTCGACCATGTTATTGCAGACAAACCGGCCATCGACTTACGGAAACGAAAGGCGTAACGGTATACGGCTGGCGGCTTAGTGCCCGTAAATGAATAAAGTATCCATTTCGACATAGAGATTCCGTCCGCAGCCAAGGCGCGAGGAGGAGCCGTATCAATGGAAAGATCCGGCGTCGACGAGCAACGCCGGATGCGGACGGAAGATCATGTCCCT
>JBDREB010000370.1:0-5173 GCA_043820325.1 Planctomycetota bacterium | reverse complement strand
GGACGGAGTCGATGAAGATCCAGCCCGGGACGACGCTTGTTTTGGGTCCAATTGGGTTGGGCACGGCATACCAAACCCCGGAACATCTGCCACAAAGTCACCAAGTCACAAAGGTAGATCCGGGTCGGGTTCGGATCAAACCCCGCACCCTTTAGTGTCTTTGTGACTTCGTGGCACATCATCTTTCTCCGCATTGCCATGCCGTGCCCCTACCAAACAAGATCCGGCTTGAACCAGCGTTCCGGAATCGGGTCATTATGATGATTGAGATCTGGCCCCTTAATTATGGGGCGCTGTACTTAGAGCCTCCGGCCGCAACCAAATGCCGGTATACGGTTGCGAAAGGCGAAACGGTCTACGGCATACGGTTTTGATCCGGACCGTAAGCCGTGAACCGCATGCCGTTACGCCTATCGTTTCCGCAAGCCGATGGCCGGTTTATCTGCAAAAACATTGTCAAAATCTCCGGAGAAATACTTAAAGACCCCGCGGCGGAAACCCCACTTACGGTTTGAAGGGTTTGATGCCCAACTCGGCAATGCCGGCCAGATGACGGGCGTTGCCCGTGCAGAGCGCCGCCTGGGTTTCAACGGCGGTGGCGGCGACCAGCGCATCCCCCATGGAGAGACGGTTCTTCAGGACCTGCTCCTCCATATAGATCGAGGCGCGCAAGCCGGTGTTCTCGGAAAGCGGCACCAGGCGGAAACCGGTATCAGACAGCAGTTTCCTGATCTGCTGGAGTTCCCGTTTGTCGCGAGCACCCTGGAGCAGTTCCATGTATGACACGATGGAGATCAGCCGTTCAGCGGCGGCATCGACCGCTTGGGCGGCCCGGACATTGCCCCGGAGGATCCAGATCAGGATG
Source organism: Planctomycetota bacterium (assembly GCA_043820325.1). Taxonomy (GTDB): domain Bacteria; phylum Planctomycetota; class JBDREB01; order JBDREB01; family JBDREB01; genus JBDREB01. Next base: position 4,308 of record JBDREB010000370.1, on the reverse strand, counting down.
TCGGTGTCAAACAGCATCCGTGCGGCCCTTCCTGATCCGCCGGACGGCCTGGTTCACATCCTTGTATTCCGGGCGGTCCTGCCACATCCCGAAGGCCGGGTGCTCCGCGACCTTCATGGTCCCCGCGGTGTGTCCAACGGGATAGATGGTCCCCTTCTCCTTGCCCCGGCAGGTGAGCGTCACCGGCTCGTTGTGATCGAGCGCCTTGAGGATCGCCCGGGTCCTCCGGCGCAGGTCCAGGATGGTCGCCTTCATCGCCCGATCCCTTTATATAAAGTGCACATATATAGTGTACATTTAGCCCGGGTTTTGTCAAGGGCTTTTCAGGGAAATATCACCCGTGCGTCGGTAGGGGGTCGATGACCGAGAGCAGAGCGCATAGCCGATGCAGGGCGACACAGCCCGGCGCCCTTCGATACGACTCAGGGCCCTGAGCGCCAGTCGAACGGGCAGCCGCAGCCGACCGAAGCCAGGAGGGGTTTTCGGATAGGCTCTAACATCATCCGCACCCTCCGAGTACGGTCATCGAACCGCCTTCGGAAGCCCCTGGCCCAGCACCCGGATCATTTCAGTGAGAACGAGCCGCCGGATGGCATCATAGCCCATATCATTGGGATCTTCGATGTTCGCATGGTACCAGCACGGTGCGCCCGACCTCTGGGCATTGGGCCCCCATCCTTCCGGGATGCGGAACCCATGGCCCATAAAGACCGCGTGGATATCGACCAGATGGACAAAATCGTACCGGGCGGCGCACTCCACGATGACCTGGTTGTAGGCGGCCAGAACCGCGACCCCATCGGGCCAGGCCGGCAGACCCTTGGCACTGAGGTCCCCCGTCCCATCGCTGGGGTCATAAATGTTGGCCAGGAAGACCGCGCAACCCCCGGGGAATTTCTCCCGCAGGAGGTCCATCATCCGGTCCAGGCGATCCCGGAAATTATCGATCCACGGGCCGGCCTGCGCAAGGGTGGCGCCGAACATGGCGCACTCACGGGGCGGCGTCTCCCCGTAGTTGTGGATGATATCGTTGCCTCCGGTGGTCATGACCACCACGCCAAACACATCGGCCGGCCGGATCGGAAGGTTTGCGATCTGCGTATCAAGGTGCTCGGTCGAGACCGTGGACGATACGGCGCGGTTCTCAGGTGTCAGGTGGGGGAATACGGCCGCCAGGGTGCGGCCCTGCATGTCGGGCGATTCCCCTGCCGGGGCCTGCACCAGCCGGTCGAAATAGGCATACCCCGGCGTGGCGCCAAAACCCGCGGTGATGCTGTCACCAATGCCGAGGAGCGCCACGGATCGTTCGGTCCAGACCGTGGCGAATGGTTCGGCCGGCACGGCCGGCATGCCTTGGTCGGAGGCGGAGGATCGTCCCAGGAGCAATACCACACCCGCACAGGCCAGGATCACCGCCATGCTCACTATAATGCGGAGACGGATGGAACGGGTACGCGCTGTTGCGGATTTCCGCGGGGTGACCGTACCTGCCAAGCCATGCTTCCTTTATGCGGGCTTTTCCCTGACTGGCAGGCATTATAAGGGTGGATACCGGTCTGTCAACCGGTTTTCATCTCCCGGGCAGATCACCCGGCCTACATCGGCTTGGACTTGGCGGCGAATTCGATCGACGATACCTTGGCGGCGGAACAGGCGTTGATCACCATGACTACGAACTCGTAATCCACTTCCGGGTCGCCGTCGATGACCGCGGGCACGGGCTTGCCGGCGTTCACCGCCAGGTTGCAGACATCGGCATAGGCGGCTTTGACCGCGGCGTCAAGGTTGGCGACCGGAACGAAGGTGTCGCGGCCGATGCGGATCGCGGCGCGGGGCTGATTTTCCGGGGCGTCAAGGGGCAGGATCGTGATCCGGAATTCGACCATTTCCTGCGGTGGCTGCTGCCGGTCGTCTATCTGCCCCTTGTCCTTGGGCAGGTTGGCCTCAATGCGGTAGTCGAGGGTCTTGAATTTGGTGGCGCACATGAAGAAGATAAGGAGCAGAAAGACCACATCGATCATGGGGGTCATGTTCATGCCGCCGTCGGGCATGTCTTCGGGCCGTTTCCGCTTTGCCATGGGTCACCTCCCTTGGGCCGTCGGCGGACGCTGGGCGGCCAGCCCGATCTGCGCGATCCCGCCCGCTTGGGCCATGTTATAGATCTGCTGGACGAACTTGTACGGCGTACGCCGGTCGGCGCGCACATGCAGGCCGCCCGCCGCGCTTGACGCCGGCCGGTCGATGCCGTGCAGGAAGCCGTAGGCCGCGACCTTGCGCGTGAGGATCGCGGCCGGGTAGGCGACGCCCATGACCCGGTAGGTGCCGTCGCGGCTGACATTGACCACCAGCCGCTGGGGGTTGTCCACATCGGCCGAGGCACAGCTGGCATCGGGCAGGACCACATCGGCCGCCGTGAGCTGGCTGGTGAAGTGGCTCACCAGCATGAAAAAGATGATCAGGTTGAAAACCACATCGATCATGGGCGTCATGTCCATATCCGCCGTCATTTCCACAAGCCGGGACCTGGGTGTGGCCATGCGCTTTCCTTTCAATGCTCTGTCCGCACATACAAACGCAGCCGGCGGCGGGCGGTTCAACGGGTTTTCTGTTGACGCGGGTCGAAAAGCGGTACAATGGGGTGCATACTGTCATTAAAGGAAGAAGCATGCCGAACGAAAAGATCACCTGCCTGGGGGCCGGAAGCTTTTACTTTGTCCGCGCCCTGGCCGACCTGCCCATGGAACCGGGGCTGGAGGGCTCCGAAATCGTGCTCTACGACATCGCGCCCGAAAAGACCCGGCGCATGACGGCCATGGGCCGACGCCTGGCCACCGCGGCAGGCACGGGGTTCCGGGTGCGCGCCGCCAAAAGCCTGGCCGACGCGGTCGACGGCGCCTCGTTCGCCCTCTCCTCCATCGGCGGCAGCGGCGCGAGCATCGGCGGCAATGTCTCCACCTCGTACTACCACAGCATGGATGTCCATATCGCCGCGAAATACGGCATCCAGCAGGTGGTGGGCGACACGGCCGGCCCGGGCGGCATGATGATGGGGCTCCGCTCCGTCCCCGCGCACATGACCATGTGCCGGGAGATGGAAAAACGCTGTCCGAAGGTGATCTTCTTCAATCATTCCAATCCCATGGCCGTGCTCATGCGCGCGATCCACAAATATTCGTCCATCAACGCCATCGGCATCTGCCACGGCGTGCAGGGCGGCATCATGCGCCTGGCGCACGCGCTGGGCGTGGACCCGCACACGCTCGAGTGCCGGTGGATCGGCACCAACCACTACTACTGGTTCACCGAGGTGCTCCATGAGGGCAAGGACATCCTGCCCAAGATCTTTCGCATGATGCGCGGCAAGGCCGCGCCCGAGGAACAGGCCATGTGCTGGGAATTGTCGAACATCTACGGCTACCGGCTGGTCTACCCCAAGGACGACCACGCGATCGAGTTCTACCCCTTCCTGGCCCAGGTGAAACGGCAAGCCGACCTCCCCTACCGTGCGCTCATCAAGGGCGCCCGGAGCCACGGCATCACCGGCCGGCCCAAACTTCCCCGGCGGCCCAAGGTCACAGCCGCGGCCCGCGCGGCCTTCTTCAAGGAATACCAGGCGGTCCTGGACAAGACCGAACTGCCCGAAACCCGCGGTGACGGTATCACCGGCGAGGGCATCGCCTCCTTCATGAGCGCCATCGCCAACCGCCGCAAAGAGCATTTCATCGTCAACATCGCCAACCGGGGTGCGGTCCCCAACCTGCCGGCCCACGCCGAGGTGGAAGTTGAGGCGGTCACCTGTTCGCGCGGTGTGCGGCCGATGGTCATGGGCGACTGCCCGCCCGTGCTCAAGGCCATGCTCGAAAAACGGTTCGCCTGGCAGGAATGCGTGGCCGACGCGGCCGTGACCGGCGACCGCCAGGCCGCCCTGCAGGCGCTCATGCTCGACGAAATGGCCATCTGGCCGCGCAAGTCGGCGGCCATGCTCGATGAACTCCTCGCCGGGTCGCGCGACCTCCTGCCCCAGTTCTTCAGACGCTAAAAAGACCGGTCGCACCGTCGGATATGATCGTCTTGTGATTTACCGTTAACTCTTCTGTTATCATGGCATTATAACACAAATGTGATTTTGTCCTGTTTTGAACTTGACTATACAATATCCGCCGCTACTATATTCAGATTTCCTGATCCCTGTGGGATGGACTGATGGTTTTCCGGAACGGGTTTGGCGCATTTTCCGCGTGACAAATGGGCTGCGGCGGCTATCCTTCCTGGGGTCTGACTTCAGGATGATTGGTCATGCACCAGATG
>JBDREB010000369.1:0-2061 GCA_043820325.1 Planctomycetota bacterium | reverse complement strand
GATGAAGGGGATCAAGGTCTGCATGTGCTCGCATGCGCTTTCGGGCGTGGCCCGGTCCATATCCAAGAAGTTCAATACCATCAGCCATGTGGAGATCATCGCCCAGACGCTCAAGCAGTTCGGCGGGGAGGGGCTCAAGGTAGCGGTGGATGTGGCGGTAATGGCTGCCGATGCCGGCCTGGTCCCCACCAGCCGGGAGATCATCGCCGTGGGCGGAACGGGGACGGGCGCCGACACGGCCATCGTACTCAAGGCCGCGCATATGAACAATTTCTTCGACCTGGAGGTGCGGGAGATCGTCTGCAAGCCGCGGCAGAGGGAATAACTTTGCCACAGAGGCGCGGAGGGCACTGAAAAGAAGGTTATCCCCCAATCCTTACAAGCAGGCCTGGATGATGCGCGGCATGGACAACCTGCCGGCCGATTATCTGATCAACCGCGATTTCCTCGATGCGCTTTATGACCGGCTCTATGCCTTCTACGGTGAAATTTGCAAACGCCTGGCCCGGGCGGGCGTGGACCAGATCTCCTACACCGGCGATATCGCCATGCAGGACCGCATCATCATGGGCGCCGACACCTGGCGCGCGGTGGACAAGCCTCGCGTGGCGAAGCTCATCGCCGATTGCCGGGCGATCAAGCCGGATGTGAAGTTCTTCATCCACTCGGACGGCAATGTAACCGACCTCATGGACGACCTGGTGGATGTGGGATTCGACATCATCAATCCCATCCAGCCTGAATGCATGGACCCGGTGGCCGTGAAGAAACGCTGGGGCGGCCGGATCACCCTGCACGGCGGCATCAGCCCGCAGAAGACCCTGCCCTTCGGCTCCACGGCCGATGTGCGGGAGGAAGTGGAGCGCCTCATTCGGAAGTGTGGCTACAACGGCGGGCTGGTGGTCTTTCCCTCGAATGTGATCCAGCCCGACACGCCGGTTGAGAATATCATCACCTGCTTCCACACGGCGCGGGATTTCGATCTCAAGAAGCTCAAGGGACGGCCGGGATAAGCGATGGAAACCATCCACAAACCAAAAACCAGTCATTTGCCATTTGGCATTTATCGTTTTGGGTTTAGCATTGTTCCGGAAAATGAAAAATGGTAACACTTTAGCGGAATGAAAGGGTGACCGCATCGCCCCTGGGCCTGGGATGCCGGAATAAGCCCGGTTTTTTTCTTGCAAAATCAAGCGGCGCCTTTATAATATCGCGACCAATTTGCGAATTTGCGTGCCGAAGTGGCGGAATTGGCAGACGCGCATGATTCAGGGTCATGTGTACTTACGTATGTGGGGGTTCAAATCCCCCCTTCGGCACCACTATTAATCCGCACCTCCACCAAACCGGTCCATTGACTTGGCCGTTCATAGTGCCGCCGGTGGATCCGCGATAAAAAAACATGGGCATATGTACTTGACTCCCGCGATCCCGTCATTACCCCGGTGATGTTCAAGCGCGCCAACGGCGCGCAGGGTAATAGCCCAGGGTGAAACCCTGGGATGGAGATATAGATCGATCATCCGCCCTGAAGGGGCGGAAGGATCCAGTTCCCGAAGGTTATTCTCCTGCGCCCTTACAGCGGCGCGGAAAGTGTTTCCCGGGGTGTTGCCTCTGGGCTATTACCCGCCGCACCGTCAGTGCGAGGCATGGTGGAAGAATACAGATGTTGCTTGACACCAGGCCCCGAACGACTACGGGCGTCATGTGCATCTGCCCATAAAATAACACGCTTGCATCAAAGCGTAATATTGTATAATTATAGTTAAATTAGTATGTTACGCAGAATATAAACCAGGATGATAATAACGCCTGTAATCGGCGGCCCGGTACAGAAAAAATTACTTGATAATTACTTGACAGAACATAGGCGCGCCATACAATGGTTTGCAATGGTTAAGGTTGCCACTATATGACCACCGAAGTTCAGATTTCCTGATCCCGGCGGAAAATGCTTTGGCACTTTTTGGCGTCAGCCAGGCGCGTGAATCAACCATAGGCCGGTTTGGGTGGTTACCGTAGGGGCGGGTTTGAAACCCGCCCTTTATTGCCGTTTCGCGA
>JBDREB010000368.1:0-13092 GCA_043820325.1 Planctomycetota bacterium | reverse complement strand
CCGGCATAACCGATTGTGCTGAAAAAACGAGCTTGTCATCATAAAAGTGGCGCCATGGTGAAACAACGCGCACTTTTCAAACGGTTTGATGGCCGGCAGTGTACTGGAGGTCTGATGAAAATGATTGCGCAACAGGCTCAGGGACCACTCCAATGAAAATGCTGCGACGGACCATATTTCGGTCAGACCATCCTTTGCAAGACATCCCGCGGGTAAAAACCGCCCGGCGGGCAGGTTCCCGTAACCCCGGTATTATATGTCAAGGTCATGGTTGTGCCAGTTATTTCCCGAGAAATTATTTAGGCGGGATCGACCTGTCCGCCCCCAGATTTCCGGCGGGTTTGTCTTGACTTGGGCTTGACCCCCGGTATAATACTGCGAGTTGAAAAACGATGTGAAAGTTGTGTTGTCTGAAGTAAGGATTGACTATGGTTCTGACCACGGACAAGAAAAAAGAGATCATGAGTGCGCATCGCCGGGCGGAGAAGGATTCCGGTTCGCCGGAGGTCCAGGTCGCCCTGCTGACCGCACGGGTACTCGAACTCACCGAGCACCTGAAGAGCCACCGGAAGGATTTTAACACCCGCCGGGCGCTTTTGGTGCTCGTCAACAGGCGTTCCCGCCTTCTTGATTACCTGGAACGCAAGAACCGGGCAACCTACACCGCGATCATTGAAAAGCTCGGCATCAGACGGTAACCCCGTCCGGTATGCCGCCAGTCCGGCTCATAGCGTGCCGGGACGAAAGCTTTATGCGCTGTCGCCTGAATACCAGTCATGCCCCGCACGGGGTGTTGTGTCCTAGTCGTTGAAGGGAGTGGAAATGAACAAACCGGATGTCACCGCAGTGTCTGCCATGATCGGCGCTTTTGAAATGAGTTTTGAGACCGGCCGTCTGGCCAAACAGGCCCACGGGTCGGTCTTTGTCCGGTACGGGACCACCGCGATCCTGGCCGCCGTGGTCCACGAAAAGGGGCGGCCCGACCTCGATTTCTTCCCGCTCACGGTCGAATACCGCGAGAGCAAGTTCGCCGCGGGCAAGATCCCCGGCGGTTTTTTCAAACGCGAAGGGCGCCTCCGCCGCAAGGAGACCCTGACCTGCCGGCTCATCGACCGGCCCCTGCGGCCCCTCTTTCCCGACGGTTACCGCGAAGAGGTCCAGGTATCGGTCTTCGTCTATTCGGGCGACGCGGACCATGATCCCGATGTGGTGGGCATCAATGCCGCTTCGGCCGCGCTCGTGCTCTCGGAGATCCCGTTCGACGGCCCCATCGGCGCGGTGCGCGTGGGCCGGATCGACGGCGCCCTGATCCTGAACCCCGATGAGCCCCAGCGCCTCCTTTCCACCCTGGACCTGGTGGTGGCCGGTACGGCCGACTCGATCATGATGGTCGAGGCCAGTGCCAAGGAGGTGCCCGAGGATATCATGGTTGCGGCCCTCCAGTTCGCCCATGAGCAGATCAAGCGGCTGGTGCAACTCCAGCTGGACCTGGCCGCCAAGGCGGGCCGGCCCAAGCTGGCCGTGACGGTCGTGGACGAATCCGCGGTCAAGGCCGAGGTGGCCAAGTCCGCCGGCAGGGCCATTTCGGCCGCGCTGGCCAACACCGGCAAGGTGGAGCGCAATACCGCGGTCGAAAAGGCCCGGGCGGACGCGGTGACCGCGCTGGCGGCCGCCGTTACCGAACCCGACGCCCGCAAGGCCCGTGAAAAGGCCGTGGGCCGGGCGTTCGACGCCATCAAGGAAGCGGAGGTCCGCAAGGTCATCGGCACCGGCCGCCGTCTCGACGGCCGCCGCCACGACGAGATCCGGCCCATCTGGGGCGAGACGGGGCTTCTGCCCGGCACGCACGGCTCGGCCGTTTTCACCCGCGGCGAGACCCAGGCCATCGTGATCGTGACCCTCGGCTCGATCGAGGACACCCAGCCCGTCAAGGGGCTCCACGCCGAGCGCGAGGAAAAGTTCTACCTGCATTACGACTTCCTGCCCTTCTGCGTGGGCGAGGTCGGTTTCTACCGCGGCCCGGGACGGCGCGAGATCGGGCACGGCATGCTGGCCCAGAAGGCCCTCGAGCCCATGGTCCCCAAGGACGACGCCTTCCCCTACACCATGCGCGTCAATTCGCACATCCTCGAATCGAACGGGTCCTCCAGCATGGCCTCGATCTGCGGCGCCACACTGGCGATGATGGATGCCGGCGTCAACATCATCCAGCCCGTGGCGGGCATCGCCATGGGGCTGATCATGGAGAGCGGCCGGCATTTCGTCCTCTCCGATATCATGGGCGACGAGGACCATTACGGCGACATGGACTTCAAGGTGGGCGGCACCAGGAACGGCATCACCGCCCTCCAGATGGACATCAAGATCAAGGGGCTTTCCATGGCCGTGATGACCCAGGCCCTAGGCCAGGCCCGCGCCGGCCGCATCCACATCCTGGACGAGATGCTCAAGATCATCGACAAGCCGCGCGACCATTTCTACGCCCATGTGCCCAAGATCGTCCAGCTGAAGATCGATCCTTCCCAGATCGGCGGCCTGATCGGCCCCGGGGGCAAGACCATCAAGAAGCTCGAGAAGGACTTTGAGGTCGAGATCAACATCTCCGACGACGGCGTGGTCCATGTCTCCGGCAAGGGCGCCAAGCTCGACGCCGCCCGGGCGACGATTGATGTCATCACCCGCGGCCCCGAAATGGGCAAGGTCTACCGCGGCACGGTGAAATCGATCAAGGAGTTCGGCGCGTTCGTCGAGATCGTGCCGGGCGTCGAAGGCCTGGTGCATGTCTCCGAGCTGGCCGTGGATTATGTCAAGCGGGTCGAGGATGTGGTGAAACTGAACGACATGATCGATGTCAAGGTCATCAATATCGACCAGTCGGGCAAGATCAAGCTCTCCCGCAAGGCGCTGATGCAGGAAAAGCCCAAGGCGCCCAAGGACCAGGAACCGGGAGCCTGAGGGGCGGGCTGATGACCGGTCCATACCGGAGGCGGTATGCATTTTAATTTATCATTTAGCATTTATCATTTTCAGGAAATGCTAAATTTGATGGACTCGAAAAAAGGTTTTTTTCATATTCCATGGGTCATGGAAAAGTCGTGCCTCCGGCAATGTTACACTTCCTGTGCCGTGTATGCAAGTCATTGTAGCTGCGGGGCTTGACCCCGCCTCCGGATGGGCGACCGCAAGGGTCGCAGCTACGGGGAAAAATACCAGGCACAAATGGATTACGGACTTTTTGCGAGTCCGTCAAATATGTAATCCTAAATTTGCAATGTTAAATGCCCGGGGCGTGGCCGGACCGGCATACGCGGGGGGTGAAATATGACCATTGAGACCGCCGGCGCGCTGTTCCGGCCCGGCGGGCCGATCGCGCGCGCCTTCGCGCATTACGAGGAGCGTCCCCAGCAGGCCATCATGGCCGATGCCGTGGCCGCGGCCTTCCAGACCCCCCATCATCTCGTGGTCGAGGCGGGTACCGGCGTGGGCAAGAGTTTCGCCTACCTGGTGCCGGCGATCCGTTTTGCCGTGGACCAGAACAAGCCGGTGGTCATCTCCACCCGGACCCTCACGCTCCAGGACCAGCTCATCAAGCGGGACATTCCCGCGCTGGCCGGCGCGCTGGGCATCGAATTCAAGGCCCGCGTGCTCAAGGGCCGGGGCAATTACCTGTGCCTGCGCCGGATGGATTTCACCTGCGAACACCGCTCGTCCTCCTTTACCACGCGCGCCGAGGAGGAGGAGTTCGACCTGATCCGCCGGTGGATGGACGAAATCCCCTCCGGCACCCGCGATGAACTGCCTTTTCTCCCCGAGAACGCGGTCTGGGGGCTGGTCGCCTCCGAAGCGTCCGCCTGCCGGGGCCGGGCGTGCGACCACTTCGAGAACTGCTGGTACTACCGGGCCAAGGCGCGCCTGGCCGAAGCCCAGATCATCATCGTCAACCACAGCCTCTATTTTTCCGACCTGGCGCTGGGCACCCGCGCCGGCCCCCACGGGCTCCTGCCCGCGCACGGCCATGTGGTTTTAGATGAAGCGCATACCGTGGAGGAGGTGGCCGCCGCCCACATCGGCACGCGCGTTTCCAATTACCAGCTCAACCACCTCCTGCGCGGGCTCTACCACGGCGAAAAGGAACGGGGGTTCCTAGTCGATTTCGGCACCGACGCCTCCCGTGAGGCCTGCCGGTCGGCCCTGGCCGCCACCGAGGCCTTTTACGGGGGCGTGCGCGACCTGGCCGCCGCCCGCACCGCCGGCCGTGAGACCGTGTGGACCGTGGAACCGGACGACACGGTCCCCGATACCATCTCCTCCGCCCTCGACAATCTGGCCGACCAGCTTTCGGATGCCATCGCGGAGTTCGACCCGGAGGAGACCGCCACCCGCGATGTGGCCGCCGAGTATGATTTGCGGTACGCCCGGCTGACGGAACTGTCGGGCGGCATCAAGGCCTTCCTGGCCCGCGCGCCGGGGGAGGGGTTCGTCTACTGGGCCGAGCACAGCGGGGGCCAGCGCGGGCAGGTGGTCTCCGTGAACATGGTGCCGCTGGATGTTTCGGGATTCCTGCGCGAATCCCTCTTCGGCGCGCGCCAGTCGGTGGTCATGACCGGCGCTTCGCTGAGCGTGAACAACGAGGACGATTTCGCCTATTTCCGCCGCAAGGTGGGGCTGGAGACGGGGATCTGCCTCAAGCTCGATTCCCCGTTCGATTTCACCAACCGCGTGCGGCTCATGCTGGCCCGCACCCTGCCGTCGCCGCAGGCGGATGATTTCCGGCACCGGGCCGGCCAGGTGCTCCGGGACCTGCTGCCGTCCATGGAAGGGGGGGTGCTCCTGCTTTTCACCAGCCACGAGAGCATGCACGCCTTCGCCGATGACCTGACGCCCATGGTGGCGGCCCTCGGCCGCAAGGCGCTGGTCCAGGGGGAGGGGGTCGGCCGCACCCTGCTTCTGGAGGCCTTCCAGGACGCGGGCAACGCGGTGCTTTTCGCCACATCGAGTTTCTGGATGGGCGTGGATGTGCCGGGGCCGGCCCTGTCGCATGTGATCATCATGCGTTTGCCGTTCGCCGTGCCCAACCATCCCGTGGTGCGCGGCAAATGCCGGCTCATCGAGGCGCGGGGCGGGAATGCGTTCATGGAATATTCCCTGCCCGAGGCGATCCTTACTTTCAAACAGGGGGTGGGGCGCCTCCTGCGCACCAGCGAGGACCGCGGCACGGTGGCCGTGTTCGATTCGCGCATCATCAAGGCCCGCTACGGCCGCCATTTCCTGGCCGCCCTGCCGCCCTGCCGGCCGGAGTATTTTTAACATGCAGACCCTGCGGGTGGGTCCCGGGCACAGCCGCGAACGGCTCGACCTGTTCCTGGTCGCCTACCTCAAACGCGTCTCACGCACCACGGTGCAGGAGCTCATCCGCGCCGGGTCCGTCACCCTCAACGGCACCCCGGCCCGGCCCGCCTCCCGGGTGAGCACCGGCGATGCGATCACGGTGGGCGATTACGAGGAGATCCCCGTCCGGCTGGGGCCCGAGCCGGTCCCCTTCGGCGTGCGGTATGCCGACGATTTCGTGATCGTGGTCGACAAGCCGCACGGCTTGGTGGTCCACCCGGCGCAGAAGAATCCCGGGGCGACCCTGGTCAACGGTCTCCTCTACCGGTTCGGCGTCCTCGCCGGCCTGCCCGACGCGGTGCGGCCCGGCATCGTCCACCGGCTCGACAAGGATACCAGCGGCGTGATGGTGGTGGCCCGCACCGATGCGGCCTATCAGAACCTCAAGGACCAGTTCATGGCCCGCACCATCACCAAGCGGTACAACGCCATCGTGCACGGCGTGCCGCGGTTCCAGACGGATGTCATCCGCACCTTCCTGCGGCCGTCGGCCGCGCGGTACAACCGGATGGAAGTGGCGGCCGACGGCAAGGAATCGGTCACCTATTATGAGATCGTCCACGCCTACGAGCTCTTCACCCTGGTCGAGGTCTTCCCCAAGACCGGCCGCATGCATCAGATCCGGCTGCACATGCGGCATATCGGCCATCCGGTGTTGTGCGACCCCCTTTACGGCCGGGGGGAACGGGCGATCACCCGGGGCATGATCGGCGGCGCGGTGGTGGAGGCGCACGACCGTCCCGTGCTGGCGCGGCTGGCCCTGCACGCCCGCGAACTCGAATTCGACCACCCCGTCACCGGCGCGCGCATGCATTTTGAAAGCCCGCTGCCCGAGGAACTTGTGTCGTTTTTAAACCTGCTGGACGACCGGTTCCCGTCCGGGACGGACCGGTCCGGCGGGAACGCGTGAAAAATATGCGAAAAAACCTCAACATTGCCGGCGGCCGCGAGTATTAATGCCGCGCTTTGCAACAATGGATTCTTTAGGACCGACCGCAATGAAGTGCGATGAAGTTCTCTCCAGCGTCGATACCCTGCTGCAGGATCCGCGGGATGCCGAAGCGTTCCAGGAACTTGAACGGCATTTCAAGGAATGCGTCAAATGCCGGACCGAACACGGCGAGGCCATCAATACCGCGGCCAAGCTCTCCGAGGTGGGCCAGATCAGCGATTTCATCGACCTGTCCGACGATTTCGTCCGCCGCACGCGCGACGAGGTCCAGAAGGAGAGCGACCGGTACAAGATCGGGAACTACAAGACCGCCAAGCACCGCAAGGAACGGTGGGCCGACATCGGCATCATCGCCCTGCTGGTCGGCACGGTCATCGCCGCCGTCGTGGCCTTCTGGCTCGTGGCGAAGGTGCTGTGAAGGCATCGCGGAAGCGGATGCCGTCAAACTCAAAATCCTGAATTCTAACCCAAAACAAGCCCAAAGTAACTGCAAATATCCAAACACCAAACAAGGAACGCGGTCGTCCGTTCAGTTCAGATTTCCTGATCCCTATCCGTAACCGGGCATGTTTTTCGGAAAAAGGTTTGGCGCTTTTTCCGATCCACAGGTGATTGTGCGGGGAACATCCGGATGTCAACCGTGTAGGGGCGGGTTTTCAACCCGCCCTCCCGGCTAATCGCGGAACGGCAATAAAGGGCGGGTTTCAAACCCGCCCCTACGGTAACCACCCAAACCGGCCTATGGTTGATTTACGCGCCTGGCTGACGCCAAAAAGTGCCAAAGCATTTTCCGCCGGGATCAGGAAATCTGCAGTTTGGTGATTTGAGCTTTTGTGCTTGGCCGATTTGTTTTGGGTTTAGTCCCTCAACAGTTTACCCGAATGAAACGATCAAAGGAGATCTGGATTGCCCGATCAAGTCGGGCAATGACAGGGACAAGGTGAACCGCTTATGGGGGACTATAGTATCCGTCATCCCCCGGTGAGCCAGTCCTCCGGCTTGACCGGGGGAACCGGGGGATCCAGTCCTTTCATTCCGCTAAAGTGTTGCAGAATTTAGAGTTTGGGATTTAGAGTTTGGAGCGCCGATCAGGCGATCCCCCGATGGCGATCAAAAGAGTATCATCCAATGCAGCGCTACGGCCGTGTAGACGATGGTGAGCAGGATCACGCCGATCTCGGTGATGTAGTATTCGCGGGCAAACCCGGTGATGGTGGCAAAAAGGGCCAGGGCGGCGAGTTTGATCAGCACAATGATGTCGGGCGAGTCGAAATACTCGTAGAAGAACTGGACGATGAAATTGCCGTCTTTGAAGGCGCCTTCCGTCTTGACGATCTCGCGGATGGTGTAAAAGAGGTCGATCAGGTTGAGGATGATGAGCACGAAGAGGATGCGCAGCACCACCCGGCCGCGCTTGATGCGCGTGAACTCATTGTCGGGCAGCTGTTCCTCGCTCATGCGGTCCTCCGTGGGGGTGCAGGGAGCCTATTGTATGGACCGGTCGGCCCGGCGCAAGCGAAAAACGCCCCGCGCCCGGTTGCGGACCTGGGCGCCGAGCCCGGCCATGGGGGACGGATTTGTCTTGCATTGCCGCACCGGACGGGTACAATCAGCTCGTTGATTGACTTGTCCGTAATGCACGAGGAGCTCAATGCCCGATCATCAGGCATCCGCGGCCGCCCCCGGCATCGACCTGCTTGACCGCATCCGGGAGGAAGGCCGCGCCTTCACTTCCGTGGAATTCGCCCGCCTAGGCGAACTCTCCCGCGAGGCGCGCCACTGCGAGGTGGTCCGTGCCGTCACCAAGTACGCCCAGAAGGTCCTGCCCTACGATAATTACGCCCTGTGGGAGCTGGACAAGGAAGAAGAAGAGCTGATCCCGCTCTTTTCGCGCGGTTACGACCGGCGCCTGTGCGACTACCGCCTCCGGCCGGGGCGTTTCGGCAACGGCATCACCGGGTTCGTGGCCCTGGAGGGGATCCCCTACATCGCCCGCGACCTAGTCCACGACCCCCATTACCTGCCCGGGCTCCCCGGCGCGCGGTCCTCGGTGACCGTGCCGTTCAAGGTCGCGGCCGAGATCTACGGCGTGGTGAATGTGGAGGCCGTCCAGACCGCCGCCTTCGGCCCCGCCGATGTCGATCTGCTGCGTGAATTCGCCGTGTTCGTGGCCGTGGCGCTCAATATCCGGCGGCTTTTGGACATGGGCGAGGAGATCACCGTCAAGCGGATCGCCACGACCATGGCGCACGAGATCAACAACCCCCTGGCGGCCCTCTTTCTCACCCTCGACGACATCCGGGAACGGCATACCAAACTGCCCGCCGGCATGAGTGACGCCCTGCGGGGCATGGGCCAGAGCCTGACCCTCATTCAGAGCGCGGTGGCGCGCATGGTCGACCTGCGCCGGCCCACGGTCGACGACCGGTACGGGACCATCGCGCTGGAAAAACCCTTGGACGGACGCCGCATCCTGGTGATCGAAGACGACGGCGATATCCGCGCCCGGCTGGCCGAATGCCTGGGCCGCGAGCGCTGTATTGTCGAGACCGCGGCCGACGGCGCCGAGGGTCTGCGCATGGCGCTGGCCGGCCCCTACGACATTGTCTTTACCGACATCAAGATGCCGGGCATGAGCGGGTTCGAGGTCTTCGACCGCATCCGCAAGGCCAAGCCCGGCCAGAAGATCATCATGATGACCGCCTTCGGTTATGACGAGGGCCACGCCATCGTGCGCGGCAACCAGCACGGTCTGAACGGGGTCCTCTACAAGCCGTTCACCCCCGAACTCCTGCGCAAAGTCCTGGCCCGCGTGTGCCAGTAGATCATTCCTCGGCATACAAGGATCGACACCCCATGGCCAAGAGCAAAACAAGCGTTTCCGGCGGCGTCCGCGTCGAAAAAGGCGTCCTGAAGGTCCCCGACCACATCACCATACCCTGCATCAGCGGCGACGGCATCGGGCCCGAGATCGCCGCATGCATGCGCGCGGTGATCGATCGCGCCGTGGCCGTCGCCTACGGCGGGAAGAAAAAGATCGCCTGGCAGGAGGTCCTGGCCGGCGAAGCCGCGTTCAAGGCGACGGGCGAGTGGCTGCCCGAGGCCACCCTCGCCGCCATCCGCGAGCACCTGGTGGCCATCAAGGGGCCGCTCACCACACCCGTGGGCGGCGGCATCCGCTCCCTGAATGTGGCCTTGCGGCAGATATTGGACCTCTATGTCTGCCTGCGGCCCGTGCGGTACTACAACGGCACCCCCAGCCCCGTCAAACAGCCCGAGCTCGTGGACATGGTCATCTTCCGCGAGAACACGGAGGATGTCTACGCCGGCATCGAATGGCAGTCGGGCACACCCGCCTGTAAAAAGGTCATCGAGTTCCTGCGCAACGAGATGAAGGCCGACCTGCCCGACGACGCGGGCATCGGCATCAAGCCCGTATCCGTCAAGAAATCCAAGCGGCTGGTGCGGGCGGCCATGAACTACGCCCTGAAGCACAAGCGGCGCAACCTGACCCTGGTCCATAAGGGGAATATCCAGAAATTCACCGAGGGCGCCTTTCGGAACTGGGGCTACGAGGTGGTCAAGGACGAATTCGGCGACAAGGCCGTGAGCTGGGACGACTGCAAGGGCGCCCCCGGCGACCGCCTGCTTGTGAAGGACGCCATCGCCGACATCTTCCTCCAGCAGGTGATCACGCGGCCCGACGAGTTCGATGTCATCGCCACCACCAACCTGAACGGCGACTACTTCTCCGACGCCATCGCCGCGCAGGTGGGCGGCATCGGCATGGCGCCGGGCGGCAACATCAACTATGAGAACGGCGCGGCCGTGTTCGAGGCCACCCATGGCACGGCCCCCAAGTACGCGGGCCAGAACAAGGTCAACCCGTCCTCGCTCATCCTCTCCGGCGCCATGATGCTGGAGTACCTGGGCTGGATCGAGGCCGCCCAACTGGTCCACAAGGGTGTGGAGGCCAGCATCAACACCCGCCGCGTGACCTACGACCTCCATCGCCTGATGGAAGGCGCCGTGCTCCTAGGCACCCGCGAGTTCGGCGAATCCATCATGGCGAACATGAAATGACCATGGGGTATCAAAGCCGTTTGCGGTTCTTAGGTCTTTGTAGGGGCACGGCATGCCGTGCCCGTCCGTGTTTGGCCGATCCCTTCTTTAATTGAAAATTGAGCATTGAGCATTGAAAATTGTGCGTTTTTCCGTATTATTCCCCGGTCTGGATCACGGAGGGCACGGCATGCCGTGCCCCTACCGCGGAACGGACCAGGCCGGACTGATCACCTGAGTCGGTTTTAAAGGCATAGCCATGCTCGACATCAATCTCATCCGCAACGAACCCGACCGTGTCAAGGCGGTCCTGGTAGGGGCACGGCATGCCGTGCCCAAGACGCAGATGACTGGGCAAGCCCTGTCCTTACACGGGGCAGGCCAGGGCCGAACGGATCAACACTCTTGGTTATTTAAGGCATAATCATGCTCGACATCAACCTCATCCGCAACGAACCCGACCGTGTCAAGGCGGCCGTGAAGCAGAAGAACGAAAAAGCCGACATCGACGCCCTCCTGGCGCTCGACGCCCGCTGGCGCGCGGCCACCCGCGCGGTCGAGGACAAGCAGGCCCTGCGCAACAAAACGAGCAAGGAGATCGGTCAGGCCAAAAAGGAAGGGCGCGACGCCTCCGGCCCCATGGAGGCCATGAAGGCCCTGGCGGTCGAGATCAAACAGCTCGAGGCCGATTGCGCCGCCCTGCGCGTGCAGATCGATGCGGCCTGCCTGTGGGTCCCCAACCTGCCCGACGCCGATGTCCCCGTGGGTTCCACGCCCGCGGACAACCCGTTGGTCCGCGAGTGGGGCATGCGCCGGTCGTTCGCCAAAAAGCCGCTGCCCCACTGGGAACTGGCCGAAAAGCACGGCATCATCGACTTCGAGGGCGGCGTGCGCCTGGCCGGCTCCGGGTTCTACGCGCTCGTCGGGCAGGGGGCGCGGCTTGAGCGGGCGCTCATCAACTTCATGCTCGACCTTCACACCACCCGGCACGGGTACACGGAGATCATGCCGCCCATCGTCGCCAACCGGGCCACCATGACCGGCTCGGGCCAGATCCCCAAGATGCGGGAGCAGATGTACCACTGCACCGAGGACGACCTCTACCTCATCCCCACGGCCGAAGTGCCCCTCACCAACCTCTACGGCGGCCGCATGTTCGACGAGGCCGACCTGCCCCGCTGCATCACCGCCTGGACGCCCTGCTTCCGCCGCGAGGCGGGCGCCGCGGGCAAGGACACCCGGGGCATCATCCGCGTCCACCAGTTCGACAAGGTCGAGCTCCTCAAGATCACCACGCCCGAGCAGTCGGCCGCGGAACTCGAAAAACTCACCCACAACGCCGAGGCCGTCCTCCAGGCCCTCAGCCTGCCCTACCGCGTGATCATGCTCTGCACCGGCGACATGAGCTTCGCCTCGGCCAAGACCTACGACATCGAGCTCTGGGCCCCGGGCGTGGACAAGTGGCTCGAGGTCTCCTCCTGCTCCAATTTCCGCGACTTCCAGGCCCGGCGGTGCGACCTCCGGTTCCGGCGCACGGAAACCAAAAAGGTCGAATTCGCCCACACCCTGAACGGTTCCGGCACCGCCCTGCCCCGCCTCATGATCGCCCTTCTGGAGAACTGGCAGCAGGAAGACGGCGCCATCAATATACCCGATGTCCTGCGGCCGTATACCGGGTTCGACAGGATCGGGTAAGACCCAACGCAAAGCAGATGAAAATGGGTTGGGGTTAAGACGCGGAAAAGATCTCACCGCAAAGGCGCAAAGGTCGCAAAGGTAAACCAGGGGGCGGGGTTATTAGGGGTTCGTTCATGCGGATATTTAAAGCCGTCCTTGCCATTGTGATCGCGGTCCAGGCAGGTATCGCCGGTCAATCAACGCCGCTGGTGCCACCGCTCATAGCCGTTTATACGGCCGGAGAATCTCTGGTAGAGATGGTCACCGTCTCGGTGACGAACCCCAACAAAGACATGGGGATCATGATCGCATCGGTCGAGTTTACTGGCCAGTTGCCTGAGACGCGGTATTTCTATCATGGGATCTTTGGCTGTATAGCGGAGCGTGGGGATGCTGATCATTATTATCTCGTCACCATGATTCCGTCGTTGACCATTCCTTTGGGATCATGCTTCCTGTTGCCGGGCCAATCATCCTGCTGGAAGCGGCCCATGCGTGTGCTCTCCAAGGGATATGACGCGGAAGTTACCTGGGTTGCGGTTGCCAAGGATGAAATCGCCACATCGGTTTGGTATTACTCGCATGCAGACGAAGATATTTATGGCGCAAAGTTCCCACCGCTATTGGAAACCAGCGAATCACTGTATAGTAATGTCGCAGCGGCAAAAGGGAGACCCAAGATTCTTGCCCCGGTCCGTAAACAAGAACTGTCATTGAGCGTTGCATGTATTGATTCGAATTCCCTGGGAAAAGAACTCATCCTGGCCATTGGTGTGGAATTTGACGCGCAGGGCAAAGTGATCTCAAAGGAACAGCCCTCGGAGCCTGCAGGCGCAGCCCCGCCTCCTGTTCACCCAATTGAGCATTGATAATTGACGGACTCGCAAAAAGTCCACAATCCTACTGTGTGCGCGCTTTTCCCCGTAGCTGCGACCCTTGCGGTCGCCCATCCGGAGGCGGGGTCAAGCCCCGCAGCTACAAGGACTTGCGAGGAAGCATGGTTACCACCGGCA
>JBDREB010000367.1:0-13361 GCA_043820325.1 Planctomycetota bacterium | reverse complement strand
TGCCGGTGGTAACCATGCTTCCTCGCAAGTCCTTGTAGCTGCGGGGCTTGACCCCGCCTCCGGATGGGCGACCGCAAGGGTCGCAGCTACGGGGAAAAGCGCGCACACAGTAGGATTGTGGACTTTTTGCGAGTCCGTCAGTATTCCGAGTCACACAATGCGGGTGTCGCTTCGGCCGGGATCACGGTGTTGGCGGGGCGGGGACCGGCGCGGGCGGCGGGAGCCAAGGGAGGGACAGGACCACCGCCGGCTCGCCGGGCCGCACCAGGGTCTGCCAGGCCACGCCGCCGCCGATCGTGCGGGCGAACAGCGTGACATTCCGGTCGCCCCGGCCGGCGAAATCGTCGGGGAAGAGCTTGCCTGGCGGGATGTCGCCGTAGGGATCGCAGGTGACGAAGCGCCCCCCGCAGTCGAGCGCCAGGAAGGCATGGTTGGCGGTGCGCATGGGGTGGATGCCGGTGAACCCGGCGTTGGCCAGGAGGACACCGCCCAGGTTGGCCATGCGGAAACAATCGGCGCGCCGGCGCACGAATGCATCGGCGATGTCAGTGGAGGCCCCGTAAGTCCAGTGGGCTGCGAAGTACCGACTGAGCGCGGTGATGGCCGCGGCGGCCGCATCGGTGACCGTGGCGGCCGCGTCCCCGGCGCCCATTGCCGCGAGCTCGGGGGCGAAACGGGAGTCGGGCCGGTATCCGCAGTAGAGTTCGCCCTGCCGGAAGTCGATGAGCTCCATCAGCGCGGCGGCGGGGGGCGGACCCTGCCGGGCGGTGTACGCGGCCGCGGCCGCGGCGATCCGGGCGGCCGCGAACCGGCCGCCGGCCGGGGCGCGGTGGTAGCGCCGGAACTGGGCGTTCAAAAACCCGATGGCATAGGGCCGGCCGGCCAGTTCGGCCAGCGCCGGCCGGGCCGCTTCGGGCAGGGCGGCGGAGAGTTCCGCGTAGATGAACCGGGCGCCGGGGCCCAGGGTGAAGGGGCCGGCGGCGTAGCGCGCCAGGAAAACTTCCTCTTGGGGCGCCAGTACCAGCATGTCCTCAAAGAGCGTCTGGATCTCGGCCGCGTCGTAGAGCCGTTGGACAAGGCTGGTGCCGAATACGGCGCCGTGGATGCGCAGGTCGGACCAGCTGGCGCTGAATTCGGCCGCATATGTTCGGATCAACCCGGCGTGCTGGAGGGTCAGGCGGGCGTCCAAGGCCATCCATCGGTCCAGGTCGGCGAGGCGGTCGATGATGCCGCCGTACTCGGCCGGACCGGCCGCCGCCGCGGCGAATTCGCCGGGCATTCCCGCCCCGCCCCCGCCGGTCGTGCCGGCGTTCCGGAGGCGGTCGAGCATGATGGCCAGGCGGTTTGCCTCGGCTTCCACGGCGGCGCCCCACGCGGCGACCGCGTCCAGTACGGCCAAAGCTTCGGCGGCCGTGGTGGCGGCCAGGAGGCGGGAACCCCAGGCGTCCATGGCGCGGCTGAACAGGTCGCCCTGCCCCGTGGCCTTGAACCGGCCGTCATCCGTGAGCGGCAGGGGGGCGCGGGCGGGGTCCTTGCGGCCGGCAAAGAATGTCCGGTGGCTGGCGAAGAGGTCCGCCAGGCGCGGGCCGGACGGTTCCGCGGCACCGGCGGCGCCGGCCAGGAGCGACGCGGCCAGCAATCCGGCGGCGAGAGCCCGCCGTATGACCGGTCCCGGCCACCCGCGGCGGCTCATGGCGCGGCCGGGCCGGCGGGGGTCGGCGCCACGGGTGGTTCGGCCGCCCCGGAGGGCGTGACCGGCGGGACGGCATAGGGCATTTCGATGACGACCACCGGGTCCTGCGGCCGCACGAGCGTCCGCCAGGCCACGAAGCCGCCCACGGTCCGGGCGAACAGGGTCACATTGGCCTCGCCCTGGTCCGCGAAATCCAGCGGGAACTTCCGTCCCGGCGCCGTTGCGGTGTTGGGGTCGCAGGTGATGATCCCGTCCGGGGTGGCCAGCCCGAGGAAGGCATGGTCGCCCCGGCGCATGGGGTGGATGCCGGTGAACCCCGCGTTGGCGAGCAGCGCTCCGGCGATGTTGGCCTGACGGAAACTGTCGATGCGGTGGAACGCGAGGGCGTCGATGATGTCGGCCGACCCGCCCTTGGTGAAACGGTCGCGGGTCAGGACGGTGACCGAATCCACGGCCAGGGCGGCGGCGTCGAGCAGTCCGCCTTCGCCCAGCCAGAGGAAGGCGGGTACCAGTTCGGGGGCGAACCGGGCTTCGGGCCGGAAGCCGCATTGGACCTCGCCCTGCCGGTAATTGATGAGTTCGGCGAGGGCGGCGGGCGTGATGGAGCCTTCCCGGGTGACATGCGCGGTCACGGCCGCGGCGATCTTTTCGGCCATGAACCGTCCACCGGCCTTGGAATTCAGGCACCGGCGCAGTTGGGCCGTCAGGCAGGACATTTCGTAGGGCCGGCCGGCGAGATCGGCCAGGGCGGCCCGGGCCGGTTCGGGCAGGCGGCCGGCCAGTTCCGCGGATACGAAGCCGACCCCGGGCCCCAGCGTGACGGGGGCGCCGGGCGCGCGCTCGCGGAAGATCTCCTCCTGGGCCGAGAGTTCGAGCATGTCCTCGCACAGGACCTGGATCTCGGCCGTATCGTAGATCCGCTGCACGAGGCTCAGGCCGAACACCGCCCCGTATATGCCCGATGGACCCCAGGAGCGCCGGAATTCGGGGGTATACTGCCGGATGAGCTGCACATGGAGGAGGGTCCACTGGGCGTTAAGGACCATCCAGCGGTCCAGGTCGTCCATGCGCGCCAGGATGCCGTCCACGGTCGCCGGCCCGCTGTTGACGGAGGGCGCGAATTCACCGGGCAGGATGATATCGTTCGGCGGGACTTCCACGCCCCGGTGGCGGAACTGGGCGATCATGGCGCTGAACTGGCGGGCACCCTGTTCTGTGTCCCCGGCCCAGGCCGCGATGGTGTCCAGCTGTGCCGGCGGTCCATCGGCCGTGCGGGCCTTGATGAGGCGTCCCCCCCAGCTGTTCACCGTGATGCTGAAGAGGTCCTCCTTGGTGGAGGTCATGAGCCGGCCGTCATCCAGGAGGGGCGGCAGGTCGCCGGGCGGCACCTTGTGTCCGGCGTAGAACCGGCGGTGGGCCTGGACGATGGCCGCGAAACGGCTGGCGACATCGTGCTGGTCCGCCTGGGCCGGTGCGGGCCGGGGCAGGCAGATGACGGTCAGGACCAACCCCGTGATGATGTGCGACATGCGCATGGGCGCGCCTCCTTAGTGCCCGTAAACAACCATTATACGGCGGCGGGCGGGAAATGCCACAAAAAACCGGCCGGTCCGGAATTGTGTCGGAAGGTGGGGTGGGAGGGGATGGGAGGGGATGGGAGGGCAAAGAAATGGTGCGGCCGAGTGGACTTGAACCACCACTCCCTATACGGGAACCAGGCCCTCAACCTGGCGCGTCTGCCAATTCCGCCACGACCGCAATCGGGCAAGCATCGTGGCGTATTGTATTGAAATCGTCCCCAAGTCAAGTAAAAAAAGGCGGCCGCCGGCAGGCGTTCAATCCATGAACTGGATATGGGCCGTTTGGCGCAATTCTTTCCAGAGTTCTTCCTCCGCCTGCTGCAGCGCCTGGGTGGTGAGCGTGCGGGTGATCCGCTCCTGGACCTCGGGGCTCGATACTTCCTGGCAGGTGGCCGGTTTGGCGCCGGTCTTCCGGATGATGTACTTGGTGCCTGCCGCGTCCAGTATGCCGCTGGTGGCCTGGTCGCCCAAGGCGAAGGCCGCGGCCTCGATCGCCGCCAACTTGACGCTCAATTCGCCCGCCGTGAACCAGTTCCAGGTGCCCCCGTTGGTCCGGAAGGGGCCCTCGGCGTACCGGATCACCACCGCTTCGAAGTCCTCGCCGTTGCGCAGACGGGCCAGGGCGTCTTCGCCGATCGCCGCGGCTTCGGCCTCGGTCTTGAAGGTCTGGTATTTCTCGTTGAGCTTGGCCGCCGCCAGCCGCAGGAATTCGTCGGGGGACTCGAGCAGGTCGCGCACCAGGGCCTTGAGCGCGCCCAGGTTTTCGGCCCGGTCGCCAGCCCGGGCCAGGATCCTGGCGTTCAGGGCGGTGATCCGGTCGACACGCTCCCGGTCGGTGGCCAGGGCCGCCGCCTCGGTCAGGCTGGAACGGACGTCTTCCGTGGCCGCCCGGATGGCCTCCACCGGATAGTATTTCACATCGATCACCCGGATCAGCACCTGGGCCGGGGCGGCGAAATCGGTCGTGTGGGTGTCATAATAGGCGCGGATCTCTTCGGGCGTGACCCGGACCTTGGGCGCGATGAGCACCTGTCGGATGACGCGGCGGAGCTCCTCCTCTTCCACCAGCCGGCGGATGAGCCAGCGCGGCAGGTCCATGTTGGGCACCATGGAATCGACCCGTTTTTCAATGTCCTGTTCCGGGAGCACCACCCCCAGTTCCTTGGCCTTTTCGCGGAGCAGCACGCCGTTCACCAGGTGGTTGAGCGCCACTTGGTCCTGACGCGTCCGCTCCGTGGGTTTCATGCCGGCCAGGAAGAGGTCCACATCCCCCTGGGTGATGATCTGGCCGTTGACCACCGCCCGGATCCGGTCGATGGCGGAGACGGAGCCGATCTCCGCCGCCAGGGGGACACCGGCGGCCAGGAGGACCGCCAGGGCCAGGTGACGGAAGCGGGGGGGCGTACGATGGCATGTGTTCATGGGGTGGGATCCTCCGGGCCGTTAAGGCCTCTCCGGGCGATGCGGCGGGCGTATTTGTTGTCGAAATCCCGCGGGGTGAACAGGAACAGGAATCCATATCGTTCCAGCTGCTTGATCAGTCCGGTGACGGCCAGGATGACGGCCAGCAGGAAGGCCGTGCCGGGGGCGAGACCCCACCGGGGGAGGAGGAAAATCTCCTCCCGGAAGAAGACCGGCAGGGGTGCCAGGCAGAAGATGGTCTGCCAGTTGTACATGTGGTAGAGGTAGAACGGCCGGATGCGCAGGTACCAGAAGAGCAGAAAGAGCAGATACATGCCGAGCATGAGCATCAGCATGGCGGGCATGAGCAGGGCATAGACCCCCACGGTAACGCCGGCGCCATCGCCGCCGCGGAACTGGAGGAAGACCGACCAGTTGTGTCCGGCCGCGAGGCCCAGGGCCGCCGCCAGCAGGCACGCGTCGACCGGGCGGCCGAGCCGATGGGCGAGCCAGGCGACCAGCGTGCCCTTGGCCATGTCAAGCGCGCCGGTGAGGATGCCCCAGGCCGGGCCGATCTCGCGGAAGGTGTTGGCCGCGCCCGGGCGGCCGTCGCCGATGGCCAGGATATTCTTGCCGTGACTGAACCGTACGATCAGGTAGCCGCAGGGGATCGCGCCGATGACATACCCCAGCACCAGGCTGCCGATCACACCGGTCATGGCGGGCATGGCTTACGCTCCCGCCGGTGCGACATGGTACGCCAGGCCGGCCGCTTCGGGGCCCAGGTAATGCAGGATGCTGTATCCGCCGGCCAGGAAGTGGCGGGTGCGCACGGACAGCCGCTGCATGACCAGGTCGCGCAGCAGGCGGCCGTTGGTCTCGCTCCCGGTCCAGGTCACCAACACATCCACGGCGCCGCCGCCCAGGCGGTCCCGGTCGGCGGCGACCAGCACACAGATCCGCTCCAGGCTCTTGGCGATGAGCCTGGTCTTGGCCGCCGGCACGATGTAACCTTCCGCATCGTTGGTGACGATGGGCACGAGCTTGAGCATCCGGCCGATGAGCGCCTTGGCCGTGTTCAGCCGGCCGGTCTGGTGCAGGTATTCCAGCGAGAAGAGCGCGTGATAGACCCCCAGCCGCTCGCCCAGTCCGAGGACCGCCGCCTTGAGCGCGGCGGCATCGGCGGCCGTCTCCGCCAGCCCGCCCGCCAGGAGCGCCCATAGGGTCATCACCGGCGGGCAGAACCGGGTGGGGATCACGGTGATGTCGCGGTCCGGGCACTCGGCCGCCGCGCTGCGGGCCGCTTCATGGAAGGCGCCGAGTTTCGGGCTGAAGCAGATCGCGAAGATGGGTTCCCCGGGCGGCGTGCGGCGGTATTCGGCCGCGTAGACCGGCGGCGGCGTGACCGAGGTCTCGAAGGTGTGGCCGCCCGCCAGGAGCATGCGGCCGAACTCGGCCGTTGAAAAGGGCAGGGCGTTGTTGGGGTATTCCACGCCGTCCACGGTCAGGGGATGGGGGAGTTGGACGATGTTGTACCGCGTGCGCAGTTCCTCCGGCAGGGGGATGATATCGGCGATGATGAATTTGGCGCGCACCATGGTCCCGCTCACTCGACCGCGATAAGGAAATGGTAGGCGGGCTGGCCGCCGTAGAACGATTCTACCGCGGCGCCGCCATAGGACCGGTCCAGCAGTCCCCGGATCTCGGCCGTTTCCGCGGCCGGTGCCTCCCGGCCGGTGTAGACCGTCACCAGGCAGAATTCCGCCTCGGGCGCCGTTCGCCACCCCGCGCCGTCCGTGCCCATGCCGGGTTGGAACCCCTCGTGCCGGGCCCCTTCGTCCAGCGGCCGGCCGGCCAGGCGGCGGTCGATGCCCTCGATGATGTAATAGAAGCCGCAGGCGCCGGCGTCGACCACTCCGGCGGTGCGCAGGAGTTCCATCTGGTGTTCGGTCCGTTCCAATGCCGCCTGCGCGTGGGTGCGGAGGTCCCGGATGGCGTCGGCGAGGGTGAGGGGCGTGTCGGTGTCGAAAAGTGCGGCGGCGTGCTGTTCGACCGCGGTGATCAGGGTGAGGATCGTGCCCTCAACGGGCGCACTGGTGCCGGCATAGACCTGGGCGCGGCCGGCCGCCAGGGCGGCGGCGATCCCGGCGCGGGTGGGGCGGGGGCCGGCGGTACCGGCCAGGGCGGTGAAGCAGCCTTTGAGGAAATTGGCCGGGATCACGCCCGAGTTGCCCCGCGCGCCCATGAGGCCGGCCACGACGATCTCGCGGCACAGGCGGTCGAGCGGCTGTACCGGCCGGCCGAACGCCCCGGCCGCCGCGGTGAGCGTGTGGAGCATGTTGGTGCCCGTGTCGCCATCGGGAACGGGGAAGATGTTGAGGGCGTTGACCGTGTTGCGCCGCACGCGCAGCCAGGCGGTCGCCGCACTGAAGAGGTCTTCCAGTTCCCGGTTGAATTCCATGCTACTGCTTCAGGGTGCGGATGATCTCGGCCAGGACCGTTTCGGCACGGGCGGCTTCCACCTGGCAGGTGCCGGCGCCGCGGTGCCCGCCGCCGCCGTACTTCGCCATGAGTTCGCCCACATTGACCGTGCAGGTGCGGTTGAAGATGCTGTGGCCCACGGCCAGCACCGTGTTGCCCTGCTTGCCCTTGAATATGCGGATCTCCACGGTCCCCTTGGGGAAGACCGTGAAGACGAGGAACCGGTTGCCCACCGGCTGGGAACGCATGTCCACGCCGCGGAGATCGGTCAGGATCACGGTGCCGTCGAGACGGGCGTGCGCTTTAAGCACCGCCTTGAACGCCTCTTGTTCGGAGACCACGCGCTGGCAGCGTTTCCTGACCTCGGCGTGCTCCAGGACCTTCTCGATCGGGAGTTCCTTGACATACTCCACCAGCCAGCGGAAGTATTTCTGGAATTCGGGGCCGAAGCCCGACCGCGGGTCGAGCGTGAGGCCGAGCAGGATCCAGCCCTTGGGCGCGGTGACATCGGCCATGGTCAGCTGGGCGGCGTCGAGCCGGTCGGTCTCCTCGATCATGGTCCGGTAGGGGGCGAAGGCCGGGCTTTTGAAGTGGTCGTGGATGACCCGGGCCGTGCTGGGCGCGACCGCAAAGGCGCCCTTGAACGGGCCCATCTCCGCCTGTTTCTCGTCCTCGGAGATGTGGTGGTCGAACCACATGCCGCAGCCCTTGACATACGGCAGGTTGACCACGATGTCCTCCGGGCCGGCCGGCACGAGGCCGTCCTGGACATCCTTGGGGTGCGCGAAAACGATCTCGCCGATATCCTCCACCAAGGTCAAGAGAACCAGGCTGGCCAAGCCGTCCAAGTCGCCCCGCGTCATGACCCGCATTGTCGTTCTCCTTAACAAGACCAGGTTCGGAAACCGGCGCTGATAACGCCCCCCGGCGTTGCGGCCCATCATTTTACCGGGATCGGTCCGAAATGCAATGACAAACCGCCCGTTTTTTAAGATTCTCCTTGACAACCAGCCGGGCGCGCCATAGAATTCCGACGACACTTGAGTGCGAGGGCAGCATGGCCAAATTCACGGTCGCGATCGATCCGGAGCAGTGCAAGGGCTGCCGGCTCTGCATCCATTTCTGCAAACACAGGGTCCTCGCCGCGGCCGCCGAGGTGAACCGGCGCGGGTATCACTGTGCCGCGGCCGAACACCCGGAACAATGCCGCGGCTGCCTGAACTGCTACCTGATCTGCCCCGACATGGCGGTCACGATCCACAAGGAGGACTGAACCGTGCCCCGTGAACTCTGGATGGGCAACGAGGCCTTTGCCGAGGCCGCGCTCCGGGCGGGAATGGACTGCTATTTCGCCTACCCCATCACCCCCCAGAGCGAAGCGCCGGCCTATCTGGCGCGGCACATGGCCGACCGGGGCCGGGTCTTCCTGCAGGCCGAAAGCGAGGTGGCGGCGATCAACATGGTCTACGGCGCGGCCGCGGCCGGCAAGCGGGCCATGACCTCATCTTCGAGCCCCGGCATCAGTCTCATGCAGGAGGGCATCTCCTACCTGGCGGGCGCCGAACTGCCCGCGGTGATCATCAACATCATGCGCGCCGGTCCGGGGCTGGGCGGCATCACCCCCTCTCAGGCCGACTATTTCCAGGCCGTCAAAGGGGGGGGGCACGGTGATTACAACTGCATCGTGCTGGCGCCAACCTCCGTCCAGGAACTGGCCGATTTCACGGGCGAGGCCTTCGACCTGGCCGACCGGTACCGCAACCCGGTGATCGTGGCGGGCGACGGCATCCTGGGGCAGATGCTCGAACCGATCGAAATGCGCGCGCGGTATGCCGAGAAGCAGTACGACAAGTCGGACTGGGCCCTTACCGGCCGCAAGGACCGGCCGCGGCACCTGATCCGGTCGCTCTTCCTGTCCGATGTGCTCATCGAACACAACCACCGGCTCCAGACCAAGTTCGCGCGGATCCGGCGGGAGATCGTTAAATACAAGGAATACCACACCGCCGACTGCACAATCCTCGTGGCGGCCTTCGGTATCATGGCCCGGTGCGCTCTCGCCGCGGTCCGGCAATGCCGGGCCGAAGGCATCCGGGCGGGGCTCTTCGTGCCCCAGATCCTGTGGCCCTACCCGTCGGCTTCCCTGGCCGCCGCGGCCGCCGCGGCGAGGCAGGTCCTGGTGGCCGAAATGAACGCGGGCCAGATGGTGGAGGATGTCCGCCTGGCCATTGGCCGGCCGGTGCCGCTTGAGACCTACAACAAGATCGGCGGTGAGATGCCCAGGGCGGCCGAGGTCGCCGACCAGATCCGCCGCATGGCAAGGGATGGCCGATGAGCATCGTGCGCGCCCGCCCCCGGTCCATGCCCGGGGTCGTCACCACCTACTGTGCCGGCTGCGGGCACGGGATCGTCCACCGCATCCTGGGCGAATGCGTGGATGAGCTGGACCTGGCCGGAAAGCTGGTGGGTGTCGCGCCCGTGGGGTGCGCGGTGAACATGTATGATTTTTTCGACCTGGATTATGTCGAGGTCGCCCATGGCCGGGCCCCGGCCGTGGCCACGGGGCTCAAAAAGGCGCTCCCCGATCATTTCATCCTGGTCTACCAAGGGGACGGCGACCTGGCCTCGATCGGCATGGCCGAGATCGTCCATGCCGTCAACCGCGGCCTGCCTCTCACCTTTGTTTTCGTCAATAACGCCACCTACGGCATGACGGGCGGTCAGATGGCGCCCACCACCCTGGTCGGCCAGAAGACCGCCACGAGCCCCAGGGGGCGCGATGTGCGCACGGACGGCTATCCCATCCGCATGTGTGAACTCCTGGCCACGCTCGACGGCGCCGTCTACCTGGAGCGGACCAAGGTCAATACGCCCGCGGATGTGAACCGCACCAAAAAGGCGATCCGCAAGGCGTTCGAGGTCCAGTTGGCGGGCCGGGGCGCGGCCCTGGTGGAGGTCCTGGCCATGTGCCCGACCAACTGGCACATGGACCCGGTCGCCGCCCTGGATTTTGTGGAGACCATGGCCGCGACCTTCCCCGTGGGGGTCATCAAGGACACGACCGGGAAATAATGCATGGAAACCAAACTGATCATTTCCGGGTTCGGCGGGCAGGGGATCGTCTTTGCCGGCAAACTCCTGGCCGAAACGGCCATGCGCGCCGGACGCAACACCACCTATTTCCCTTCCTACGGCATCGCCATGCGGGGCGGGGCGGCCAAATGCGATGTGATCGTTTCCGACGAGGAGATCGGGTCCCCGGTGATCGATGCCGCCGATGGGCTGATCGCCATGAGCACGGCCGCCATGGGCGCCTATGCGGGCCAGGTGCGGCCGGGCGGGGTGTTCCTGCTCAACGATTCCATGGTCGACGGAGACCATGGCCGGAAGGATGTCGAAACGGTCCGGATCGATGCCGCGGGCCTGGCCGCCGGTCTGGGCAGCCCGATCATGGCCACGCTCATCTGCCTCGGCTGGGCCGCCCGGCGCATGGGCCTGGTCCCCCTGGAATCGTTCGCCGCGGCCCTCCAGGTCCGGGGCGGAAAGTTCGGAGCGGAGGTCATGGAACTGAACCGGCGGGCCCTGGAGACCGGATGGAATGTGAAATAATTCCAATTTTTGCTTGACATTTTTCCCCCGGGAAAGTATAATAAAACATCTTACGATCCAAATGCGTTGATATTTTGGTTGGAGGCTGGTCCGATGAGCACAGTCCAGAAAATATTCGTGGTGATTGTTTTCGTCCTGGCCGCCGTCTTTACTTTCCTGACGCTACAGATGATGGCCTTGGAGCAGAACTGGAAAGAGAAGTATGTCAAGGAGACGGCTGACCTGAACGGCAAGATCACCGCGCTTGACAAAACAGTGGCGGATCTCAAGGGCGAAATCGAGAACCTGAAGACCGAGAAGACCGAGCTCACTGCCACCAAGCGCACCCTGACCGAGGAAAAAAACACGATCGACACCCTGAACGGCCAGCTCACCCAGAACCTGAAACAGTCGGAGCAGACCGCCAAGTCGCTTTCCGAAGAGAACCAGGACCTGCGCAAACAGCTCGCGGACACCCGCGCCAAGCTCGATGAGACCAACACCCAGTACCTGGCCGAAAAGAAACGCGCCGAGGACCTGGTGAAGATCTACCAGTTCAAGCAGGATGAGCTGGCCGATGTGATCGCCGAGCTCAACGACCTGAAGGCCTCCTATCGCACGATGCAGGAAGGTTACAAGAAGTCCGAGGAGGAACTCCAGAGCATGCGCACGGTCATGGACACGGTCAAGACCATGTACAACATCGACATCGTCAAGATCATGACCGAGCCCCAGCAGCCCGCCCAGCCCATCGAAGGCAAGGTGGTGGCCGTGGCCAAGGACAAGGATACCGGCATCACCCAGCTGGTCATGCTCAGCGTCGGCCGCAATGATCGCGTCGAGCGGGGGCAGACCTTCGTGATCTTCCGCAGCGACAAGTACATCGGCAAGGTCGTGGTCGACAAGGTCTTTGATGACATGGCCACCGCTTCGGTCGTTCCCGAATCGCTGGCCCGCGACAAGGACAACAAGCCGGTCGACATCCAGCAGTTCGACAACGCATCGACCCGCGTTTACTAAACGAAGCACAAAGGAGCTGACCCATGTCGGATCAATTTGACCAGAATGGCGGCGGCGCGGTTTACGGCTGGCTCATTTATGCTTCGGCCGCGCTCATGCTTATTGCGATTATCATGAAATATATCCAGGTCGACCGTTTAAGCGTCTGACCGCACCCGCACCCGGCAACCAACCACGGGGCAGGCTCGCACTGGGCCTGCCCCGTTTTGTTTCCGGCAGCCTGCCGTCCGGCGGGTCCGGCCGCAGGGTGCTATTTTGGGGGGGGCGGTGTTTTTCTTTTGACAATCAGCCCCGGGGGTGCTATAATGGCGCTGTTATATTGTGTCTTTTGTGGCGGTTGCGCATGTATACGGAGCGGGTCGGGACCATCTGCCTATGAGCCCCAATATTTTTGATGCGGTCACCGGATTGTTCTCCATCGACATGGGGATCGATCTCGGTACGGCGAATACCCTGGTGTATGTCCGGGAAAAAGGGATCGTCATCGACGAGCCTTCGGTTGTGGCGGTCCACCGCGGGACCAATATTCCGCTGGATAACGGCCGGGCGGTGGGCAAGGTCGCCAAGGACATGATCGGCAAGACCCCCGGCGACATCGTGGCCGTGCGGCCGCTCCGGGAGGGCGTGATCGCCGACTTCGATCTGGCCGAGGTCATGCTCGATTATTTCATCAAGAAGGTCCAGGGTTGGTCCAAATGGCGGTCCTGGCTGGCCAAGCCCGAAGTGGTCATATCCGTGCCGTCCGGCATCACCTCGGTGGAACGCCGCGCGGTCCGCAATTCGGCCGAACGGGTGGGGGCCCGCAATCCCTTCACGATCGAGGAGCCGATCGCCGCGGCCATCGGCGCCGGCCTGCCCATCGGCGAGCCGCGGGCGTCCATGGTCATCGACATCGGCGGCGGCACCACCGAGGTGGCGATCATCTGTCTGGCGGGGATCGTCAGCGGCGAGAGCCTTAAGGTGGGCGGGGACGAGATGGACGAGGCGATCATCAATTTCCTCAAGAAGGAACATTCCCTGCACATCGGCGAGACCACGGCCGAACGCATCAAGATCGATATCGGTTCGGCCTACCCGCTGGAGCAGGAAATGATGATCGAGGTGCGCGGCCGCGACATGGTCAGCGGCATGCCCCGCACAGGCAAGATCTCCTCCACCGAGATCCGGGAGGCGCTCAAGGGGCCGGTGACGGGCATTGTTGCCGCCACCAAGGCCGTTCTCGAGAAATCGGCCCCCGAACTGGCCGGTGACCTCATCGAAGGGGGCATCGTCCTGTGCGGCGGCGGCGCCCTGCTCCGGGGGATCGACAAGGTCATCGCCGCCGAAACGGGGCTGACCATCCGCATTGCCGACGACCCGTTGCGCTGTGTGGTCAAGGGGTGCGGGTTCATCCTGGAACATCTCCGGGAATTCAAGGAAGTATACGCCCAGGTGCAGGACAACGACTGATCCGGCCTTAAGTGCCCGTAAATGAATAAAGTATCCATTTCGACATAGGAATTCCGTCCGCAGCCAAGGCGCGCGGAGGAGGCATATCAATGGAAAGATATGGCGACGACGCGCAACGCCGGATGCGGACGGAAGACCATGTCCCTTCC
>JBDREB010000366.1:0-4601 GCA_043820325.1 Planctomycetota bacterium | reverse complement strand
AAGGGACATGATCTTCCGTCCGCATCCGGCGTTGCTCGTCGACGCCGGATCTTTCCATTGATACGGCTCCTCCTCGCGCCTTGGCTGCGGACGGAATCTCTATGTCGAAATGGATACTTTATTCATTTACGGGCACTAATGATGATCCAGATGGGATCGGAGATCTCATCCGGTCCGGCCACCATGAGCAGAGCGGCCATGACGATGATGACGGCGTGGAAGAGGAGCGAGACCAGCCACCAGGGCGTGCGCCGCATGATCCCCTGCTGGTCGGTAAAGGCGGTCCCCGGTATAAGCTTCATTGTGGTTTCCATACGGCACCTCCTCGGTTGAAGTCAGATCGCGTGCGTCTCTGTCCCGCGGCCTCCGCATTCATGTGCGGTCGGGCTCGGCACCGGTGTGGCCGGTATTCTTAACGCACGGGGAATGCGGTGGTTCAATCGGGCGGAGCGGGAAATGTTTGCGTGCGACCGTTCAGCCGAGGAGGAGCGGGACCGTGCCGATATGCCGCAGGGGCAGTTCAAGCGGCAGTCCGGCCAGATCGACGGTCTCGCCGTCGTACTGCAGGATGCCGCGGCCGTTGTGATGCAGGATGCCGCCCCGGACCAGGGTGCCGCGGCCGGTGCGGCCGGTCCAACGGGTGGCCATCAGGCCCGCATAGGCGGCCAGGTCATGGACCGGGATGACGGTGAGCGCATCGGCCGGGGATGCCACCAGGCGGGCCCCGCCGGCATAGCTGGTGATGGATACGGCGATCAGGGTGTGGCCGGCGCGGAAATCGCCCCCCGGCGTGGCCAGCCGGACCTCGGGGGCGCCGGCCGACCACGCGTGGCGCAGGCCGATCAGGCCGTACTGGAGATACGACCGCCAGCCCCCCGCCGGCCGCGCGCGGGCGGCCCGCCAGCGGCCGAACCCCCGGGCGACCACGGCATCGTACCCGATGCTGAAATAATTCATGATGAGGAGATCGCCAAGCCGCCACAGGGGATGCGGGACCGGGGGTGCGGCAAGCATGGCGGCCAGCCGAGTGACGGGATCGAGGCGAAAGGCATTGAATGATCGGTGGTGCCGGAACAGGTCATTGCCCGTGCCGACCGGGATGAGCCCTACGGCCCGACCGGTCAGGTTGGCGGCCAGATACCCTTCAAGCACGGCATGGAGCGTGCCGTCACCCCCGGCCACGACGACCGCATCGGCTTCAGCGAACGCGGCCGCGGCCTGGGACACCAGCCCGGCCGGGTCGGTGGGAGTGATGGCATACGCCGCCTGCGGCACACCCATCCGCTGCATGACCTGCGCAATGAGTTGGGGAATACCGCCGTGCTGGCGCCCGGCGACCGGGTTCATCAGGAAACGGTAGCGCATGGGATACCCTCCGTGGCAGGCACGGAAAGGTGGGGTGGATGATGGGATTCGAACCCACGACATTCTGATCCACAGTCAGATGCTCTAACCAGCTGAGCTACACCCACCATGCCGGGAACAAACGAAAAACAGTCCGGGACCGGCCCAAGGCCGTCCCGCCGTGGGCGCGGAAGCGCTTTATTATACGAGCCGAAAATAGAAGTCAACCTTTTTTTCAAGGCACCGGGGTCCCGCTCCGGTCGACCTGCTCCCAGATCTCCGTACCCGCCGGCCCCAGCCGCTCGACCCAGTCACCATGCAAGGCGGTCCGGGCGCGGACCCGGGCGAACGCCGCGGCCAGCCCGGCCCGGGTGAATCCGGCCCCGTTCTGCACAATGAAATCGATGGTGCTGGAACGGTCGAAATTCTCCCGCAGGATGATGTCGCGGAACAAGGCCTCCTCACCCGGGGGGGGCGCCGCCGCGCCGGGGCGGACCACATACTTGAGCATCCCGTCGGCCCCTTCGCCCAGCGCGCCGCCGCGCATCAGTTCGCGGATCGTGGGGTAGCGGTCCTGGCGATTTTCCACGAAGACCGGATATCGGGGCCGGCTGTCATCCAGGGAACGGTACCCCGGCAGCAGGAGCCCGAAATTGCGGGTCGCATGCGGGCTGCGTTCGCCCCCGGCGATCTTGAGGGCGCTGGGCAAGTCCCCTCGCACCAGATATTCCACGAAAAGCGCCATGTCGGCCGACCGGTCGGCACCGGTCCGGGACGGGATGCAACCGGAAGCGGCCAGGGCCAGGGCCAGCAGGGCCACGGCGGCCGGGCGGTCAGGGCCGGGGCGCATTATCAGCCGGGGGACCGCCCGGGTCCGGCCCGCCGGGCGGGGTTGCGGACGATGGCGCCGGACCGGCCTTTTCGCGGACGGCCGCCTCCCGGGCGCGCCGCACACGGTTCTTCAGGATGATCTCGATCCGGGCCTCCGATTCGGCCTGTTTGCGCCGTTCAAAGAGCGCCAGGCCGCCGAGCAGTATCAACAGCAGCGCGGCCATTCCGCCCGCGATCGGCATCCATGTGGGGCCCTGCTCGAACCGTACCACCATGCGGGCCATGACCAGCGGGGTGCGCGTCATATGGCCCCCGCCCTGCCGGTTGGGATAGGTGTAGATCTTCACATAGACGCCGGTGATCTCCACCTGGTCGCCGGCATGGAGGGCCTTGGGGATGGAGAGGGCCCGGAAGGTGAACGGCTTGCGGCTGGCGGTCTCCATGACCTGCCCGATGTAGACAAACGGTGAATTG
Source organism: Planctomycetota bacterium (assembly GCA_043820325.1). GTDB lineage: Bacteria > Planctomycetota > JBDREB01 > JBDREB01 > JBDREB01 > JBDREB01. The sequence continues at coordinate 1,952 of JBDREB010000366.1, read as the reverse complement.
GGCACCTTGGCCGTCACTTCACGCAGGGGATCGATCCGGCGTTCCTCCACCAGGAGCAGCTGCCCCTCGAGGCGGTAGACCTTGCCGCGGTTCTGTTCGGCCCGCAAAGTGTAGCGCATCAGGTCAGGGTAGGTCAGTTCCGGGTCGACGCACGCTTCCAGGTCCGCATCGCTGATCGCGGTCAGGAGTTCCAAGGCATGGTAATAGGGTTCCTGTTCGATCACATCGGTCAGCTGGTCGTCGGCCATCGCCCAGACCTCCGGGTCGCCCAGCCGCAGCCCCGGCACATAGGCCTTGATGCCGGCCAGGGGATCATACGCGACCCGCCGCAGGTACTTGAACACCGCCAATGGCATAGGGACCGGAGCGGCCTCCGGCCCGGTCATGACCGTGCCGGCCAGGAGGGCGTCGCAGGTGACATCCCGGTCGATAATGTATTCCTCGCAGATGTCGATGCCGCGCACAGCCACCCGCTGGCCGGTCCCTTGCTCTTCGATCACACCGGTGTACATATAATGGGCCAGGGGCAGTTTGATGGCCACTACTTGGTCGAGGGGGACATCGGTAAACTCCATCTCCACCAGGCGGCCGATGATGCGGAACACCCGTCCCCGGGCGGCGGGCAGGCCGGCCGCGGCCGGGAAGGGATCGGGCGAAGCCGCGCGGGCGATCTCCTCCGGCAGCATGTCGGCCATGCAGGCCACCGCCTGGTTGAAAGCGGCCGGGGCGACCACCGGGTCTTCCGTGCTCCAGAGGGCGGGATCGCCCAGGACCATTCCCGGCGTGTAGGCGGCCAGATCGGCCGCCCGTTGGGGGGGGGCGGCGGTGCCGGAACGGACGCCGGCCTTCACCTCGTCTCCGGCCAGGCCGAGATCATCGGACACCACCTCGGTGCCGGGGGGCACAACCGGCCGTGACGCCAGTTCCTTATCCAGTGCCCGACGGTCGAAAAAGGGCTTGAGGGCGATCGATCCAAGCAGTACCAGCATCAGCACCATGATCGCCAGGTACCGTTTCTCCTTGAAGCTGACCCCGCCCCGCACCGGGAGCTTTTCATTCGGCATCGGCATCATACGGGTTCTCCTGGGCTGTTTAATAAAAAAGGGGAGAAAGCTATGCGCCATCTCCCCTGTGAAAAAGCAAGGAATACGCGTTACTTGAGCATGGCTATGGGCAGGTACCGGTAATAGACTTCGAGGGAAAGGCAGCCCGTCGCCGTGGTGAACAGGCGGCCGCCTTTCTGGCAGGAGTAGTCGGTGGTCGGGTTCCAGGACCCGTCGGCGCAGCCGCCCATGACCTGGTTGTCGCACAGGACCTTTTTCAGGGACTCGTTCCACTTCTTCCAGTAATCGCCGCCCATCTGGAACATGGCCAGCGTGGCGTAGTACCACATGTAGAATTCGCCGTCCTGGATCGTGGTGGGGACATTCTCGATCATCTTGTTGGCCAGGGCCTGCATGATGCGGCTGTTGGTGTCCTGCCCCATGAAGACGCGGCACAGGAGACTGATCGAAGTGCAGGTCACATTACGGTCGCCCGGTTTATCCTTGTCCGTGTAATAGGTGTAGGCGCACAGGTCGGCCAGCCGCGGGTCCGAATCGCCCTGGACCTCGGGGGTGATCTTGTCCATGTGGTTCTTGGCGCCCTCAAAGGCGTTGCCGATATCGAACCCGGCCGCCTTGGACGACTTCAGGGCCATCACCTGCCACCCGGTGACCGAGGTGTCGTTGCGCGGGCAGGGATTGCCGTAGTCCCACCCCAGGTATTCGTTCTGGCGGGAGAGAATCACTTTCACGGCCTTTTCGCCGACCGCCTGCAGGTTGGCCGACTTGGTCATGCCGTAGGCCTCGGCGATGGCCATGGTGGTTATGGCGTGCACATAGTTGTTGCTGGAGAAGGTGCCGTCCTCTTGCTGGGCCGCCTCAAGGAAGGCCAGGCCGTTGGCCACCACA
>JBDREB010000365.1:0-3428 GCA_043820325.1 Planctomycetota bacterium | reverse complement strand
TTCGCTGGCCGAGTCCCATAGGCGGTTTGTCAGTCCTCTGGTGAGGTGAATCGCCAACTGGAGAGCCGGATGCGGGAAATCCGCCAGTCCGGTTCGGAGGGAGGGGCGGTGCAAGCCAATGCGCCGTCCCTACCCCTATTCCGTAAAGGGGGCGCCCGCCGCCAGGCGTTCATATACGCCGAACGGCTGGTTCATCAGCGGCGCGAAGGCGCTTTCGGTGAATTCGCCCCGGGTGGCCCGGGCGCGTAACGCCTGGCGCAGGGCCATGAGGTCGAATTTCCACGCGTAGGCGTCCAGCCAGGCCGTGGCCGCGGGGCTGGCGGCGCAGATGCGGCGGACGGCCCGGACCTCAAAGTCCAGCTCTTCGCGCACCATGGCGTGGATCAGCCGTTCACCGCCGAGTTGGAGATTGAGGTTGCGCGCCGCTTCGCCGTAAGTGGTTTCAGTGAGGGCGTGCGCGATCTGGTCGAAATCCATCCCGGCCAGTCGCGGGTAATCGGCCGGTTTGAGCCGCCGGGCGAACCGGCACCGCAGGCGCGTCTGGATGTAGACCATGAGCGCGCGGCCGCCGCGGGCGGCGTTCCCGGAGGCGGGGCGGGGATCCGTGGTCAGGGTCACGCGGCCGGCCCTCCGATATCGCAGTCGGCGCCGAAGATATTCCGGGTGACCTCGGGCCGTACCCGCTCCCAGAATTCGGCGGCGAGCGCGGTGTATGAAAGGTCGGCCGCCTTGTGCCCGTCGGCCGTGACCAGACGGAGGCCGCCGGCGAGGGCGGCATCGCGTTCGACCACAAAGCCAACCACCTTGCCGCCCAGGATGTCCCAGGCGCGGGGGGCGAGGCGGGCCGTGCCGGCGGGAACGACCTTCCGGCCGCGGGCGAGACAGCCCTCGATGAGTATTTTCTCGTCGGCGGCGGGCAGTCCGCGGAGCCAATGCTCGAACCGGCGGGTCACTTCGTCGAACAGGATCTCCCGGTTCTTCAAGAGGGACCGCCGGATCTCGATCTCGCGCGTGGCGCGCTCGCGCAGGGCCGCGAACGAAAGCCGGGCGCGGAGCGCGTCGGCCTCGCGTTTGAAAAGAGCCGTGCGCCGGGCGGCGGCGGCCGTTTCGATCGCCGCCGTTTTCAGGCGGCCGTCCTCCTCGATGGCCCGCACATCGCGGGCCATGTCATCACGGATCCTGGCGACCAGGTCCTTAAGCGGCATGACGATCTCCCTCTGTTTAGACGATCTTGAAGAGGAGCATGAGCGCCAAGCCGAGGCTCAGGATGAGGATGGTCTCGGGCAGGGCGAGAAGGAGGAGCCCCAGACCGAAGAATTTGCGGTCCTCGGCGCAGGCGGCCGTGACCGCGGGGCCGATGGCGGCCTGTGCCCAAGCCGTCCCGATCGCCCCGGCCGCAACAATGAGGGCCACGGCCAAGGCCATGAGACCCTTGGCGAGCGGGGCTTGGGCCGCCGGGGTTTCGGCCGCGGTACCAGTTGCCGCGGGTTCGGGACTCTGGCCGTACAGGGCATACACCCCGGCCAGGATTAACATACAAACCACCGTGATCGTGATCCTGCGCCGCATTGCGATCTCCTTACTTGTTCGGTTGATGATTCAAGCCTTGGTATAATGCCGGGCCGAGCCGAAGGGCGCGAACCTGGCGCCGCCGCCCCTGAAGAATTTGGAGAACATTTCACAGTAATGGAGACGGATGGATTGGATCGAGGCGCTCAGGCCGCCCAGCAGGATGAGCATGATATGGCCGGTCACGAGGCCCACGATCGCCAGGGGAATGAGGAGCGCGGCCGCCCCGCCGGCGGTCAGGGCGGGGATCAGGATCGTGTTCAAGGCCGCGGCCACGCCGCCCTTGGAGGCCCCCACCAGGGCCAGGCGGGCGAAACTCACGACATTGCCGAAGAGGCCGAATATCTCGATAAGCGCGGCCGGTCCTTCGCCCACGACCGTCAGTCCCAGGCTGGCGACGATGAGCAGGCCGATGAGCTCGGCCGGTCCCGCCGTCCCGAGGGGCCCGAGAATGCCATCCCATAACAGGGCGCCGAGGGGGGTGGCGCGCATCATCTCCATGTGAAGCACCAGGAGGGCCATGCCCGTGATCATGAGGGCCTGGCCCAGGCGGGCGAGGGCGTGGCGCGGGGAATGATGCAGTTGGTTGACCATGCCGAAGACGCAGCCGGTGGTCATGTGCGCCCAGCCCGCGATGATCGAGAGCATGAGCATCTCCATCACGCCGGTGGCCTGGCCTTTTTCGAGGAGCGCGGCCGGCAGGAAGGGGACCCATCGGCTCCAGGCGAATCCGGTTTCCGCGTGGAAGGGGACGCCGAAACAGTCGCCGAAGACCACGGCACCGAAGATGAGGCCGCACAGGCCGCCGAGCGCCAGGCAATAAGCCAGGTCGCGCAGCCAGGGTTCCGCCATCGCCCCGGCCCGCCGCCGGACATGGAGCCCGGCGAGCGTGATCACGGCGCCGTAGCCTAGGTCGCCGATCATGAACCCGAAAAAGAGCGGGAACGAGATCGCCATCAGGGTGGTGGGGTCGATCTCGCTGTTTCTGGGGACGCCGAAGACCTCGACCAGGGTCTCGAACGGCCGGGCCCAGGCGCGGTTCCTGAGGCGCGTGGGCGCCATGGCCGGTACGCCCGGATGGCGGGTCTGTTCGTCGGGGTCTTCGCGTTCGATGATCTTTTCGGCCTCCGTGTCCACCTGCATCGCCAGCCCGGCGGGGAATCGGGTCCGGATGGCCGTCCCGACTTCCGCAAGGTCGCGTTCGGGCACCCAGAATTTGACGGCCAGTGCGTAGCCCGATATGCCGCAGTAGGTGGTCCCGCGGTTCTTTTCAAGCAGGGCCTTGAGCGCCTCCTCGGCCGTGAAAATGAAGGTCCGGTGCCTGGCGCCGACCGCGGCCAGTTCCTGCTTCAGCCGGAAGAGTTCGCGCTGGATGTCCGTGGCGCGGTTGATGAGGCGTGCGGCCTCCTCGGCCGGGGTGGCATGGGGCCGGCCGCGGGGCAATTCGACGGGCTGGGCGCCGGCGGCCTCCAGGGCCTGCCGGAGGGTGGTGGCGTCTTCGCGCGGGGTGATGAACAACCGAACCACCATGCCCCGGGTCTCCTGCCCGGTGATTTCCGTGAATGGTATGGCGATCGCGGGCAGTCTGGTTGCGGCTTCCATCCGGACCGCCAGCGTGGTGACCGTTGCATAGCCGTCCAGCAGGTCGAGCGGTATACCCAGTCCCCGGAGGGGCTGGATGAGACGCAGTTCATGGGTCAGGTTCTGCAGTTCGGAAGTGCAGATTTCCTGATCCGGGCGGAAAATGGGTTGGCGCATTTTCACGTCAGGCAAGAGTGTAAATCAGCCGCATTCCGGTCTCGGGATGGTGGAAAGACAATTCGTTCAGTTCGAGCAGCAAGGCGCCAATTGCCTTGTCA
>JBDREB010000364.1:0-4171 GCA_043820325.1 Planctomycetota bacterium | reverse complement strand
TCTAATCGCGAAACGGCAATAAAGGGCGGGTTTCAAACCCGCCCCTACGGTAACCACCCAAACCGGCCTATGGTTGATTCACGCGCCTGGCTGACGCCAAAAAGTGCCAAAGCATTTTCCGCCGGGATCAGGAAATCTGCTGTTTGGTGTACGGTGGACGATCCGTCCTGGGATAGGGGAAAAGGTGCCCTCAAGGCCGATTCGGCAGATGTGACCGGGCCATGAAGCGATGGTGTCAGTCGCACTCCAACACTAGGCCGTCATGGGCGAATAACGCGGGGGGGGTGACGAACCGGGCCTGATCCGCGTGGCGGCAATCGTGGCCGAGGTGTACGAAGAAGGCGCGGTCGGGTTTGAGGATTGATATCACCGCGGCCGCTTCGGCGAATGTAAAATGCTTGGGGTGTGGTTTTTCCCTGAGAGCACCGAGTACCAGAAGGTCAAGGCCGGCAAGGGCGGCCATGGTCTCCGGGCCAATGGCGCTGCAGTCCGTGACATAGGCGCAATTGCCGAAACGGAAAGCGGTCACCTTATCACGGCCGTGGTCGACCGATAGGGGCTGGATGCGGGTCGTGCCGATGGTGAAAGGGGTGCCGGGCTTGATCTCCACCTGCGTCAGGTTGGGGATCTCGCCGTGGGTGAATGCCGTTCCGAATGCCCAGGGGAAGGTCGTTTGTATGCGCGCCAGCACGCTTACGGTGGCGTGGATGGGGATGGGGACGCCCATGAGGGCGTTGAAACGGCGCATATCATCGAGGCCGGCAATGTGATCAATGTGGTCATGCGTGTAGAGAACGGCGTCCACACGCGTAAGGCCGGTCGCAAGACATTGGGTGCGGAAGTCCGGGCCGGTGTCGATCACGATGTTCTTTCCGTCATCGCCCGTTACCATGAGCGCGGTGCGGGTACGGCGGTCGCGCGGATCGCTGGATGAGCATACCGGGCACTTGCAGCCGATGGCGGGGACGCCGGTGCTGGTTCCGGTACCAAGGAATATCAACTTCATAAGAAGTCTACGGCGCCCTGAATTCGGGGTATTGTTCAAAAAGGCTCGCGTATGTGTCGTACCCTACGATCACATGGTCGAGCATGCGGATCCCCACTACGGTGGCGGCCTCGCGCAGGCGGCGCGTGAGTTCCAAGTCTTCGGCGCTCGGTTCGACCGCTCCGCTGGGATGGTTGTGCACGGCGATGAAGGCGGCGGCCGAGGCTTGGATCGCGCCTTTCATGACCTCGCGGGGGTGGACCACGCTGGAGGTGAGCGTGCCCTTGGTGACCATCTCCTCCCGGATCAGGTTGTTCTTCTGGTTCAACAGCAGGGTGTAGAAGTATTCCTCGCGCGCATCGCGCATGCGGAAGCGGAAGTGGTTGTAGACGGCCGAAGGGCGGGAGAAATTGGCCTGTGGATCGGGCTTGCCGCCGGCCAACCGTTTGCCCAGCTCAAGCGCGGCTTTGATCTTGATGGCCTTGACCGGGCCTACGCCGTTCGTGTGAAGCAGGTCGTCAATGGCCGTCCGGTCGATGCCGGCCAGGCTGGCATCTTTCAGGAGCTGGCGGGCCAGGTCCAGGGCCGACACGCCTTTGCGGCCCGTGCTGATGAGGATCGCCAGCAGTTCCGCGTCGGACATGTTGGCCGCCCCCAATTTGCGGAACCGTTCGCGGGGGCGGTCATTTTCGTCCCAGGCGGAAATGGGCAGATAAGTCATAAGGAAACTCCCGTGCTCCGACCCTTGACTTGAAAAGGATGGAATTGTAGATCCGCCGGGTCTTTTGTCAATGGATTTGTATTGACAATCCGGCTTGTTGTAATTATAATATAATTATGAATGCGCTCAAATTCGATTGGGATCCCCGGAAAGACAAAGCCAACCAAGACAAGCATGTGGTATCGTTCGCTGAAGCCCGGTCGGCCTTTTATGACGGCAACGCGATCGAGTATTATGACCCGGACCATTCCGACAATGAAGACCGTTACCTGATGATCGGTTTGAGTTCCAATTTGCGGGTCCTGCTCGTTTGTTCCGCATTTGTCAAGGGCGGCCCCAAGGATACGATCAGGATAATAACGGCCCGTCGTGCGACCCGAAAAGAACAAACCGTATATATTGGAGACAGAACATGAGGAAGGAATACGATCTTCAAGCGATGAAGGGGCGGAAGAACCCGTATGCCAAGCGGTTGAAAAAGCAGATCACCATGCGCTTGGATACAGAGACGATCGCATATTTCAAGGCGCTTGCGTGTACGACGGGCCTTCCCTATCAAAGCCTGATCGATATATACCTCAAGGATTGCGCCCAAAACAATAAAAAGCTGAATTTCCAGTGGGTGGCGTCGCATTGAGTATCGGCTCGGGGAGCGGGCTTGAAAACCGAAGGGGAGGCAGAATCGGACTGAGCATCCGCCTCCGCGAAGCCGCTATGGCGGACAGGTCCGATTGCAGGATCCGGGCAAATATATCAAATCTGCCCGTTTCCGGGTCATAGTACCTGGCCTTCAGATAATAATTCTGGGGGGCATATGGTATTTGTAATACATCCGGTCCGGGTCAGGGACGCGGGCTGAAGCCGCGCGCCTACCCAGAGATGATGGATGTACGGAAATATCCGCCACAGATCAGGGACTGGTTGTCCAAGACCGGGACGGGGGTGGCATCCAAGGTGTGGAACCGGAACAAGCCGTCCTTTCCAATGAACAGGGGCATCATATCGCGGGCGGAGGGGAAGTCAATGGAAATTGCGTTGGACATTTGTGGGTTTGGTATGCATCATTACGATGAGGGCACGGCATGCCGTGCCCCTACGGTGGAACAAGACCAATATCGAGTAACGAACATCTAATTCCGAAGTATTAGATCGGTCCTGACACTTTGCGAACCCGTCCGGTCAAGCCGGAGGGCAGGCTTTTGCGCTGGAGTTTACCCCGAGCCGTCCCACGGCCTCGGGGCGGTGAGTCATACTCCGGGTCCGAACCCTAACCCCTCTGTGTTCTCTGTGACTCTGTGGCAAATCTTGGTCTTACTGCCCACCGAGGATGAAGTCGACATTTTCCTTGAGCTTGGCGCGGGTTTCGTCGACCATCATGACAAAGGCGGGGTGGTCCGATCCCCAGGCGCGGTCGCGGTAGTCGGGGGTCTTCTTCATCTTTTCGTATTCGGGTTTGAAGTCCTTGAAGTAGGAGCCGTAGATGTGGAGGGAGTCGGCGATGTCGACATACCGGCCCACGGCCACGGGCTTGCCGATGCGTTTTGACACCGCCGCGGCGATGATGCGCTGGAGGTCGGTGAGGGCGTAGACATTCATGAACCACGCCTTGTACAGGTCGCGGCTTCTCCAGTGGGTGTTCATGTTGAGCACCAGGCCGCGGCCCTTTTCCTCGAGGATGCGGCACCAGACGCGCTGGAGGCAGGGCGGGTCGTAGGTCTGGGGGTCGGCCGTCGGCATCCAGGTCACGGCCTGGGCCCGGCGGGTGTGGCCGGTCTCGGCGAGTTTGTCAATGATGTATTGGATCTGGTTCACGGCCTTGAAGGGGCGGGGCGCATCGGACCGGTCCAGGTCGGCGGTGACCGCGTACTTGAAGAGCCGCTCGTGGTAGGTGTAGGTCCATTTGTCGTTCTCGGGATCGATCCAGTGGTCATGGATGCCGTCGACGACTTCCTGGCGGTAGACCTCCAGCTCCTGCGGCCCGCCGGGAAAGTTCTTGTGGATGCGCGGCTCGCTGAAGGGGTCGGCCACCTCCACCATCACCGTGGCGTCCTTGGAGGGCGGGTCGATGTACTCGCCCTTGTCGTTCTTCTTGTCATACTCGGTGCGGATGTCGACGCCGTTCTCCCAGACCCAGACCAGGGCCTTTTCCCAGGCTTCGGGCAGGTTGGCGCCTTTGATGTGCATGGCGGGAATGTATGAAGAACTCATATGCGTGTCCCCGATTCAAACGGATATTCGGCCATACTGGTCACAATCCATATGATGCGCAAGGGCTGTTATGCGTTGCCCGTTTAGCGCCGAGCCTGCGTTTAGCGAAGATCGCTGTTTAGTGCCCGTAAATGAATAAAGTATCCATTTCGACATAGAGATTCCGTCCGCAGCCAAGGCGCGAGGAGGAGCCGTATCAATGGAAAGATCCGGCGTCGACGAGCAACGCCGGATGCGGACGGAAGATCATGTCCCTT
>JBDREB010000363.1:0-16392 GCA_043820325.1 Planctomycetota bacterium | reverse complement strand
GCATCTGGTGCATGACCAATCATCCTGAAGTCTGACCCCAGAAAGGATAGCCGCCGCAGCCCATTTGTCACGCGGAAAATGCGCCAAACCCGTTCCGGAAAACCATCAGTCCACCCCACAGGGATCAGGAAATCTGAAATGACGCCGCGCGGGCGGATGCTCAAGGCGTTCGCCTTCGACCATCCCGACAGGATCCCGGTGGTCTACCATCCCTCGCCCGCGGGTCTCTATGTCCACGGCCAAAAGATGATCGACCTCTACAACGCCTATCCGCCCGACAGTCCGAACACATTCGCCGAAATGCCCAGGCCGGCCGCGGGCACGGTGGGGCCGGACGGGTCCTACCGCGAGGTCAAGCGCGACGAGTGGGGCGTGGAGTGGGAATACCTGATCTTCGGCGTGCAGGGATACCCGCGGCAGTATCCCTTCCCCGACTGGGCCGCGGCCCGGGACTACGCGTTCCCGCCCGTGCCCGAGCCGGACGCGGCCTGGATCGGCCGCGCGCGGGAGCGGTTCATGGTGTTTACGGGCTGGAACAACCTGCTCGAGCGCCTGCACGCCCTGCGGCCCATGGACGAGGTGCTGATGGACATCTAACCTGCGGAACCCGGACCTCATGGTCTTCCTGGACCGGCTCGTGGCCTACCGTGTGGCGACGATCGAGCGCGAGCTGGCCGCGGGCGCCGATGTGATCATGTGCTATGACGACTGGGGCACGCAGACCGCGCCCATCATCAGCCCGGAACTCTTCCGGGATGTGTTCAAGCCGCGTTACGCCGCGATGTTTGCGCCCCCGCGCGGCCGGCCGCAAGGTCTTTTATCATTCCTGCGGCACGCTGGGGCCGATCTTTGACGAACTCCTCGACCTCGGCATCGACGGGCTCTGGCCGCAGATCGGGCTCTTTGAAGCCGACCCACGGTACGGCCGGATATGCCGCGAGCGCCGCGTCACGCTCTATCTCCACTTCGACCGCCAGCGCCTGGTGCCGTGCGGCACACCGGCCGAGATCCGTGCCGCGGTCCGGCGCTACGCCGACTTCTACCACGCCCAGAGCGGCGGCGGAATCTTCTACATCGAGATCGAGAATGACGCGCCCTTCGCCAATGTCGAGGCGCTGGTCCAGGCGGTCCACGAATTCAGGTAAGGCAAGCAGGAGCGTCACAAAGGGCACAAAGGTCACAAAGGAAGAATGGTGGGGGTTTGCGGAGGAATAGTGGAATTCGACCCGGATCCGGCTTTCCGACCTTCCGACTTCCCGACTTTCCGACCCGGCTTTAAACTTGCTTTACTTGCCGCCCCGCCGGCATATAATGGGTGGCGTATGGACAAAGAAGAACTGAAATGGATCGTCGCCAATCCCGACCACATACCGGGCATCTTCAATTATTGCGACCGGTGGTGCGAGCGGTGCCTGTACACGGCGCGCTGCGCCAACTTCGCCCTGGGTCAGACCCAGTTCGGCGGCGCGGCGGACAAGGCGGTCTCGACCCGGGAGTTCTGGGAGAAACTCAAGGAAGTCTTTGAGATGACCACCGTGCTTCTGCGGGAGGTGGCTGAAGCCCGGGGGGCGGACCCGGCCCCGGCGCAGGACGCCCCCGCCCGGCCGCGGCGCGGCGGCGGGGCCGGGCGGCATGCCTGCTGTGCGGCGGCAATGGAATACATCCGCCGCGCCGATACCTGGTTCAAGGGCGCCAAGGCCCTCTTCAAACGCCGGCAGAAGGAACTCAGGGAGGAGGCGGCCCTCGGCGCCGAGCCGGTGGACCTCGCGCGGCGGGCGGGCGTGATCAACGACGCGGTGGAGATGATCCACTGGTACCAGCACCAGATCTATGTCAAGCTCATGCGCGCGGTCAGCGGCCGCATGGAGGCCGAGGGCGATCCGGACCCGGTCCACATCAGCGATGCCGACGGCTCGGCCAAGGTGGCGCTTCTCGGCATCGATAATTCGCTGGCCGGGTGGGGGGTGCTCTACCGGGACATGCCCGAGGAGGCCGACGCGATCCTATCGATCCTGGCCCTTCTCGACCGCCTGCGCAAGGATGTGGAGCATCACTTTCCCGCGGCGCGGGCCTTTGTGCGGCCGGGGATCGACATGGGGGATTCGCCCGTGCCGGATGAAAAGAAAGGTACCTGATGTCCGGCCGACGACTGCCGTTCCGGTTCCGGGCCGTAAACCGTACACCGCAGGCCGTTTCGCCTGTCGTTTCCGTACGCCGTTCCTGCGTCCCGGGGGCTCCATGGACCGCCTGAACAAGACCCTGCTCATCGGCAGCGGTTCGATCAGGACCGTGCTGCGGGAACGGTCGGCGCCGGGCGTGCCGGTCGAACTGCTCAACCTGCGCGAACCCGGGGCTGTGCGCGCCCTGCACGCGGCCTACCGGGAGGCGGGTTCGGACATCCTGGTCACCAACTCCTTCGCCGCCAACCCGCTGGTGCTGGAGGAGGCCGGTGCGCCGGGCGCCTGCGCAGCCGTGAACCGGGCGGGCGTGGCCCTGGCGCGCGAGGCGGCCACCGGCACATGCCTGGTATGGGGGTTGGTGGGCCCCCTCGGATTGGGGTTGCGCATCGAGGATTACAGCGACGCGGCCCTTGCGGGTATCTATGGCGAACAATGCCAGGCCTTGGCCGGTGCCGATGCCCTGCTTCTGGAGACTTTCAGTGAGCCTCGCGAGGCCCGCGCCGCACTGGCCACGGCTGCGGCCACTGGCCGCCCCGTCATTTTCCAGGTCGGCAACACCGGCGCCGGTCCCAAACGCTGGGAGCGGATCGATGCGCTATTGGACCTCGCCCGGCAGGCCGGCGCGGTCGCGGTGGGCGTCAACTGCCTCCATCCCGACGAGATCATGCGTGCCGCCGCGTATATCGCCGGCCGTTATGACCTGCCCTTGTCCGTGGCGCCGAACGCCGGCAATCCGCGCATTGAACGGGGACTGGTGCGCTACGAGTTCCAGCCCGAGGCGCCGGCGGTCGTGGGCGAACGGCTGGCCGGTCTCGGCGCGGCCGTGGTCGGCGGCTGCTGCGGCACCACGCCCGACCACATCCGGCGTCTGGCCGCGGCGCTCAAGGGCCGGGCCGTGGTCGCGCGGCCGCGGGCCCGCGCCGCCGCACGCAGGGAAGGCAATGCCACGGGCACCACCCTGCGTCAGGCCAACCCGGTGCGTGCGCTCATGGAGGGGAACGCCTTCGTGGTGAGCGTGGAGATCCGCGCCGACCGCATGCGCCCCCTGGCCGAGGTGGTGACGGGCGCGTCGGAAGTCGCCGCGGCCGGGGCCGACCTGTTCGATGTCCCCGACAACCCGGGCGCCACCGTGGGCCGCGACGCCATGGTCACCGCCGCGCGCCTGCAGCAGGACCTGGGCGTGCCCTCCATCAGCCACCAGACCGTGACCCAGTCCAACCTCCTGCGCCTGCACGCGGCGCTCATCGGCGGCTGGGACCTGGGGTTGCGGGGCATATTGGCGATCACGGGCGACGCGCCCTCCATGGGACCTCTGGCCGACCTCGCCCACCGCGTGACGGACCTTAAGAGTTCCGTGGAGCTCCTGCGGCTCATCCGCCGGCTGCGCGAAGGGGAGATCGCCAACGGTGAAAAACTGGCCGACCCGCCCGACTACTGCGCCGGGTGCGCGCTTGGCCGCGGCACACCGGCCCAGCTGCAGTGGCTGGCGAAGAAGATCGACGCCGGCGCCGAGTTCGCCTTTTCCCAGCCGGTCTTTTTATTCGACGACTATTGCCGCCTGCGCGACGCGGCGGCCGGGTGCGGCATCCGGTTCTTTCCGGGGTTGATGCCGCTCGTTTCCCGGCGGAGCGCCGAGTTCCTGGCCGGCGGGCGCATCCCGGGCATCGTGGTGCCGGCCGAGGTCGCGGCCGCCTTTGCCCGGTTCGAGCAGGCTGCCGACCAGTGGCACCACGGGCTCGACCAGGCCGCGGCCCTGGCCCGCCGCATCGCGACCGAGGCCCGGGGCATCTACATCATCATGCCGTTCGGGAAGAACTGCTTCGCCGAAACGGCCGCGATCGTGCGGCTGGTGCGCGACGCGGCGAAGTGAAAGAAAACTTGCCATAGAGGGCACAGAGAACCACAGAGGGGGTATGGTATGGAGAAGAGAGGATTTGCCACAAAGGGCACAAAAGCCTGCCCTCCGGCTTGACCGGACGGGGACACAAAGTTTGATTTGGTTTAGGATTTGGAGGTTCCGCCGCAGGCGGCTCCGGCTTTGCGACCCTTGGGACCCTTGCGACTGTACGACCATTCATGTTTAAGGGGAATTACCTTGATTGGCCGATAATCCGTGCTATAATAATTGCGTATTCAGAGGAGTCATACTATGAACCCGGCCATTTCCCACGCTTGGGGCGAGGAAACCCTTGAAGCCAAGGCCCGTTGGTTTCAATCGCTGACCGTTGAAGAACGGATGGATATCTTCGTAGAGTTCACCGAACTGGCTTTCGCCCTCAACCCCCATAGTGCGGATAAAAACCGTGCTCAACCGGTTACGGGACATATTCAAGTCCTTCAAAAAGCATGATGTAATTCTCGGCAATAAAATATGGACCGAGTAACCCAAGCCGTTCGAAGCAAGATTATGGCATCCGTCCACACCCGTGATACTGGAGCAGAGATGGCCGTTAGGTCAATCGTCCACCGCCTTGGATTCCGCTACTCTCTTTCACGGGAAGACCTTCCGGGTAGACCAGACTTGGTTTTTGTTGGTAGACAGAAAGTCGTTTTTGTCCATGGGTGTTCCTGGCACGGACATGCATGCCGCTACGGCAGACTACCCCAAAGCAGGCTGGACTACTGGAAGCCAAAAATAACTTGCAATAAAGCCCGTGATCGCATGCAAATAAACGCCCGCGCATTGAGAAAAGCAGGTTGGTCGGTATTAATTGTTTGGCAATGCCAACTCAAGAAGAAGGAACAGCTCATGTCGCGTTTCAAGGACTACTTAAATGGATAGACGCCCAATAGGTATTGATTTGTTTGCAGGCGCCGGTGGTATGTCGTTGGGATTCGAACAGGCTGGATTCGACATTGCTGGTGCCGTTGAGCTTGATCCCATCCATGCTGCCGTGCACCACTTCAATTTCCCGGAAACAGCTGTTTTGGCGAGGTCGATAATCGGGCTGACTGGCCAAGAGGTCCGTGAAATTGCCGGGATTGGCCGGAAAGCTGTAGATGTTGTATTCGGTGGTCCCCCTTGCCAGGGATTTTCCCTAATCGGTCACCGGATGCTGGATGATCCTCGAAACCAACTCGTCAAGGAATTCGTGCGTTTGGTTGCGGAACTCGATGCATGTACTTTCGTTTTCGAGAATGTCAAGGGCCTTTCCGTGGGTAGGCACCGGGCGTTTCTCGAGTCCTTGATTAAGATATTCGAACATGCCGGATACCATGTACGCATTCCATGGAAGGTGCTAAACGCGATGAACTATGGCGTTCCACAAGACCGCCAACGGCTGTTTCTGCTTGGATCGAAGAAGGGAGTGTCGGTACCGGATTATCCAATTGCGACCACCATACCCGAAACCGACCTTTTCTGTCGGAATGTCAAGGGGCTGACGCCGACTTGTGCCGATGCGCTTGCGGACTTGCCTGATGCCGAGAATTGGGACGAACTAATGACATCCGATTCGGTGCATTACAAGTGCGACACTATCCTATCCGACTATGCGCGTGAGTTACGATGCGACAGCCAAGATGCGTGGCATTATGGGTATATCCGAAATTGGAACCCAGACATTCTCACCTCAAGCATGCGTACGACGCATACCGATATATCGCGTAGACGTTTTGCCGAGACCAATGAAGGCGAAGTCGAACCGATATCGCGATTCTTCAAACTTCCACAAACTGGAATATGCAACACTCTTCGTGCTGGAACGGACTCGGCCAGAGGAGCGTTTACGAGTCCCAGACCTATCCATTTCACATACCCACGATGTGTGACTGTTCGCGAAATGGCTCGGCTCCATGGGTATCCAGATTGGTTCCGGTTCCATGTGACAAAATGGCACGGGGCACGCCAGATAGGCAACTCGGTACCCCCCCCCTTGGCCAGAGCAGTCGCGAGCGCTATCATTCAGGCCTTCAGCATCATTCCCTCACGACCTACCCGCAAAATCGATCTCGGGCGCCCTGAACTTTTATCGATGGACATGGGCGAAGCCGCAGATTACTGGAATGTACCCGTTCCCATCGGGAAGCGGGATCGCAAGAACGGGTTACACAAGCGCAAGCAATCGGAAATCGAGGCAACTGTTCCCCCGCTTTAATTGATGTCTTTCCATTCGTGATTAAAAGGTCCCCTCGGTTTCTGAAAGGGAGTTCCATGGCTGCGGTGATGGTGACCAAGAAGGGCAGCAAGGTCGTTGTCCGGAACGAATACTGGACCGTGGAGCACGACGCCAGGACCGGCGGCGGCTGGAGTTCGGTGAAGTTCGCCAAAGGCACGGGGAAAAACCTGTTGGCCGCGCCCATGTCGTGGCGGGTGCGCAACCTGGACCCGCACCCGACCTCCGACGGATCGAGCCCTTATTTCTACGAAGCCAAGTACGACAAAGAGGCCGCGCTTGCGGTCGCGGAACTCCCCACGGGCGCCGTGGCGGTTACGGCAACGGGCACTCTGCGCCTCAAGGATGGCAAGCCCATCAACATCACATACCGCCACAGGTTCGAGTACCGCAAGTGGGGTCTGGTGGCGTGCGAACTCGAACTGGATTGCCCCGCGGGCCGCGATGACATCGTGGAAGTGGTGGCGCTGGAGCTCATCCTGCGCGAAGGTATGGATACGGCCCATGTGAAAGAGCACCCCATCCGGGCCGGCAACAGCGATATCCTCGGCCACGGTAAATGGTATAAGCTGGGGCCGGGCGAACCGGGCTACCAGGGCCGCCATGTGCCGGTCCATGTGGTGGTCTTCGAGAAGGGGAAGGAAGGCCTCGAATTCACCTGCCAGAGCGATCTCAAGCCGTGGGATACGGGGTTCAACGCGGACGGCGGCATGGGTCTCTTCGAGGTGCACCAGAGCTGGGGCAACCCCAAGGAGACCCTGATCGCCCTGGCGCCCTACTGCGTGGCCTATCGCCGCAATCCCACCGCCATCAGGGGCAGTAAGAAGGTCCGGTATTATCTCGGTCTGCCGTTCATCAAGGACCGGACGACCGTGGGGGCACCCTGTTTCCACGCCTCCACGGGCAGTCATTGGATCCAGGATGCCGACCTGCCCGCGCTCCGCAAGTCGGGCGTGAAGCTCATGAGGTTCCACAACGATTACCGCGAGGATGGCCCATTTTGGCACGACGGTATGTACCCGCCGTTCGACGCAAAGGGAATGGCCCACCTGAAACGGGTGGTGCACCAAAGCCATGCCGCGGGGATCAAGATCATTCCCTACATCAGCGTTAAGGAATTCCACCCGGAGACGCCGGGGTGCCGCGAGAACCAGGTCAAATGGCGCCAGCAGCCGGGTCCGACATTCCCCGATCTCCACACCTGGGCCGGCTCGGGCGAATTCGGCCAGCTGATGTGCCTGGAGAGCGGGTGGCTCGCGTTCCGCAAGAAGTCGATCGACATCATCCTCAACGACCTGCCTTGGGACGGGCTCTACTTCGACTGGTGCACGCCGCATGCCTGCCGCAACCCGCACCACTTCGGCGGCGCCTGCCACACGGACCAGGACGCGTTCTACGATTTCATGTTCTGGGTACGCGAGCGCGTCGGGCCGCAGGGCGTGATCCTCTCCCATATCTCCGGCCTGCCGCAGATCGTGGTGGAGAACATGTCCACAATGGCACTCATTTTCGAGGAGCAGAACTACAACGCGCCCTTCCCCGAGCCGGGGCAGTTCCCGCCCCAGTGCGAGTTCATGCCCATCATCCCGCGCCAGCTCTGCGCCGACGCGCCGGCTGGCACGCCTCACGCCCGCAGGACGATCATGTCGGGCATCCTGTCAGGCACGCCCGGCATCATGGCCGCGGTGAGCGCGGGTTGGGACGCGGGGCTGCGGAAAGCCACGGCCTTCAGCAGTGAGATGCTCCGCGAAACGGCGCTCTTCGGCGAAGAGGACCTCGGTTCGTACAAGTTCGAGGCCGCCACCGCGCGCGCGGTCCGGCTCAAGGGGGGCGACAAGCTGTACGCCGCGCTCTGGCGCAAGCCGGGCCGCGCACTCGTCTATGTGGGCAATTTCTCGCCCAAGCCGGTGAAGGGGAGTTTCCGCGTCGATCCGCAGGTATTGCGCCTCTCCAGGCCGGGCCCGTTGACCGTGACCCGGCTCATGGCCCCGGGCAGGGAGCGGTCGCGGCCCGTGAAAGCGGGCGTTTTGAAGACCAGGGGCGCGGCCGTGGCGCTCAAACCCTGGGGCGCGGCGCTTTTCCGCATCGAACCGGAATGACGGCCCGCCCCGCGGACGCCCACCCGTGACCACACAGCCTGACAAAACCCCGCCGGAGACGAGCGGCCGGCCGCCCGGCCGCATCCGGCAGGACCTCACCACCGGCTCCATCGCCGGCGCGATCGGCCGGCTGGCGCCGCCGATCATGCTCGCTTTCATGGTGCAGGTGGTCATCAACATCACGGCCCTCTATTTCGTGGGTGAGCTGGGCTCCGAGGCCGTGGCCGCGGTGGGCGTGAGCGGCCAGATCATCATGATCATCGCCTCCATCTTTGTCGGTATCGGCAACGCAAGCACGGCACTGGTCGCGCGCGCGGTCGGCGCAGGCGATCTGCCCCGTGCCGACCATGTCGCCACACAGTCCATATTGACCGCCGTGGCCCTGGCCGTGGCCGTGGGCGTGCCGGGGTACTTCCTGGCGCCGCGCCTTTTGGCCATGATCGGCGCGGCGCCCGGGGTCGTTGCCTCGGGGGTGGGGTTCCTGCAGATCAATTTCATCGGCCTGGCGGTGATCACAGCGCTGATGGTGGGCGGCGGTGTGGTCCGCGGCGCGGGCGACGCCGTGACGCCGCTCGTGGTCACGGTGATCGCCGCGGTCGTCAATGTGGCCCTGGTGCCGGTCTGCGTGCGGGGGTACCTGGGATGTCCGGCCCTCGGCGTTAACGGCGCGGCCATAGCCGGCCTTGCCGCCCAGACGGTGGGCCTGGCCTGCGGCGCCTGGGTCCTGGCCACGGGGCGTGTACGCGTGCGCATCCGCCTGCGTGAGTTCCGGCCCGATCTGGCGGTGATCAAAAGCATCACCTTCATCGGCGTGCCCATGTCCGTGCAGATGGCCCTGCGCGGCCTGATGGACCTGGTGCTCATGGGGATCGCCGCCCATTTTGGCACGGCCCTGCTGGCGGCCTACAACATCGGCATGCGGCTGCGCATGGTGGGTTTCATGCCCGGGTTCGGGATCGCCGAGGCTGCGGCCATGCTCGTGGGCCAGAACCTCGGGGCGGGCAAGCCCGGCCGCGCCCGTCAGAGCGCGCTCATAGCCGCGAACCTGGCGCTGGTCGTCATGGGCGGGGCGGGACTGCTGAGCTATATCTACGCCACGCCGCTTATGATGGTGTTCGCGAAGGATGCCGCCGTCATCGCGGCCGGCACCCTCATGCTCAAGATCTCGGCCGCGGGCATGGCGTTCGCGGCCGTGGGGATCGTGCTGAACCGCGCCATCGGCGGCGCTGGCGATTCGGTCCCGCCCATGATCATCACCCTCGTCGCTTTGTGGGGGTTCCAGGCGCCTGCCGCCTATTGGATGGCCCATATGCCCGCCCTGGGCGCGAACGGCATCTGGATCGCCATGGTCGCCGCCGCCCTGCTGCAGGCCGCGGCCACGGCGGCCTATTTCGCCACCGGGCGGTGGATGCGGAAGAAAGGATGAATAAGGACAATGGAGCACCGCGGAGTTGTATGTTGTGCGGAACCGGAGGATGACTCACCGCAAAGGCGCAAAGGGCGCAAAGGAAGAATGTTTTTTGTTGGGGTTGATCCGGATGGGATCGGTCCAAAAGCGGTCATTGCGGTCATGGGCCGGTTTTGACGCTGATCATCTGCAATACTTTAACGAACGGGAGGCATGCATGGTGCACACAGATCCCGGGAACATGCGGGTGATTGCCTTCTCCGTTCATAACCTTTGCGAACTTTGCGCCTTTGCGGTGAGTCCGCTATATAATTAAGGATTTTGTATGAAGATCACTTCCTCCGAACGCGCCACGCTCCGCGACCTGGCCCGCCGCGTGGCCGACATCGCCGCCGACCCGGTGATGGCCGCCCGCCGCGCGGCCTGGACGGCCCACAATGCCCTGCGCTCGAAGTACCCCATGATGCTCGTCTTTCCGGAGGGCGCGTGGCAGGAGATCCTGCCCGAACTTCGGCTGGTGTGCGCCGACGAACAGGTCCGCACCGTCGAGCGCAACCTCCGCCGGCGCATCCACGGGTTCGCGGAATTCGTAATGGCGTACGAAAAGCGGCTCCTGGCGCCCTTCGGCCTCACGGGGTACGGATGCTGTGAGGATCTGTCGCGCAAGCTCGACAGCGTATGCACCATCCCGCACATCCGGCGCATATCTATCGCGCCCTCGGCCGATGTGGCACGGAGCGCCGAAGCGCTCAGTGGCGGGTACATTCTCTCGTGGAAACCCCAGCCCTCCCAGCTGGTGGGCACATTCAACTCCCGGATGGTCCGCGACTACATCCGGGCCGCGGTGCGCGCCGCGGCCGCGCATGGCTGTGTGCTCGAGATGATCCTCAAGGACACCCACACCTGCGAGAACCGGCCGGAGCGGTTCGACGAATGGACCCGCATCGCGCGGGATGTGATACGCGAAGAAGCGGGTGAACCGCCCGCCGACCCGGGGAAGAGCGGGCGGTCAAATCCGAAATCCTAAACTCTAAATTCCAAGTAACTGGAGCAAGCCCGGTTCGATAACCGCTCATGCAAGGAGACCATGCCATGGCGACTATTCAAAACCCGTACCTGAACGACGCGCCCGCACGCCTGCGGGGCAACCTGCACTGCCACACCACGCGCTCGGATGGCGAACAGGACCCCCAGTCGGTCGTGGATGAATACGCGGGTCATGGCCACGATTTCCTGATGCTTTCCGATCACGACCGGTACCCGGACCATACCGGCCTCGATCCGCGCGGCATGGTGCTGGTGCCGGGGTACGAGATCACCGTCGGCGGGCCCCACATGCTGCATGTCGGCGCCCGGTCCGTGGTCGATCCCGTCGCCGACCGCCAGGCGGTGCTCAACGCCGCGGCCGAGGCGGGCGGGTTCGTGGTCTGCTGTCACCCGCACTGGGAACCGGATTTCGACCATTTCCCGCAGGAGGAGCTCGACCGGCTCGCCGGGTATCTCGGCGTGGAGATCCTCAATGCCGGTATCATCGGCACGGCCGGGGATGAACTGGCCACGGATTCCTGGGACATGCTCCTGAGCGAGGGGCGCAAAGTTTGGGGTTTCGGCAACGACGACGCACATCACGCGCAGGAGACGGGGCACGCCTGGAATGTGGTGTGGGCCCGGGAACGCACAGTGGCGGGCATCCTTGAGGCGTTCCGCAAGGGATCCTTTTATGTCTCCTCGGGCATCGATTTCGCCGAGATCCGGGTGTATGGTGACCTAGTCACGGCCCGGGCGCCCGGCGCGCAGAAGCTTTTTGCCACCTCCGCCCACGGCGTGCGGGTGGCCGAGGCGGAGGGCGAACTCCTGCGCTTCCGGCTGAATAATCTCTGCCAGACCTATATCCGGATCACGGCCGTCGGCCGGCCGGACAAGTACGCCTTTTCCCAGCCGCTCTTCATCGCCGGCAGTGCGGGTGAGGCGGGCGGGGCGCCTCCGACCATGGCCGTGCCGCGGCTCCGCAAGTCGGTGGTGCTCACCGGCCGGGTCGATGACGCGGGCTGGCAGACGGCCGGCCGCATGCGCCAGTTCATTGACGCCACCACCGGCCGGCCCAGCCCGTTCGCGCCCGAGGCGCGGATCGCCCACGATGGTGCCGCCCTCTTTCTGGGGTTGGTCTGCCCCGAGCCCATGCCCGAGGCACTTGTCACCAAGGTCGCCGCGCACGGTGATCCCGCGACCTGGATGGACGACAGCCTGGAGATCTTCATCGATCCATTCAATCGCCGCGACAGCTACTTCCACCTGATGGTGAACGCGGCCGGGTTCGCCTGCCTGAAGGGCGTGAAACGGGCGGTGGAACGGGGCCTGGTCACCACCAAGGCCGGCCGGCGCGAGTATGCCTGGGCGGTGGAGATCGCGGTGCCGTTCGCGCTTCTGGGCGGCGCGCCCGCCTCCGGCGCGACCTGGGGTTTCAACATCGTGCGATCCAAGCAGACCGATCCCCCGCGCGACTGCCGCTGGAGCCACACGGGCATGAGCAATCATATGCCGCGGCTGTTCGGGGAAATTAAATTCGAATGAAAGGGGCTCGGCAAGGGTAACGATGCCCGTATCGGTAACGGCAAGGGCCAGGTGGCGGATCCTTCATCTTGCAGCCGTTTCCGTCACCCTTGCCGAAACGGGCCTCGTAGCCGTAGCCCTTAGAGCCTATCCGGAAACCTCTCCGGGCTTCGGTCGGCTGCGGCTGCGCCGGGCTATGTCGCCCTGCATCGGCTATGCGCTCTGCTCTCGGCATAGCCTGCTTCGGGCTTCGTGCCCGGCTTGTCCTCGCACGACCTCGGGCCTTCGGACAGGTTTTCGGATGGGCTCTTATTCGGGTGCTGGAGCCCGCCGCACCCGCGCCTTGAAAATAAAGAGTGGATATTTCTCCGCCGTCGGCTACAATAGGGTCGATTATGAACTGATGGAGGAATGGCTGGTATGTCCGATATGAACCCGAAACGCGAAGACCGTGTCGATATCAAGGGCGCCTCGATCCATGTCAAGGGCAATGACGGCGAGGAGGTCCATGTCAGTCCCGCGGGCGTCCATGTCATGGACGGCCGTTCGGAGGTGAAGGTCTCCTTTTTCGGCATCCGGATCAAAGACGGCAACACCAACATCGACATCAGTGTCTGGAAACCGCTGGTGGGGTGCGGAATGGCCGTGATCATTTTCCTGGCCCTGCTCACCATGGTCGTGGTCGGCATCGTCAAACTCCTCCTGCGGTGATGCCCGCCGTCACCGGCCGCCGGCTCCCATGACCATCCGCTGTACCAACTGCAACAAACCGCTCAAGCCCACCATCCATTTCACCGGCCGCAAGGGCAAGTGCCCCGAATGCGGCACCAAACATGTATTGCCCTCCAACCCGTCCGGCGAACCGGTCCGGATGACCGCCGCGCGGCCGGGATTATTCGTCCGGATGCGGCTGGGGATCATCAGGACCCGCCTGCGCAACGCGGTCCGGTCCTACCGGGAGGGCGATGAAGGCACGGTGGCCCTGTTGCGCCAGAACCGGACTGTGGCCGTCGACATGCTGATGCGCGACCTGCGCGATCCGTCGCAGGGGCTGATCTACCGCATGCACATCCCGCTCCTTTTGGCCAAGCTCGGCGGCCTGCAGGCGGCCGATACCTGCCTGGCGATCATCCGCGATACGGCCATTGACAAGGCCGTGCGGCAGAACGCGGTCCGCGCCGCCGGGGAGATGGGCCTGACCGGCGACAAGCCTTTTGTCGACGCCCTCCTGGCCTGCGTGCGCGAACGGGCGGGATTCGTCGAGCATCCGGCCGCACTGCTCTTGTGCCGGATCCGGCGTCCCGAGGTGATCGCCCCGGTGGCCGAATACCTCTTCGTCTGCCCGGTCCCCAGGCGCCGCGAGGTCGAGGAGGCGCTCATCGGGCTCGATCCCGCCTGGTGGACCACCACGGCCGCGCAGGCCGTCGTCCCGGCCCTCATGACCGCCTTCCGTGACGGGAACGCAGAACAGCGGCGGTATCTGGTCGATCACCTGGGCCGGATCGCCGATGCGCGGTTCGCGCCCGTCCTGCGCCAGGCCGCCGAACGCGGTGATACCCAGCTCCGGCCGGCGGCCGCCGTCGCCCTGCGCGCCGTGGCCGCTATGCACGGGCTCTCCGAACACCTGGTTTGGCTCGATACGCCGGTACAAACCCATGGCGGAAGCCACAAACCCCGGCCTTAAGCGCCCATCGTGGGCAATGTGTTCATCGTGAAAGGATGAAGCATGCGTGACCGTATCATCACCTTTGCCCGCGACCTCTGCGCCATACCCACCGCGCCCTTCCGGGAAGCGGGGGTGCGCGCTTACATCCGCCAATTCTGCGCCGCGCGGGGGATCCGGGTGCGCGAGGACGACATGGGCAACCTGGTCGTGCGCCATGGCGGCGCCGCCCGCGGCCCGGTCCTGGCCTTCTGCGCCCACATGGACCACCCCGGGTTCATCATTGAAAAAGATTCCCGTGGCGGGAGGACCACGGCCCTTTTTTACGGCCGGGTGGGCGGTGAATACATCAAGACCGGCCGGGTGCGGGTCTTCACCGCAGCAGGCGATGTCCGCGGCCGGATCACACGGTATGATGACGATAAACGGCAACGCCTCCAGCGCGTGCATCTTGCGGTCGCGGGCTCGGTGCGGCGCGGGGACATGGCCATGTGGGAGTTGCCCGCGTTCAAGCTTGCGGGCGATCTCATCCATACCCGCTCGTGTGACGACACTCTCGGGTGCGTTTCCGTGCTGGCGCTTCTGGACGAACTCGTCCGGCGCAAGATCAAGCGCCCGGTGCTCGGGGTCTTCAGCGTGGCCGAGGAAGGGGGGTTGCATGGTGCCAAATACATGGCCATGCAGGGGTTCATCCCGAAAAACGCCTACCTGGTCGCGATCGAGACCTCCAGCGCCCTGGCGGGCGCCAAGATCGGCGGCGGCGTGGTGGTGCGCGTGGGCGACCGCATGAGCGTGTTTGCGCCGGCCATGACCGCTTTTTTAGCCGACACGGCCCGCGACCTTGCCGGCCGCGACAAAAAGTTCACCTGGCAGCGCAAACTCATGGACGGCGGCACCTGCGAGACCACCATCTACCAGCAGTTCGGCTACAGGTCGGGCGCCGTGTGCGTTCCCCTCGGCAACTACCACAACCGCGACGACCGCAAGGTCCGCATCGTGCCCGAGTACCTTTCGGTCCACGACATGGAATGCATGGTCCAGCTCTTTATCGCGTCGGTCAAGCGCGCCGCCGCCATCCCGGCCTATTACCGGCCCCAACGGCCCGTGTATAAAGAGGAACGCCGCCCCCTCGGCGAACGGCTGTTCTTCTAACCGCGGAAAAGACCGCAAAGACGCATGGGCAGGTTGGGATCCAGGATAAGACTTTACCGCAAAGACGCAAAGTTCGCAAAGGTCAGGAAGAGGATAAGACTTGCATCTGTTTTCCAGCCGAGGTAGGCGCAAGCTTCAGCTTGCGTCATTGCATGGCTTTCACGCACCCACGACGCGGAGGGTAATAGCCCGGGGCAAGCATCCCGGGATGCCAAACCACCCCACCCATTCCCGCCCTGAAGGGGCGGAGGTCATCCTGTCACAATACCTCTGACCGGAAAAACCTTGCAGAAACCGGTCCGTACGATACTATTAGCTGCGTACGCGGGTTTTTTACCGGGGGCGTTAAACATAATATAACAGGGGCGAAATGACGCATGTTTGAATGCATTTCCATGCACCTTTCTATCTTGTAGCTGCGACCCTTGCGGTCGCCTGCCTTTTACGGTTATCCCGCCCATCCGGAATATCCTTGCAAGCGTTTGTCTGAATGATACAATGGTTTTTATGCTTATCCCCTTGACACCGGCGATGGATGTGATATCATTGAAGTATGGCACGACTTGAGTTTCCAAGAACATTGCGTGAGTTCCGAGAGCGTTTCGCGGGCGAGAACGAATGCTGCGAATACCTGATACGGTCTCGGTGGCCCGAGGGGATGGCGTGTCCTCGATGCCAAGGGCGTCAGTTCTGGAGGCGAACCAAGCGGTGGCTGCACCAGTGCAAAGCGTGCGGCTTCGAAGTTTCGCCGACGGCAGGGACTCTGCCGCAGGATTCGCACATGCCGATCCGAGAGTGGTTTTGGACTGCGTATCTGGTGGCTACCCACACACCAGGCTTAAGCGCCAAACGACTACAACGCCAGTTGGGTTGCAGTTACAAGACGGCGTGGTACATGCTCCATGCAGTCTGTTCCCCCGGGATTGCTTCACGGGGCCCCCCGCAATGACGGAGGGAGATCGCTTCGTGGGACTCGCGATGACTTGTCATCTGTCACTACGAGGAGTCCGCGACGAAGCAGTCTCTCCCCGGGATTGCTTCACGGGGCCCCCCGCAATGACGGAGGGAGATTGCTTCGGGCCTTGGTCCCTCGCAATGACGGCGGGAGATCGCTTCGTGGGACTCGCGATGACTTGTCATCTGTCACTGCGAGGAGTCCGCGACGAACGCTTGCGCCGGGCCATGGTCAATGAAACCCGGCGTCAATTACAGGGCGTGGTGGAGG
>JBDREB010000362.1:0-15728 GCA_043820325.1 Planctomycetota bacterium | reverse complement strand
AAGGGACATGATCTTCCGTCCGCATCCGGCGTTGCTCGTCGACGCCGGATCTTTCCATTGATACGGCTCCTCCTCGCGCCTTGGCTGCGGACGGAATCTCTATGTCGAAATGGATACTTTATTCATTTACGGGCACTAACGAGGGGCGCAGCCCCGGCTGGCCATGGTGGAGGCCGACTGTATCAGCGCCACACAAACCACAGGAATATATAGGCTGCAACAGTGGCGGCTATTGTGAACGGTAGCCCGATGGCCGCAAATTCACGGAAAGAGACATGGTATCCTTCCTTTTTTGCGATGCCTACGGCCACGATGTTAGCCGATGCGCCGATGGGAGTTATGTTGCCGCCGATGCTTGCCCCAACAACCATCCCGAAGGCCAGGAGTTCGACGGGTACTTGCATGGCGAGGGCAATACCGGCACACACGGGGAGCATGGCTGCCACATAGGGGATATTGTCGACGAACGCGGAGAGTGCTACCGATCCCCACACGAGCAGGCTGTAGGCGATGAACAGGTTCTCGCCGGTCAGCGCGGCCAGGTGATCTATGAAGAGTTTCATGATCCCGTTCTCGATCACGCTGCCCACGAGGATGAATATGCCGATGAGGAAGAATCCGGTCCCCCAGTCAAGCCTCTTGACCTCGGTGCGGAATGTAACCCCGTCCCGCCGATGACGCCACCAGGCTGCAGCGACAACTCCAAGGATCAGGGTGATCCCGCCCGCCGACCATTCCCATTCCGGAATGAAGACCGAAGCCAGCGCCAGTCCGGCGGCCAGGACGATCATGAGGATCACCGGCAGCCAGCCCTGTATCTTTTCCTGGACCGGTTCGGGTGTCCGTCCCGTGTATTTACGGAAGAAGAACCAGAGCACGCCCGCGGAAACAAGGGCGCCCAACTCCACAGCGAAAAAGATACCCGGTTTGCCGTGGTACCAGAAGAACTCGACGAAGTTCATGTTCAGCGCGTTGGCCAAAAGCATGCTGGGGGGATCACCGATCAGCGTGGCCGCGCCCTGAAGGTTGCTGCACACGGACACACCGATGAGTACCGTCACGGGCGACACCTTCATTCGGCGGGTGACGGCCAGCGCCACGGGCGCCACCAGGAGGACCACCGCGACATTCTCGACAAAAGCGGAAATGAATCCGGAAACCAGGCAGACGATGAGCAGGGCACCCCCTGCCGATACCTTGCGTGCTAAAAGATGCTCGGCCAGTACGGCCGGGGCGCGTGATATCACCAACACCTCGGTCATGAAAAGCATACCGAAGAAAAGCATGATCACATTCCAGTTAACGGCTGCTATGGCTTTGGGAAAAGACAGCAGGCCTGGCCAGGCCAACAGGATGCAGATAGCCGCAGCGATAATGGGCAGTTTAAACTTATGGAAGGCGATAATGCAGATGTATGTTGTTGCAAAAATCATCAGCACGATGATCTGGGGTGCCTGCATGGTATTCCTTATCATGGTCCCCCGGACCGACGCGTACCATGGCTAACATGGGGCATCGGAATCGGGTTCAACAAGACGGTAGGAGTTCGGTCCTCAACTGTGCCGGCATTTACAAGGTTCGGGAACAACACTCCATACGACCGGTGGCAACCTATTCTTGTTTTACCATGATCCGTCTCCAATGAACCTGTTGATCCATTGGATGGCGGCCCGACCATCCTGTAAACCCTACGGTGGCCCAATGCCGCCGCACCCATGCCCAAGAAAAGAGCAAAAGAGCAAGAGCAACTGTCAAACTGTCAAAGTACATTATACTGCGATGCAGTGCGGTGTCAAATGTTTTCTGTGTGCTTGCAACAGACAAATTACAGGTTCATACACTCTCGGATAAGTTGGATGATGGCTGGAGGCGATCGGTTGCAGCTATGAGGGATTCTTTCTTGCATTGCCCGGACCCCGGATTGATCGGGCCATCCGATCCAGAACAAGCCGGTTGGTTTCATTCGGCAGAAGTGTTACGGAAACACAACTTGACAATGTTTCCCCTCTCGTTATAATATGGAGTCATTATTTTATTCGTTCCTTTTGTCTTTATATAAGGGTGCGGCAGCAAAGTGTTGCCGCAGGTTTTTTGGATGGTCGGGCCGCCATCCAATGGATCAACCGATTCATTGGAGGTCGACCATGGAACAACCACCACAGAATATGTCAAGTTTCACGGGGTGCTGGTTCCGCATTTTCTGGATGTTCGTTGGCAATTTCGGGCTGTTTTTCAGTGCCTATGCCATTGCCGATACACCGGGTCCTTTTATGGCCTTCACCGTTGCCGACATCGCGTATGGCGGGATCGCCTTGGCACTTGTGATTGTACGGCTCATCGATATCAAACACCTGCACGGGACAACTGCCGAAGGGAAGCCGGCGACCATGGGCGACTATGCCTGGTATCTCAAGGTGCTCATCCCTGTTGCGATCGCCCTTTGGCTGGCCGCGCATGGGATCGCGGCGCTTCGGGCTTGAGATGGCGGATGATTATGGGGAGCGGCAGTCTGGCGCTTGAATCCACCATGCGGGACCTGCGATGACTGCCCTTGAGCGACATGTTCAGACCATCGGCCTGCTCTGCTCGTATGTGCCGCGGAAGTGCGGTATCGCCACATTCAGCAAGGATCTGCGTGACGCCTGTGTGACCGCCCGGTCTGGGGTACAGACCCTGGTCCTGGCCATGGATGACACTCCGGAAGGGTACGATTATCCCACCGAGGTCCGATTCCAGCTCCAATCCCACAAGCCGGGCGACTACCAGCTGGCGGCGGAACTGCTCAACATCAACCAGACCGATCTGGTCCTGGTACAGCACGAGTATGGTATATTTGGCGGGCCGGCGGGAGAACATGTGCTGAACCTTTTACGTCGGCTTCGGATGCCCATTATTACAACACTGCACACGGTTCTACGCGACCCTTCGGCGGAACAGGTGGTCGTGCTCAGAGAGATTCTGCGGCTCAGTGCACGCGTGGTCGTGATGTGCGAGGCGGCCCGGGCGATATTGCGGGATGGATTCGGCGTCTCCGATGAGCAGGTGAAGGTCATCCCCCACGGCATTCCCGATGTCCCGTTCGTGGATCCCGCGTTCTTCAAGGACCAGTTCGGCCTGGAAGGCCGGTCGGTCCTGATGACCTTCGGGCTGTTGTCGCCGGGTAAGGGTATCGAGGTGGCCATCAAAGCCCTGCCGGAGATCGTACGGGCCCATCCCGAGGTTATATATGTCGTGGTTGGCGCCACCCATCCGCATGTGCTCAAACATGAGGGCAACGCCTACCTGGTCTCGCTCCAGCGATTGGCCAAGAAACTGAAGGTACAGGATCATGTGTTGTTCCACAACCGGTATGTGGAGTTGGAAGAACTCTGCCGCTATCTCGGGGCGGCGGATATATATGTAGTTCCCTATCCCGGCAGGACCCAGATCACCTCCGGCACTCTGGCCTATGCCATGGGTATGGGCAAGCCCGTGGTATCCACACCGTTCGTGTATGCAGAGGAAATGCTGGCCGGGGATTGCGGCCAGCTCTTCGCGTTCGACGATGCAACCGCCCTTGCCCGCGAAGTCAACGGCCTTATAGAGGACCCCGGTTTGCGGAACTCCATGCGCAAGCGGGCCTATATGGCCACCCGGAACATGATTTGGCCGGAGGTCGGACGAGCCTATCTGAAGCTGGCTGATGATGTCCTTCAGGAACGGTCCCGGTGTCCCCGGCCGGTGCCGTCGCTTTTAAGTCACGGGGAATTCGAGGGGTTGCCGGAGCCGAACATCACGCACCTCCGCACCTTGACGGACAACACCGGCATCATCCAGCACGCGATCTACTCGGTCCCCGACCGTGCCCATGGCTATGCCACGGATGACAACGCCCGGGCGGCGATCACCGCGGTATACTATTACGACCTGTTCAAGGATGACACGGTGCTGCCGCTCTTGCAGACCTATCTGGCCTATCTGCACCACGCATTCGACCGCACGACCAAGCGCTTCCGCAACATCCTCACCTACGACCGGCAATGGAGCGAAACGAGCGAACAGAGCAGCTCCGATGCCCATGGCCGTGCCCTGTGGGCGTTGGGCGTGGTAACGGCCCGGGCCCCCAATCCGAGCCTCCTCACTTTTGCCACGCGGCTTTTCATCGAGGGGCTGGAGCGGGTGGACGGCCTCAATTCGCCCCGCACCTGGGCCTTCATCCTGGTCGGGATCCATGCCTACCTCCAGCGGTATGCCGGTGATGCCCTGGTGCGCAGGGTCCGCATTGCGCTCGTTCAGCGCCTGCATGCGGCCTACCGGGGTAACGCGACGGCCGCATGGCCATGGTGGGAGGATACGGTCACCTATGCCAATGCCAAGTTGCCCCACGCCCTGATCATCGCCGGCCATGGGCTTGCCGACCCGGCTATGCTTGCCGACGGGTTGCACGCCCTGGAGTGGCTGGTGGGGCTCCAGCTGGGATCCGACGGCATGGTCAGCCTGATCGGCAATCAGGGTTGGCTGCGGCGTGACGGAAGCCGGGCCACCTTTGATCAGCAGCCGATCGAGGCAATGGCCCTGATCGAGGCCTGTGCCGAGGCCTTCCGCTGCACGGGCGACCCGGCATGGAAGGAACGCGCGAATCAATTCCTGGGCTGGTTTTTGGGCAACAACGACACACATTCCATGCTTTACGATTTTGCCACGGGCGGTTGCCGCGACGGCCTGCACAGTGACGGTGCCAACCTGAACGAGGGCGCCGAATCGACGCTGGCCTGGCTGATCGCCCTGCTGACGGTGCACGGCCTTGAGTTTGAAGCGGCGCAGTTGGCCGCAGTGCCGCCGGTGGCCTGAACCATGGCCGTTCACGCATCGCATGAGAGCAGGCCTGTTTCGGACGGGGGCGAGGCATTAACCCCCGGCGGTCTACCCATCAGGCACCTTTCCGTCAACTTCCGCGGTGATCCCTCACGCGTGGTGCTTGTGCCGTTCGGTGCCTCACAGCGGCATCTGACGGAGGTGTTTGACCTGGTGGCCGGCATGGGCGAGGCCGAGGTGGAAGGGGCCCTGGACCGGGTCATGGCCGCTTTCAGCAGCCGCCATGCACGGATCGAGGAATTGTTCGATGGGTACTATGGGGACGCCGCCCAGTCGGCCGGTCGGGACGATGCTGCCACATCCGCGCGGCGGCGGCTGATCGGTGCCTATTTCACCGCGGAATACTCCCTGGAATCGGCGGCGCTCTTCAATCCCTCGCTGGTGATCCACCCCGACCAGACGCACATGCCCCCGGAAGGAGTCCGCGTGGTCTTGAGCCTGCGGGCGGTCGGGGAAGGGCATCGCTCCTCGGTCGTCTTCCGTACGGGTTGCCTTGGGCCGGGAACGGTCGCGACATTCGATCCGCCGGGAGAGTTCACGGCGCGGGCACCGGTCGTGACCGACAAACGGTACAACCGCGGCCTGTTCCGACGGAAACTCGGTGAAATGGTGGTCCCGGCCGGTCCGGTGGATGCGGTCCTCGGCGGTCTGCCGGAGTGGTTCACCCTGACGGAACTTGAAAGCGCTCTTGCGGCCTACCTGCCCCGACCCGATCGGACCGAAGCGGACCGGATGGTCCGGCGGAGCATGCTGTGGCTGGCCTACGCCAATTACGAGGTCCGGCTCGAAGCCGACCGGCCAGTCAGCGATCTGGTCCTCTTCCCGCGCAGTGCCAGTGAGGCACGCGGGATCGAGGACCTCCGCCTGGTGCGTTTCCGCGAGGATGACGGCGCGACGACCTATTATGGCACTTATACGGGTTTCGATGGCACGAACATCCTGCCGCTGATGCTCGACACCCCGGACTTCCATACGGTGAACATTCACACCTTGAACGGGGCCTGTATCCAGAACAAAGGGTTGGCGCTCTTCCCGCGCCGCATCGGCGGTCGGTATGCTATGTGCGGACGGATCGACGGCCGCAATCTTTACCTCATGTATTCCGACAATGTGTATTTCTGGCATTCGGCGGAGATTCTGGCCCGGCCCCGGTACCCTTGGGAGTTCCGGCTGATCGGCAACTGCGGTTCCCCGCTTGAGACCCCCGAGGGCTGGCTGCTCATCACGCACGGGGTGGGACCCATGCGGCGGTATTGCATCGGCGCCATGCTCCTGGACCTGGAGGACCCGTCCCGGATCCGGGGCCGGCTGCCCGAATCCCTGCTGGCGCCGGCCGGCGAGGACCGGGAGGGGTATGTGCCGAATGTCGTCTATTCCTGCGGCAGCCTGATCCACGCCGGGAACCTCTGGTTGCCCTACGCTGTTTCCGATACCTGGACGCGGATCGCGGTGATGCCGCTTGATGAACTCCTGGACCGGCTGATCCGATCCGGCCCATGAGCAGCCGGATCTCAGCCATCCTGCCGGCCCCCGCCCAGGCCCGGACCCTGGGTACCTTCGGCGGTGTGTTCACACCCTGCGTGCTGACGATCCTCGGCGCCATCCTGTTCCTTCGAGCGGGTTGGGTGGTCGGCAACGCCGGCCTTCTGGGCGCCCTGCTCATCCTTGTGATCGCCAATGCGATCACCTTCCTGACCACATTATCGCTGTCCGCCGTGGCCACCAACACCCGCATGGAAGCGGGCGGCGTCTATTACCTGATCTCGCGCAGCCTGGGGCTCGAGATCGGCGGCAGCATCGGTATACCCCTCTTCCTGGCCCAGACCGTTTCCGTCGCGTTTTATGTCATAGGTTTCGTCGAGTCCCTGCAATTCATTCTGCCGTGGCTTGATATGCGATGGGCGGGTTCCATCGCCCTGGGCGCCGTCTTCGTGATCTCCCTGTTCGGTGCGGGTTTCGCCACCCGCGTCCAATATCTGATCATGATCGTTCTGGGGCTTTCGCTCGCCGCTTTTTTCGCAGGCTGGACCCCGGTGACCGACTGGCGCGCCAACTGGATGCCGCAGTACACGGAACACTTCGCGTTCTGGACCGTCTTCGCGATCTTTTTCCCGGCCGTTACCGGCATCATGTCGGGAGTCAGCATGTCGGGCGACCTCAAGGACCCGGCGCGGAGCGTGCCGCGCGGCACACTGTGGGCGGTGGGGCTGACCTTCGTGATTTACGCCGCGGCGATCATCTGGCTCTCCCTGAACGCGGAGCGCGCGGAACTGCTCGGTAACAACCAGGTATTCAAGCGCATCGCCCTTGTACCCATGCTCGTGTATGCCGGGATCTGGGCGGCCACCCTCTCTTCGGCCATCGCCAGCCTGCTGGCCGCACCCCGCACGCTCCAGGCCATGGCCCGCGACCGGGTCGCGCCGCGGGTGCTGGGACGGGGGTATGGGCCGACCCAGGAGCCGCGGGCCGCGCTCCTGGTCACCCTGCTCATTGCCGAGGCCTGCATTCTCATCGGTGACCTTAACCTGATCGCCCCGCTGGTGACCATGTTCATCCTGGCCACCTACGCCATGATCAACCTGACCGCGGCCCTGGAGGCCTGGGTGGCCAATCCCACCTTCCGGCCCTCGTTCCGTGTGCATTGGATCTTCGCGCTCGCCGGCGCGTTCGGGTGCGGCCAGGCCATGTTCCTGGTCAACCCGGCGGCGACGGTCATCGCCGCCCTGGTGATCCTGGGCGTCTATTTTATGCTGACGCGCCGCCATTACCAGACCGCCTGGGGTGATATGCGCAGCGGTTTCTGGTTCGCCGTAGCCCGGCTGGGACTGCTGCGACTGGCGGTCTCCCGCCCGCATCTGCATAATTGGCGGCCGCTCATTCTGGTGCTCGTGGGCGATCCGGCCTCCCGCCAGCCGCTGGTCCGTTTCGCTGACCGGTTGGGCGCCGAGCGGGGGCTCATGTTCCTGGCCCAGGTCACGACCGGCGACTGGTCACTGTTGGTGAAACAGCAGGCCGCCGCCCAGGACCAGATGGAGACCTTCATCCGCGACAACAAACTGCCCGCCGTGGCCAAGGCGGTGCTGGCCGATGATTTCGAGCACGGCGTTTCGACCCTCCTGCAGGTATCTGGCCTCGGGCCCCTCAAGCCCAATACCGTTCTCATCGGCTGGAGCGATGACGAGGTTCAGAAACAGGTCTTCAGCCGGGCCGTGCGCCGGATCCTGGAATTGGAGCGGAACCTGATCGTCTTTGCCGAGGCCAAAGCGGCCGATGCCGAACTCGAACCGGTGATCGACATCTGGTGGGCGGCACGGCAGAACGGTTCGCTCATGCTGACCTTTGCCCATCTCCTGCGCGAGGACAAGGAGCTGGCCGGATATCGTGTGCGGGTGCGCCGGATCATCAAGCAGGATGTCGCCCGGACCGATTCCGTGATCCTGACCGAGGAGTTGATCACCAGGTCCCGGATCGACGCGGAACTGGATTTCATCGTCGACCCGCGCCCGCCCCTTGAGGTGATCGCCGAGAAGTCCCGCCTTTCCGCGGTCTGTTTCGTTGGGATATCCATGCCGGCCATGGCCGACAAGTCTTCGCCGCTCGACCATTACCGCGCCATGGTGGCCGTTCTCCAAGGCAATGTCCTGCTCACGAAAAGCTGGCATGACCTGGAATTGTGATCGGAATGGATGCACAGTACGGCGGGGTGTCCGCTTGATCTCGTGCGACGCGGTCGTCTGAAGGGTTGTATAGATGGATTTGAAGCTACCTGCAACGGCACGCTTGGCGAACATTCCCGGTTTGAAGCGGGTGTTGGGTCTTTTGGATGTCTTTTGCATTGCCACCGGGGCCATGTTGAGCTCCGGATTGTTTGTGTTGCCGGGACTGGCGTACGCCAAGGCGGGACCGTCGGTATTTTTGGCCTACGGGCTGGCTGGGTGCGCCGCGCTGGTCGGCCTGTTCTGCCAGGCCGAGCTGGTCACAGCCATGCCCAAGGCAGGCGGGGATTATTTCTACATCACCCGGGCGTTGGGACCGGCGATCGGGACTGTAGCCGGTATCCAGACATGGCTGGCCCTGGTCCTGAAAAGCGCGCTGGCGCTGGTGGGAATGGCGGCCTTTATCCGACTGGCTCTGGACATGGACCTGTTCCTGATCGAGGCCGCCCTCGTGGCGCTCTTTGTGGCGCTCAACCTGATGGGGATCAAGGGTGCCGCGCGGTTTCAGAGTGCTTTGGTGTTTGGTCTCATCGCCGCACTCGGCCTTTACATCATACGCGGTATGCCCGCGGTGGAGGTGCGGCGCTTCGTACCTTTCGTGACCGGTCCGAACGGATGGCTATCCGTGGCGGCCACCGCCGGTTTTGTGTTCATATCGTATGGCGGTCTGCTCAAGGTTTCCGGCCTGGCGGAGGAGGTGAGGGATCCCGTGCGGGTCCTGCCCCGCGGGATGTTCATTTCCCTTTTCGCCGTGGTCATCCTGTGCATGGCCAGCGTGTATGTGACCGTGGGCGTGCTGGATGGGTCCGTCCTATCCGGGTCGCTGACGCCGCTCTCCGACGGCGCCTTTATGTTCCTGGGCCGGCCCGGTCAGGTTATCCTGAGCCTGGCGGCTATTTTCGCTTTTGTGACCACGGCCAACGCGGGGATCATGGCGGCTTCCCGGTATCCGCTGGCCCTGGCGCGCGACGGACTCATCCCCCAGGGGTTGGCCCGTATCAGTGTCCGCACCGGCGTGCCGTATGTGGCGGTCTTGGTCACCGGCGCCGTGACTCTCGGCGCACTCTACCTGGAACTCGACCTTCTTGTGAAGGTCGCCTCGGCCGTGCTGATCATCACCTACATGGCGCCCTGCCTGGCCGTGATGGTCCTCCGGGAAAGCCGCATCCTGAATTACCAGCCCAGGTTCCATGTGCCATTCTATCCCTGGATTCCGCTGGCGGGACTGGCCGGGTTTGGGGTCCTGCTGTTCGAGATCGGCCCTGCGGCCTGGATCGCGACCGCGGCCATGGCGGCGGTCAGCCTGTGCCTGTACTGGTTCTACGGCCGGGTGCGCGCCACGCGCGAATACGCCCTGCTCCATCTGGTTGAACGCGTGACCGCGCGTGAACTTACCACCGGGGTCCTGGAAGGTGAACTGCGCGAGATCATCCGTGAACGGGATGACATCACCATCGACCGGTTCGATCACATCATCGATCGCGGGCTGGTACTGGACCTCGAAGGTCCCTTGGAAATGGACGATCTGTTCACCCGTATCGCCGATGGCATGGCGCCCGTGCTGGCCATTCCACCCGAGCGGCTCCGGGAACTCCTGGTCGCCCGGGAGCGGGAATCGGGCACCGCCATCACGCCCGGTCTGGCCATTCCCCATGTGGTGGTCGAAGGGACCGGTAAATTCGACATCATGCTCGTACGGTGCCGTAAAGGGATCCGGTTCGATGAGTATCATCCGGCCGTGCATGCCGTCTTCATGCTCGCGGGCACCCGTGATGAACGCAACTTCCATTTGCGCGCCCTGGCCGCGATCGCCCAGATCGTGGAGGACCCGGCGTTCGAAAAACGCTGGATGAGCGCCCGGACGGTCCAGAATTTGCGCGACACCGTTCTGCTCGGGCGGCGGAAACGCTGGGACACCCCGGGTTGGACCGGGGCGACTCCCGCCCTGTGATGAAAATACCCCCGCAGGCGGGCCAAGGGGGAGGGGGCCGGCGCGTTCCGGGGCGTTAGAGCCTATCCGAAAACCTGTCCGAAGGCCCGAGGTCGTGCGAGGGAGACAAGCCTGCGCCGACCGCAGGGAGGAAAGAGCGGGCGCAGGCTCCGGGCGATGCAAGCCTGCGCAGATCCCGGAGACGAGGCCCCGCAGGGGAGCCGGGCCCGAAGCCCGAAGCAGGCTATGCCGAGAGTAGAGCGCATAGCCGATGCAGGGCGACAAAGCCCGGCGCCGCCGTAGCCGACCGAAGCCCGGAGAGGTTTTCGGATAGCAGGCTTTTAGCGTGACTCAAGCGGGGGATCGAGGCGGCCGATCTGCGCTTCCCAAACCCGGTTGCGGCGGACCTTGCGGATGACCACACGGATGCGGCCCCTTTCGAGGATCTCACCTCCCTCCAGGTCACGACCAAGATGGCCGCGCACCCAGGCATCGAGCGTTTCTGAATGGGATACGGGCGGGTCTCCGGCGAGATCGATGCCGGTGACTTCCTTGAGGCGGGCCGGCGCGACCCCGCCCCCGGCCACCCACATGTGCCCCGAGGGCATCACATGCCCGGGCAGGCGGTCATATTCGTCGCGGATATCGCCCACCAGTTCCTCTATGATGTCTTCGAGTGAGATCAAGCCCGCCACGGCGCCCGCCTGGTCGCGAATGAGGGCGATGTGGTGGGAATCGCGGATCAGTCCTTCGAGGCATAGCGCAAGGGTCAGGTCGTCGCGGTAGGCTGGCAGGGGCCGCATGATCGCCTTGAGCGAGGGGTCCTGGGGCGCCAGGCGCATCACAGCCACGATATCCTTGAAATTGACATACCCCGTGATCGCCTGCGGATCCCCGGGACGCTCGGTGACCGGGAACCGCGTGTGCATGTCCATGTGCGCCGCCACCAGGGCTTCAGCCAGGGTGGCGGACTGGTTCAGCATACGGATGGCATCGGCGGGGACCATGATCTCGCGGACGGTCTGGCTTGACAGGCGCGCCGCGCCCAGGATGATCCGTTCCTCCTGCAGGCCGATGAGCCGGGACATGCGCGCCAGGGAAGTGCACGCGCGGAGTTCCTGCAGTTCGGTGGCCTCGTGGCGCGCGGCCGCCGGGGTTTGGGGACGGCGCCGCTCCCCCCAGCGCATGACCGCCAGCACGGCGTGTTCGAAGAACCAGACGGCCGGAAAAACGGCCATCGCGAACACCCGCATCACCGGGGACAGCTTGAGACAGACGAGTTCCTTGTTGCGGAGCGTGAAGACCTTGGGGATCAGTTCGCCGAACATGATCGACACAACGGTGAACGGCACCACCACCGTTGCGATCGCCAGGACCTCGGCCGCCGTCGGCGCGAGCCCCAGGGCCGATTGCAGCACGGGCGCGATCTTGCGTTCCGCCCCCGCGCCGCCCGTGGCCGCGGCCACCGCACCTACCAGGGTGATGCCGATCTGCACCGCGGCCAGGCTGGCCTCCATGTGCTCTTTCATGTGCAGGGCCGCGGCGCCGCCGGGGCGGTTCTCGCGGGCCAGGAGCTTGAGCCGGCTCACGGTGACCGACGCCAGGGCGATCTCAAAGGCGGCGAACACAGCGTTCACCGCGATCATGGCCAGCATGACAATGAGTTCAACCGTGAGCATGTGCGGTCTCCGCGATCCAGCCGGTTCCGGATGTTTCGATGATAGGGGCACAGGGGCCACCGAAGGTGTCCAAGGTCCGGATAGGGGTGGCGGCCGACTGGATGGAGGAGATCCGGCTGCTCATGGCAGGGAACAGGTGGTCCGGCAGTAGAAGTTGATGGGGGCAACGCCCACGATCCGTCTCCATGCTGCTGGCACAGCGTACCTCAGCAAACTGAGGTGCATTCAGTTTTTCCGCGCTGGATCGACATCACGGGTATCCATATTCAGGGCACGCCGCACAAGGAAGTAGCTGATCCCCAATGCGATCTCCGGTCAAGACCGCAGCGCTGCAATACCGTGAACCGCCAGCCAGACCACAATGACGATGGGGATCAGCCAGAGCACATAGCGACGGTAATCCGCTATCGTCGCCGGCGTGCCGAATGCGGTATTACCATGCAGATTCCGTATATCGATCAGCCGCACGATCACCAGCGCAACAGCAATCGCCCCATAGGCGATGTCGGCGACGGAAAAAGCCAGGAACGGCCCCGGCTTTTCAGCAATGAAATACGCGCTGAAAACCAGCCCGAAATTGCCGGCGCACATCCAGAAAAGACGAAACCAGCACCCCATAAAACTGGAATTGCTCTGCTCCTGTTGTTCCATGATCCGTCTCCAATGAACCTGTTGATCCATTGGATGGCGGCCCGACCATCCTGTAAACCCTACGGTGGCCTAATGCCGCCGCACCCTTGCTCAAAAAAAAGAACGGAAGTGAATGAACCCCATTATAAGACCATGGGCGGCGCTGTCAAACAATATTATCCGCAAACTTTAACCGCCTCTTTTGATGATCATCCATGTTCGCCTTTGGTTCAAGAATGCCTTTTTTTTGTGGGGTCGGTCCCCCCCCCGACCGAGATTGATCGGGGATCGGTCCATTGCCTTGCGGGGGTCGGCGTTCATTGCCGGAAATCACTTGCATTTTCCGGAAGTTGCGTGTATCATATTGGTCTTTCAACACTTATCTTGGCCGGCCGTCCGGCTGTTTTATCGATTGATGGATGTACACATGTTCGATCAGGGCCGGGCGCGTTTGGGCTGGGCGATAGTGGCCGTTTGTGCTGTCGCCCTGACGCTGACCCCCGCGGCCGGCGCGGCGGAGCCGGGAGGCGGGTCGGGGGGCATCATCGCCGGCATGGGGCTTTTGGTCCTCCAGATCGGTCTGGTCCTTATCGCCGCCTGGGGTCTGGGCGCCCTTTTTCAGAAATTCGGCGCCCCGCGGGTGCTGGGGGAATTGGTGGCCGGCATGCTCATCGGCCCGTTTCTGCTGGGCGGCCTCAGTCTCACCTGGCTGGGGTTCCCGCACGGCATTTTCCCCACCCCCTTGGCGGGGGTCTTTCCCGTGTCGAACGAGCTCTACGGTTTCGCTACGCTGGGATCGATCGTCCTGCTGTTCGTGGCGGGCATCGAGACCAACATCGAGACCTTCCTGCGCTATTCAGGGGCGGGGTTCGCCGTGGGTGTGGGCGGCGTGGTCGTCAGCTTCATCGGCGGCGACCTGCTCGCCGTCTGGGCCGGCCCGACCCTGTTCGGGGGGGAATTCGCCTGGTACCAACCGTTGCCCCTCTTCATGGGCGTCCTGTGCACCGCCACTTCGGTGGGCATCAGCGCGCGCATCCTTTCCGACCGGCAGAAGATGGATTCGCCCGTCGGCACCACCATCCTGTCGGCCGCGGTGATCGACGATGTGTTGGGTATCGTCGCCCTGGCCATCGTCCTCGGCATCTCCCGCGGCGAGGACCTAGGCTGGAAGGGGATCGGCTTTGTGACCTTCAAGGCCGTGGCCGTCTGGCTCGGGTTCACGGCCGCGGGACTGGTCTTCGCGCCGCGTCTGGGTCATCTCCTGCGGCGGTTCCGCGATCCGGTCACGATCAGCATCATGGCCCTGGCCCTGACCCTGATCCTGGCCGCGTTTTTCGACAGATCGGGACTGGCGCTCATCATCGGCGCCTATGTCATGGGGCTCTCCCTGGCCCGGACCGACCTGGCCTACATGATCCGGTCGAGCCTCACGCCCATCCACCAGCTCCTGGTGCCCATGTTCTTCTGCATCATGGGCATGCTGATCGATGTCAGTAAGTTCGGGGACGAAAAGACGCTCATCTTCGGGCTCGTTTTCACCGGCGTCGCCGTGGCGGCCAAACTGTTGGGCTGCGGCCTGCCGCCGCTCTTCTTCAATTTCAACTGGCGCGGCGCCCTGCAGGTGGGGGTGGGCATGGTCCCCCGGTGC
This sequence comes from Planctomycetota bacterium, assembly GCA_043820325.1. Lineage (GTDB taxonomy): Bacteria > Planctomycetota > JBDREB01 > JBDREB01 > JBDREB01 > JBDREB01. The sequence continues at coordinate 1,271 of JBDREB010000362.1, read as the reverse complement.
GAGGTGGCCCTGATCGTGGCCGGCATCGGCATCGCCGAGGGCGTGCTCCAGGACAAGGCGTTCAGCACCGCGATCCTCATGATCTTCCTCACCACGATCATCACGCCGCCCGTGCTGAACCGCCTGTTGGCCGGCACCCGGCCCGTGCTGGTGCGGGATACCACCCCCCGGTCGCACCGGCGGCAGATCGTTTATAACATGCCCAACGCCGAAACGGCCGACTTTGTCCTGAACCATCTCGTGGCCGGCTTCGAGCGGGAGGGGTTCTTTGTCTACCACATGGCCCTGCCGGACCAGTTCTTCAAGATCTGCAAGGAGGAGACGATCATCACCCTGCGCTGTTCGGCCAAGACGCTGACCTTCGATTGCGCCGATGCCGACCTCACCTTCATTCACACGCTCTACTATGAGGTCCTGGCCGACATGGGCCACATCGTGAAAAGCCTGCAGGTGTTCGTGGACCGCGACGCCGTGGGCAAATTGATCCTAGCCGCGGACCACAAGCGGCACTCCCGGGCCGAGGCGGCCGTGGCGGCCGGCATCATCCGCGCCGCGATCGTGGAGATCGATCTCAAGGCCGGCACCAAGCCCGGCATCATCGAGGAAATGGTGGACCTGATGATCGCCAGCGGTCGCGTGGAGCCGGCCAACCGCGCCACGGTGCTGGCCGACCTCATGGAGCGCGAGAATAACATTTCCACCGGCATGGAGGAGGGGATCGCCCTGCCGCACGCCCGCACCGACGCGGTGGACCAGATCGAGTGTCTGATCGGCATCAAGGCCGCGGGGATCGATTTCCAGTCGCTCGACAAACAGCCGTCGCGGATCTTCATCCTCACCCTGGCCCCCCGGCAGGCGGCTGCCGCCTACATCCAGTACATGGCCGAGGTCAGCAAGTTCCTGGCCGACACCAAAAACCAGCACCGGGTCCTGGCCTGCCGGACCAATGATGAACTCTATCGGACCTTTGTCGAAAACATCTGAGTCGCGCCGGACCGGGACCGGTCCGGAAACTCAAGATCCCAAACTCCCCCAATAAACGGGTATGGGCCCCAAGATCACGGCGGGCTTGTATCGGGGGTTTGGATGTCGGCAATTTGAAATTGTTTGGGATTCAGGACTTTCCAATACTTGACGGACTCGCAAAAAGGATCTTTGTCATGCTCCACAGGTCCCGGGACGGTCCTGCCGGTGGTAACCATGCTTCCTCGCAAGTCCTTGTAGCTGCGGGCTTGACCCCGCCTCCGGATGGGCGACCGCAAGGGTCGCAG
>JBDREB010000361.1:0-16890 GCA_043820325.1 Planctomycetota bacterium | reverse complement strand
AAGGGACATGATCTTCCGTCCGCATCCGGCGTTGCTCGTCGACGCCGGATCTTTCCATTGATACGGCTCCTCCTCGCGCCTTGGCTGCGGACGGAATCTCTATGTCGAAATGGATACTTTATTCATTTACGGGCACTAAGGAACTAACCGCCGGCAACGGCCTGGGCCGCGCGTGCCCAGCGGACCAGGTTCTGCGGCTTGCCGTCGAAGGTGTGGATGTCGGAGATGTTCAGGTCCATGGGGTGGCCTGCGGCCGCGTCGACGAGTTTGCGCAGGCTGGCCTGCATTTCCGCATCCGACTTGAGGAAAGTGTTGCCCGGGTGGTCGTGAACCTCCATGACCACTGAACCCCGGAAGGTCTCCACGGCCTTGGCCACGGACGACCACGGCGAGACATGGAACCGCCGCAGGTTGGGGTTCTTCTTGATGACCGGTCCCTTCAGGTCGAGGCATTCGCATCCGTGATAATAAATGGTGGTGTTGGTATAGGGCGCGGCCAGGCGCGCGTGGTAGGGCTGGATGAACTCGGCGTATTGGTCGGGGCCCAGGCCGGCCGAGGTCTGGTCCGTGAGGTAGACCCATTCGTCGCGCAGGGCCGGCTTGCGGCCCGTGAAGTCGGGCGTCAGCCAGGCGCAGTGGATGCGGAACCCGTACTCCTGCCACCCGCCGGGTGAAGGGAAGACGCTCAGGCGGCCGGCGCGTTCGCGCTCGCGGTCGACATTCTCGATCCAGGAGGTGATGAACTCCATCAGGGCGTGGACTGTGCCGGGCTGGAGAGCGACATCCATGAGGAGGTTCTCCATGCCGCGCATCTGGACCGCGTAATCGAAGGGTGCGTGGCTCACATGGCGGAAGTTGGGGAAGACGGTGAGTTTGCCGCCCGTGAAATGGCGCGCGTGTTCCAGCTGGCGCTGGAGTTCTTCTTCGTCCCAGGTGATGACGGGCTTGGTCAGGCGGTGCAGTTCCACGCCGTCCTTGAAGGGCGGATCGTAGGCATTGGCGCCGAGGTCGCTGTCGGCGTGCTTCCAGCCCAGCTCCACGCCCCAGCCGCGTTGTTCGCGCTTGGGCGCGGCCACCACCACCGTGGGCCAGACGATGTGGTCGTCGGGCACATTCTCCGCCATCCAGATCCGGCGGCGCAGGTCGTATTCGATCGAGCGCGCCAGCCCGGCCGTGCATTTGAGGTAATCGGGGCCGAACATCGCCTCCCATTGCTTGCCCGGGATCCCCTCGTAGTAGACCGAGACCGGGATCTTAGGGACGGGGTGCATGGCCTAGTGGTCGGCCCAGAGCTTTTTCTTGGCGTTCTCCTCCGGCCGGGCGGCGAGTTCGAGCAGGCGGTCGATGAGGGGGGCGAGGATTTCCTTATCTGAAATCATTGCATTCTCCTTTGTTATCAGCGGGAATATATGGTCCAGCCGTCACCGCCAACCCTGGACGCTCGACCCTTGACGCTTGGTATGGGAATGGAAGTCCGTTCTGGGCCTGCCAGCGTCCAGCCACCAGCGTCAAGCGTCAATTTCCTCCAGCGCCTCGATCTCTCTTTCCCGCGCCCGCGGGCTGTGCATGGGATCGAGGTTGCCGGTGGCGGGATGGAAGGGGAGGGGCCTGAGCGTTTCCGCGTCGAGGGTCTGGAGCTCCAGGCCGCCGATGTTCAGATTGGGGTAGTGGGCATAGGTGGCGTTGAACGCGCGGCGGTAGATCGCCCACATGCGCGCATCGCCCGTGAGCGCGTACATGCGGATGCCTGCGGCCGCGCACTCGCGCAGGTTCCACCACGGCGCCGTCTTCCAGGCGCGCCGGCCGTCGACGACATCGGCCGTGCCCGCGCGCGTCACGAGGTCGATGTTCTTGTACATCACGCCCTTCTTGGAATACCCGTACCGGTCCACGAACCGGAGCGTGTCGGCCAGGACCGGGAGCATGTTGGCGCGGTTGAAGCGGAAACCGGTCGTGTCGCGGGCCGGGAGCCAGCGCCGGTACTCGGCGAAGAACCCCACGCCTTCGGCCGTGTGACCGGGGTCGCAGATCATGCGGCCCCGGTCGTCGGCCCAAGGCAGCTTGGTCACCGGATGGATGTATTCGGCAAAGCCGACGGACGGGACCCAGTGGTAGCCCAGGAACTGATCGAGGGCGTACCGGCCCGTGGCCGCGAGTTTTGCCTTGAGGTCGCGATAGCGCATAGCGCCGCGGGATTCAAGAAGGTCGATCGTTTTCAATGTATCGACGAGCGCACCGACGGAGACCATCATGGCGCCGTGGCTGTGGGCGAAACTTCCCTGGCGGGTGATATGGCTGACATAGCGGTTCTCGTGGGCCGCGCGGAATGTCTCTTCCATGATCTGCCGGGCCGTGGCCAGGGCCCGCCGGTCGTGCTTCCACAGGCCGTACTGGAAGAAGGCGTTCACCGCGAAGATGTGCGAGGAAGTGTATTCGTGCGGCGCAGATGGGATATTGCGCGGGTCGCGGCTGGCCCGGTTGGTGCGGATGTCCACCAGGAAGGGGAGCTTGCCGCCGCAGTGGTCGAGCCGTTCGGCCAGGCAGTTGTGGATGTGCCCGCAGTAATCGGTGTAGAACTCCCGGAGGTTGATGGTCACGGCCTCCCCATCCACGGACAGGGTGGTCTCCGCATCGGGAATGCGGCCCTTCTGCAGGAAATAGACCCACACGCCGAGGGCGCGGGCGTCCCCCCACGACTAGGCGCGCTGGTCGGCCAACGGCCGCATCCGGCCAGTGATCGAATCGACCTCCGCGCACAATCCCGGAAAAGACCGGCCCGGATTGCGTTTTTCCCAGGCCAGCTTGAGCCAGGCAAAGTACCGGAAGCCGCGCATCTGGAAGGCGGTGTTGAAATCGATGAGTTTCCTGACGATGGCGGATGTCGGCCCTGCAGCGTCCAGGACATACAATTGATCAGCAGGAAGAGGCACACGCGTATTGCTCATGTCAGAACCCTTTCGAAATGCCAGAATTGGGTCTCTTCAGTATCCGGTTGCCCGTCCGGGTTGTCGCGGTCAAAAGCCCAGCGATACGGATTGTGCAGGATGTATTTCCGAATGCCGAGTAGTTCGCCTTCATCGCGGATGATGTGTTCATGGTAATTGCGTTGCCAGAAGGCCTGCCTCGGGGATTGCAGCATCATATTGATGCGTTTTGTGGATACGGTCTTGAAAGCGCCCATGATGCTTCCCAGGGATTTCTGCTTGGTAGGGGCGGTTCGCGAACCGCCCCCACAGGCGTTGATCGTAATAATGCTGTGAATATGGTTGGGCATGATAATTGAGTCATCGAGATGGACATATTCATATTGACTGCATAACCACGCCCAGGATTCCGGAATTATATGGCCGATGGCAGTCAGATGGACCTCGCCAACGCTTACTGTGCTCAATACATTTTTGCGTCCATGGGTGCACACGGTCACAAAATACATGCCAGCCCGGGAATAATCATAATTCTTCAACCGGATCGAGCGGCGATTACCGCATTGTTCCATTATCTCCTCCACGGCCGGGGCGGTTCGCGAACCGCCCCTACGAAAGGTGCAGGAGATGCGCCGCGTTATCGCGGAAGATAAGCCGCTGCTTGGCGGCGGGAATGCCGCAAGCCGTATAAATGGCCCGATGCGATTCGCGCTTGGCGTCGAGCAGGGCGCAGTCGTTCGTGTTCACATCCGTGGCGTAGATGAGTTTTTCCGGATAGCGTTCGACCCACAGGGCGGAGAGGATGCCGGCGAAGCGGGCTACATATTTCTCCGACATGTGCCAGCCGCGCTTGCTCTTGTCGAGCTCGAAGGCCCAGGAGAATTCGGTAAGGTCGCCGAAGGCGTTGGGGTGCCAGCGCAGGATCCCCTCGCTCACATCACGCCGGCCGCAGGAGCCGAAGTGGGCGAGCACGCAGTTGAGGTCCGGGAAGTTCTGCATGATGCCCTCCACGCACATGGGCTCCATGCGCTTGGACTTGATGTTGAAGGTGCGCGGGTCCGGGTGCGGCGGCACGGGCTTGCCCGCCTTTTTGAGCGCGTTGAGCATGATGTCGGCGCGTGCCATCACGCCCGTGTGGAAGAGGATGGGCAGACCCAGTTTCGCGGCCATGGCGTAGATGGGGTAGAACTCCTCGTCGTCATAGTCCCGGGTGGGCCCGATCATTTTGAGGCCCTTGAACTTGCGGCGGTGGAGGTCCTCCACGGTGGAAGGCGTGTCGCCGCGGCCGAGGTTCACATACCCGATGGGGATGATCGTGTCCGGGTACTTTCTGGCGGTCGCCTCGACCTCATCATTGCCCGGCTGGCCGTACATCGGGCCGCAGGCATTGACGCACATGGCGATGCCGAGTTTGCGCGCCGCCTTGACGAAAGGCCGGATGTCGCACTTGTACGCCATGTGGACATGGAAATCGATGTATTCGCGGTCGTTCATGGAGGGCCTTTCAATCAGCGGGTATGGTTTCAAATTCCCACGCGGGTCGTACCTCCGCCGCGGGGCAGCCGTGCGGATTTTCGCGGTCCCGGTCCCAGGCCCCGGGATTGGCCGCGATGTAGCGGCGGATGGCGTTTAATTCAGTATCATTGCGGACAATATGTTCATGATAGTTACGCTGCCAGAATGTTTGCCCGGGTGTATTGCGCAAAGTGTTGACTCGTGTTGTCGCCGCTGATTTGAAACCAGCCATAAAGGCCCCCAATGAGCGACAAGCCGGCCCCCGGGGCCGCTGATGCGGGGGTATTGGTTGCCTTGGTAGGGGCGACCGGCCGGTCGCCCCTGCATTGGGAACACCCGTGTCGTTGTCGCCATCAACAATCCATACGATCGCATGCAAATGGTTGGGCATGATAACATAGGCATCAGGCATGATTTCCCGACGCACTTTGAAAGACCGTAACCATTCTTCTTGGACAATGTGTCCCCAAGGGCTGAATTCAGTGGCGGTATTAACGATACGGCCAAATAAACAGGTGCGTTTATGAGTGCACACCGTGATAAAATACGCACCACAAGAGGAGTAATCGAACCCCTGCAACCGGATCGATCGCCGGACAGGCTGTCGAATCACAGTTTTACCATCCCCTTGGTCGCAATCGCGCGCGGGTCGCTGATCCGGTACGCGTTGCGGGTCTGGTCCGTGCGCACGGCCACGCCCGAGCTCTTTTCCTTGACGGTGATGGCCGCGGTGCGGGGATCGACGGTCACGGCCAGGTGCCGGTTCGCGAACCGCAGGGCCGTTGCATCGCGCTGTGCCATGATCTTTCCTCAACCAACAGGGTGCGTGCCGAATGTAGACCGTACGATACCCCAAGATTCTCACCGCCCGGCCCCGATTGTCAACACTAAACCGCCCGGATTTCCCATGCCGGCCCCGTGCCCGCCGGTTTTAAGTTCCATTTTGCGGTTTTCGGCGTACAATAAATGTTTTTACATCCATGGGAAGCACCATGACGGACCAGACCCGCCCGGCCCTCACCGAATCACAGATCAGACAGGCTGTCCGGCTTTCATACGCCCAAGCCATGCTTTTTTCCATATTCGCGGCCTCAACCGGCGGCATGTTCCTCATCGGCTACGCCCTGAAACTGGGTGCCGACGATCTCCGCATCGGCCTGCTGAGTTCCATCCCGATGGTCTGTGTAGTGGCCCAGCTCCTCTCCTCCGTGGCCGTGGAACGCGGCATGAGCCGGAAACGGCTCACCGTGATCTTCGCGACCCTCCAGGTCCTGGGCTGGGCCTGCATCATCCTTATCCCGTATGCCGCAGCGAAGTATTCCCCCATGGCCCGGGTCGGGACCCTCATTGCCATTATCACCCTGGTCTCATTCTTCGGTCAGATCGCGGGCAATGCGCGCGGCAGCTGGGTCGGCGACCTCATCCCCGCCGCGTTCCGCGGCACTTTCTTCGGCCGCACGATGCTTTACGGCGGCATCGTCGGCACGGTTTTCGCCCTCGGCGAAGGATGGTTCCTCGACATCGCCAAGACCATGGATATCGGCGCCTTCAGCCTCCTGTTCGGGTGCGGCATGGTCTTCGGGCTCATCAGTGTCGGACTCTTCCTGCCGCAGGCCGATGTGCCCGTCATGCGGCACGCCGACGGCATGCGGTTCCGTGACCTGGCCCGGGCCACATTCAAGAACGGCCCCTTGATGGCCCTGATCGTCTGCCACACCCTGTGGGCCATGCAGTCCGTCGCCGGTCCGTTCTACGCCACCTACATGCTGCGCGACCTGCACATGCCCTTTCTCGGTGTGGGCATCACCAACGCCGCGCTGATGCTGGTCATGCTCTCCACCTCGCCCTTCTGGGGCCGGGTGGTCGACCGGTACGGGTGCAAGCCCGTCTTGATCTTCTGCATACTCGCCTTCGCGCCCATCCAGGCCGTGTGGCTCCCGCTTGACACGGCCGCGAAGGTTTATGCGGTGATCATCCCCGTCAATCTATGGGTGGGCTTCCTCATCGCCGGCGTGAGCGTCGCCATCAGCACGCTCATCTACAACCTCACACCCGTTGCCGGCCGTTCGGTACAGTTCGCTGTTTATGGTATCATCGTCACCCTGATCGCGGCACCCATGCCCGCCATCGGCGGCCTGATCCCGCGCTGGACCAGTGCCCTGGGCCTGGGGTCCGACCTGCGCTATACCTTCTACATCGGCGGCGTGTTCACCCTGTTGGCGGGGCTTGCCGCCTGCCGCCTCAAGGAGACCCACGCCAAGCCCGTGGATGAGATGGTCCGCAACCTTCCCCGGCATCTCATGGACCCCGCCACCCTGGCCCAGATGGCAGTCCTCGACCCGCCCAAGAGTTGACAACAGGGGACCTCAGACCATCCCGAGCAGAGCGTACCTTGCACCGGGATCAGAACGGAGCGGGGTTGGCCTCAGCTTGCGGCGGCTACGATGCCGGTGACCCAGGCGGCGACCATGTCGGCGATGCAGGCGTCCAGGTACCCCCGGTCGCGGGAGGCGGGTATGTCCGCCTCCCGGATGATGTAGCTTTTCAGCTTCGGGAACACGGCGGTCTCGGGTGTGAAGTCGATCCCCCGCGCGTGCAGGCAACGGAGGCTTTCGTACCGCCGGGTCAGGCGGCCGTAATCCACCATCCGGTAAACGGCGGGCAGTTCGACCAGGTATTTGCCCGGGATCCCGCCGCAGGGCCGATTGCGCCACCAGCCGATCGCGAAGATCCCTTGGGTGCCCGGGCCGATGTTGCCCATGCTGAAACCGGCCGGTACCATGTTCTTGTCGATGCGGAGGCGGCTGTCAGGCAGGTCGTCGGCGTAGTTGTGGAATTCCACCACCACGGCACCCGGGAATCGGACATGTATGGCCGCATCGCCGGCCAGCCCATCCAGGTCCATATCCAGCCCGAGGATCGGGTCCGTGAAGAACGCCGGGTTCGCATGGTCGGGGTCGTCCAGGTTGGCCAGGAGGGTGCACGCCGGGGGTACGCGGAAGAATTCGACGGCCAGGCCGCGGCCGGTCAGGCGTTCAGCGACCATGTCCGCCGTGAGGGGTGCGCAACTTTCGTTGGCATGAAGGCCCGTGGCAAAAATGATCCGTCCCATCGCGGTATCACCTGACATACGGGATCGTGAGCGGCCCGTCGGGCATCACGGCCACGGGAATCCCGGTCCCGCGGCGTTTGATCTCCGCTTCCACCGCGGCCTGCAGGTCGGCCACGGGTTCGATCTGGCATGACCTGACATCCGCGGCCGGCATGCCGGTGAAGGCCAGCACGCGGGCGCGGAGGGTGATGGCGGCCAGGGTCTGCGACTGCCACTGGTCGGCTACCACGCGGGGCTGGGCATTGATCCAGTCGAGGACGGCCTGCGGGGTTGTGCCTTTGGTCATGATCTCCGCGAAGCGCGAGCCCGCGGGCAGGCCGTCGCCGCAGGCGCTGGCCACGATGATCGTGCCGCCGGTCGCGGTGATGCGCGCCGCGGCGCTGATGCCTTTCACGGTCTGGTAGAGGTTCTGGTCGAGGGGCGCGCCGCTGTTGGAGGTGACGACCACGGGGAAGGGGGCGTCCACGGCCGTCATGGCCTCGGCCCGCACCTTCACGCATCCGGCCCGGTGGGCCTTGAGGTAGTGGCCGGCGTACATGCCGGTGATGCGCTGGTCACGGTCGAGGGTGACATTCACCAGGAAATCGGGCGGGCAGAGGGCGACCATGGCTTCGAGCGCCGCGCGCAGGGGGTTGCCGTCGAGTTCGCCCCAGGTGGAACGCGGATCTGCGATGAGCGCCGCGTTGTGGATGCGGTGGATCGCCGCCTCGGCGGCCACGCCCGGTACGATCGCCTTGGCGCCGCCCGAGAACCCGGCCACGAAATGGGGTTCAATGAAGCCTACCGCGATGCGGCGGTCGGCCTCGACATAAACGCGGTCAAGCGCCACAGTCGTCCCGTCCTCCAGGCGACCCACGGTCATGTTGGCGGCCGGGTCGGAACACACATGGTTGACGATCCGTACGCGGCGGACGAGGTCGGGGCCGAACATCGCCTCGATCTCGGCCGGTGTGTTGGGCCGGTGAGTGCCGTTGCCGAGGAGGACGGTCACATTCTCCGCCGGGCAGGGGAGGGCGTCGAGGATCCAGGGAATGAGGCGCCGGTTGGGCACGGGCCGCGTGCCGTCGGCCGTGACGATCACCACCCGGTCGGATGCGCGCACCATTTCACGGAGGGGCGGGCACCCGTCGGGCCTGGCCGCGGCGGCGGCAAAGGCGGCGGTCGCGTCCGGGATGGACGGCGGGAAGTGCGGCTCGATCACTTGCCACGCCGCAAGGGCGGGGTCCAGGTCAAGCGGCAGGCGGTCACGGCCGTAGGCGAGGTGGACGCGGCGCGGTATGGGCATCAGGCGATCTCCTTCAGGGCCCGTTCCAAGCGCTCCAATGTGGCGGTGATGTCGTCCGGCCGATGGGCGTAGTTGACATATGACACATCGTAGAACGAGAGGCCGTTGCGGTAAGCCGCGCGGAAAAAGGCTTCCTGTGCTTGCGGTGACGCGAAGGCGAACTGCGGACAGATGTCGAGCCCCTTGAGTTCGAGGGGGAACCGGTGCTGCCGGATGAGCGTGCGCGCCCGGCCCCACAGGTCGGTCCCCGCCCGCCAGAGGTACCCGATGACATCGTGGGCGCGGTAGAAGGCGATCGCCGCCTTGGTCGCGGCCAGGGCCAGGGTCTCGCCGCCGAAGGTGGTGGTGATGCCCACTTCGCGCGCCGAATCGATCAGCCCGGCCCGGCCGACATAGGCGGAGATGGGCATGCCGTTGGCCACGCCTTTGCCGACCACGGCCATGTCGGCCGTGATTTTGAAATATTCCTGGGCGCCGCCCAGGGCCAGGCGGAAACCGGTCACGATCTCGTCCATCACCAGCAGGGTGTCGTATTGCGCGGTGAGCGCCCGCACGGCCGGCAGGAAGGCGTGGCCCTGCTCCATGTCGCCGTAACTGCAGGCCACGACCGCGGCCGCGGTCTCGCGGCCGTGCGCGCGGAAATATTCCTCCCAGGCGGCCAAATCGCCCCACGGCAGGGACCGGTGGAGCGCCGCCAGCGCGGCGGGCACGCCCCGGAGCGGCTGGGCCATGGCCGCGCCGCGCGGCACCGCGCCCGCGGGCGCGCACAGGTTGTTGAGCCACCCGTTGTACCCGCAATGTACCACGCGGTCGCGGCCCGTGGCGGCCCGCGCGATCTTGATGCATGCCGCCAAGGCCTCGCCGCCGGTCTTCATGAAGCGCGCCTTTTCCGCGCACGGGATCACCTCGCACAGGAGCGCGGCCACCTCGCCCTCCAGGGGGTGCGGATGACCGAAGATGATGCCCTCCTGGAGCTGGGCGATGACCGCATCGTCGATCTCGCGTACTGCGTATCCGAGCGTCACCGGCCCGAGGGCGTTGCGGAAGTCGATGTATTCGTTGCCGTCCAGATCCCACACGCGACACCCCTTGCCGCGCACGATCAGCGCGGGCGCGTCGCCCTCGTACTGGGGGATCTTGGACCCGGTCGAACTGCCCGCGCCCAGGTGGCGCTCCAGCTCCCGGTACTGCTGCCAGGACCGTGCCGTGGATCGGGTCATGGGTGCACTCCTTAATTAGCGGCGGGGTCGGGTTCCCGGCAGGCGCAGGAGCGCCGCGGCGTTCCGGTGCAGGATCCGGTCCCGGTCGGCCGGCGCGATCCCGGCCGCCCGCGCCTTCATGACCGCGCTCCGGGTATACAGGAACGGCGTGTGCGAACCGAAGAGGACCCGGCCGGCCGGCACCGCGGCCAGCAGGCAGGGGACCGTGTCGAGTTTTTCCACAAACGCTATATCCACCGCCACATTTCCAGTCCGGCGGCCGAGCGCCGCCGCTTCCGCGAAGTAGGCGCAGGACACGGCCAGGCGGAGGCGGGGCAGGGCGCGGGCCAGGCCGATCACATCCGCGACCGGTACGGCCGGCACGCGGAAGAGCGGGTGGTGGGCGCGTTCATCCTCGACGCGCATCTGGACCACGGGCAGGATCCGGCGGCCGGCGATGCGCGCCAGGGCGGCGCGGATGGACGGGTCGGCCAGGGAATAGCCGTGGTAGTTCGGCACCAGCCGGACGGCCCGGACCCCGGCCGCCGCGTATTCTTCGAGAAGGTCCCCCCAGTTGCCCAGGCCGGGATTGATGACCGGCGCGGGCAGGAGCCGCGGGCGGCGCGCCGCCTGTCGCAGGAGCGCGCGGTTGGCCGGCCCGGGGTCGGCGGCGAGGATCGCCTCCACGGGCGATGTCAGGGCGCGGCTGATGCCCGCGGCCTGCAGGTGGCGGTCGAGCTGGGCGGCGGTGAACCCCGCGTGGACGGCGAAGGGCCACCCGCCGGTCCAGGCGTTCACGTCGACGATCACGGCGTCCGCTCCAGGCCGAGGATGCGGCCGATCTGGCAGGTGAAGTCGCGGTAGGGCGCGTCCGACCCGAAGACCACCCGCCGGGCGCCGAGGGCGGCCACGGCGTACTCCACCAGCCCGTTCACAGCCTAGCCGCCTGAGGTATCGATGCTGATGTTGGGGTGCGGCCGGATGTCGTGGATGCCGCGGACGCCGCAACCGCTCAGGTGGGCCATGATGATGACCGCGCGGGGGAACCGGCCGGCCAAATGCGCGATGCCCGCGGGCGTGGATTCGTCGGGCAGGTTGCCGCCCGTCTTGTACCAGGCGTGGTGCAGGACCGGCCAGCCCAGGGCGGCGGCCCGTTCCATGATGGGGTCGAGCCGGCGGTCGCGCGCGTTCACGGAAACCTCAAGCTTGATGCCCCTGAGGCCCGCGGCCGCGCACCGGTCGATCTCCGCGCGCAGGAACCGGCGCGGGTGCGCGGGGTTGAGGTGGCAGAACCCGGTGAAAAAGCCGGGGTCTTGGCGGACCGTGCAGATGGTCGTGTCGTTGATGCGGCGGATCTCCGCGGAGCGGGGGTAAAAACTGTGCGCCATCACATCGCTCAGGAGGACCACATGGCCGATGCCGCACTGCGGCGCCAGGCGGCGCATGGCCGCGGCTGTGCCCGGATCGGCGCACAGGGGATGGGCGTGAATGTCGATGGCCGTGCCGGCCGGAACCCGGCAGTGCGCGGCATCGACGGCCGACGGCGTTTTGCCGGGGACGCGGGGTCCCTTCACGGCGCGGCCTGGAGGCTTACTGTGATCATGCCGCGTTCTTCGGCCAGGGCCGGGTCGAGCATGGCCGCACCGTAGTTCGGACGGCCGAGCAGGGCATGGGCGCTGTCGTCCCTAAGCAGGGCCGCGGGGTGTTCCACCGGTCCGGAGGAGGCGAGCACCGCGGCGGGCACCAGGCGGCGGTCGCGACCCACGGCCTCGACAAAAGTCACACCCTAGGCGCCGTAGCCCCAACCTTCCAGCCGCACCGCGGCCGGCGGGGTCGTGGACAAGAAGGGGACGCGCAGGGTGTAATGGCAGGCGCGGTCCACATCGGCCGGCTTGAACACGCCCTCGGCGATCACCGGGCTGTCCGGGTCGGCGCCGAGGGATATGCGCAGGCGCTGGGCGCCGTAGGCGTCGGTGAGGCAGAGGCAGAGGATGAGCCACCAGTCGTCGGGCCCGGCTCCGCGCTTGAGCTTGGGCCAGAACTCGGCCAGCCCGGCCTTCAACTCCCGCAGGCGGGTCACCGCGCCCTCGGCCGGGTCCATGGCCGGCCGGTATCTGGCGTGAAGAGGGGCGCGGTCGGCGATGAGCGCGTCGAGTTCCACGCGGCAACCTTCGCCCCGCGCCTGTAAGAGGGCCATCTCCTCGGAAGTGCGGCGGGGGTCGGCCGTACCGGCCACGAGCGCCGCGACCTCGTTGAATAGCAGGTCCTGCCGGCCGGAAAAAACGAGCTCGGCCAGAATGCCGTCCGCATCCGGATGTTTGGCCGCGGCCACGGTCGCAAGCGCGGCGGTCACCGCCTCGCGGCGCTGGATCACGCTTTGGGCCGGCGGCCACACCAGCGGTCCGGTGGTGCGCGGCGGATTGCGGCGCGGGATCGCGGCCAGCACCCGCACGGCCGCGGCCAATTGCTTGTCGCTTCCGGGCAGAAGGCCGGCCATAGCCTCGTTCCACACGGTTTCCGGATCGGTGACCGGGTGGGACCAGAGGCGGCCGGTGTAGGCCGCCGCCGGCTCGAACTGCGGCTGAAAGATCGCCTGCATCTCCCACTGGGTGAGCAGGCCGCCCAGCACCCGGCCCGACCCCGGCATGCGCGCGGCCCGGGAGGCGTAGGCCGTGAAGGCGGTCGCGTTCCGGACCGTATCGGTCCACGGGCAGAAGACCGACTCGAATCCCAGTCGCTGGTAGAGGCTGAGCCAGTCCTGGCGGAACCGGTCGGCGAAGTGGGCCTGGCCGCCCTCCGGCTCGATGGTGTCGTTGTAGTTCCAGTGGCAGAGGACGATGTCGCGGGGCACGCGTACCAGTTCGTCCGGGAAAAGCTCGAACATGTCGTCCCAGATCCACATCCGTTTGCCCGCCTCCCGGCACAGGGCGTGGATGCGCAGGAGGTGCTCGACGAAGATCCCGCCCAGTCCCTCGCGTTCCCGGCGTCCGGCGCAATACGGGCAGAACCCGAGGTTGAACGACTCGTCACAGCCCACATGCAGGTGGGGCGCGGGGAAGATCGCGGCCAGGTCGGCGATGTACCGCCGCCAGAAGGCGTAGGTATCTTCAACAGATGGGCAGAAGGTCTCGCACCGGGTGGTGCCGAACCGCGTGCGGCCCGCGAACTCTTCGGCCATGGACTTCAGGGTGCCCGAGGCGAAAAAATGCTCCGCGTGCGCGAGCGTGGCCGTGGCCGGGATACACATGAGACCGGCCATTTCAGCGTGCCTGACCACGGCGGCCATCTCTTTTTCAGTATATGATTCATTCTTGGCAATGTGCGGGAAACCGGCCGTGCGCACGCGGCCCTCCACATAGAGGACGATCGCGTTGTACCCCCAGCTTGCCGCCCGGTCGATGAACCGCTTGATATGAGGCACGGTCTCCATCTGGCGCGCCAGGTCGAGTTGGACCGCGCGCAGGGGCCAGGGATCGGCGGGCGAGGGGCGCAGGGGGAAGTCCATGGCAAACCCTTTTCATTTGTCATTGCAAATTGAACATTTAGCATTCAGCATTGTAAGACAACAGCCGGCCAAAAGCAACGGGAAAATATGCGGGGTCCAGAGCTTCGGGTGCTATTCCGCCGTTTGGGCATCCCGAGGCGCGAAGCGCGCTTAGGACCGTGCCCGGCCTTTGTCGTAGGGGCGGTTTACGAACCGCCCGTATTGATCTTTGTCTTTCCCCCTCCCCACCCGCGGGGGAGGGCAGGGTGAAGGGGATGATGCCGGAAACATAATCTTCGGGAATAGGTGATATGCCGGTCGATTTGACGAGTGGCGTTAAAACAGCCATGACGAAAGGGACCCCGCTCAACCCCTGTTATCGCCCCGCTTTTACCTTGCACGACGGCAGGGGGCGGGTATAATTATAATAAGGGTGGGCCCGGATAACAGGAGACACGGGGTGGGAAATACCGTGAGGACCATCAAGATTGGAGAATGATGTGGGGACCCCAGCGAATGCAAGTCGAAGAACTCGTCGCAGGATAGGAGCAGATAAAATGTCCAGAATGGCAATTCTCCTTGTAATTGGTATTGTTCTTGCGGGATGCACAGCACCGCCTGAAAGGCCAAGCCCTGAATTGAGACAAGCATTGGACAAGAGAGTGAAATTGGATGTAATAGGATTGGATGATGTTGTTTCATGTATAAAAGAACAAACCGGCATGAACATCATTCTCAGCCAAGAGGCGAGCAAGATCTCCGAGAACGAGTTGTTCCTTAACATAGATGGCCTGGCGGTGAAAGATGCATTGTTCTGGATCACCTTTCCTTCGGGACTCGCGTATACGATCCGGGAAAATGATGTGCTTATCGACGTGGCAACAGCATTGAAAGATCCTGCCGTACCACTCCATCAAGAAGGCGAAGAGAACACAGAATGGCACAAAAAGCTTCGTGCAATATCCAAGAAAAAGGTAAGCTTCGACTTCCTTGAAACACCGCTTTGGGGTGCTGTCTGTTTCCTTTCAAGCGTTTCCGGCATACCCATCGTTATCGATCCGGAGGTATTATTAGATGAGGAGGGGCAGCGAATACCCCGGAATGTGACTTTCAGAGTTGAAAACATGCCGTTTGAAATGGCGCTGCGATGGATCGGTTGTCTCACAGGGGTCGATTTTACCATCGCAAGGCAAGCCATATTTATTACAAACAGGAAGGACATTAAAAGCGTTTGGGAAAAAGAGGCCGAGGTCCGACAGCAAAATAACCAGGTTTGCACGGCATGGTACCAGGAAATGCGCACCCTGGCCACCAAGCCGGTCAGCTTCGATTCCCTTGAGACGCCGCTTGGATGCATTGTCCAGTTCCTGGCAAGGGTTACAGGTCTTACCATTATACTTGAGCCGGATGTACTCGGTTACCCGCATAAAGCAACTGACATCCGGACCGCCGAAACAAGCGATGGCGAACAAATGTGCCTCTGCCCTGGGGGCGGCGAAAGGTAATCCTTGACAAACGGCCGTGTTGCATTATAATACGGGCATGCTCTTTATGATCATGGTAAGTTTCGTCAGGGGAGCTGCACACACGGCTGAGAGTCCGCAAGGAGACCCTGGGAGGCAATGGCCTCCGGAACCTGAACGGGTTAATGCCCGCGGAGGGAAACGAGTTGGAACGCTGTTCGTACCTCCTGCCCCGCGTGATCTCCCGCCGTCGCATCCGGTCTGCCTTGTGTGGCGATGCCGGAAACCCCAAACTCGAAATCTTGAACTCTAAACACGGGAGGTGGCGTTTCATGTCTTATACATCGTACATCGGCAATCGCACATCGGAAATTCAAAGACGGCCGCACAACCCAATGCAACAAGTTGGAACATAAGGAACACCACATGTCACAATTCACCGAAGAGGTCTGGGACGACCTACAGGCCCTGCGGGCCCTTTGCCCGGTCACGCACAACATCACCAACTATGTGGTGATGAATAACACGGCCAACGCCCTCTTGGCCGTGGGTGCGGCGCCCATCATGGCGCACGCCCACGAGGAGATCGACGACATCGTGGCGATCGCGCACGCGCTGGTGGTGAACATCGGCACGCTCAGCGAGTCGTGGATCAAGGTGATGTTCGAGGCCATGGCGGCGGCCCGGGCCCGGGGCATTCCCGTGGTGCTCGACCCCGTGGGCGCGGGCGCGTCGCGCCTGCGCACGGAGACGGCGATGCGCATGCTCAACGAGGTTACGCCCACGATCATGCGCGGCAACGCGTCGGAGATCACGGCCCTGTGGGTCGCGGGCGCGGCCACGCGGGGCGTCGATTCGGCCCTCGACGGCGGCGAGGCGCTTGATGCGGCGCGGGGGTTGGTAAAGCGGCACAAGCTCGTGGTGAGCATCAGCGGACCCACGGATTACATCGTCGACGCCGCGGGTGTGACGCGGGTGATGAACGGCCACGCGATCATGCCGCGGGTGACGGGGCTCGGGTGCACGGCCAGCGCGCTCACGGGCGCGTTCGCGGCAGTGGCCGCCACGCCCGCGCGGGGCGCATCCAGCGCCATGGCCGTGATGGGCATCGCCGGCGAGATGGCGGCCGACAAGTCCGAGGGTCCGGGCACCTTCCAGGCCGCTTTCCTCGACGCTCTCTACCGGATGGACGGCAAGGATATCAAGGCGCGCCTGCGGATGAGCAGGACATAGGGATCGCCTACCAGATGTTTATACAAAACAGAGCCCCCTCACCCTACCCTCTCCCGCTGCGGGGAGAGGGGGTAATGAATACCCATGCCTTCGATCCTACCCTCGCCCTTGTGACGGGAGAAGAAGCCGCCAGGCCCGCCGACCGAATAGGGAGGTTGCAGGGCCAAGGCTTCGGGCGATGCAAACCCGCGATAGGTCTGATGGACGAGGCCAGGGTGACGGGTGGCTATTTTATGAATTTAATCGGGATCAAAGACCGCGGACCATCGCCGGATCAAAGATCCACCATGGGTCCATCCGATTGTGCCGTATTCGTCAGGGCCGGGCACGGCATGCCGTGCCCCTACGGGGACAGGGACGGATGAAGAAGCATTTCGATCCCACCCTCTGCCTCGTGACCGACGCCGCTTCCTGCGGCGGGCGGAAGGTGGAGGATGTGGTCGCCGCCGCGATTCCGGGCGGTGTTACCATGGTGCAATTGCGTGATAAGAACCTGCCGGACCCGGAATTCGTTGCCTTTGCCCGGCGGCTGATCGCGCTTAGTGCCCGTAAATAAATAACCTATCCATTTCGCGTGCGGTGCAGAGTGATGGTTTGACAAACAGGTCAGGCACTGCCGCATCATTAAAGAGGTATAGCTGCCATGGTTGGCCCCCGCCACCAAACCCCGCACGC
>JBDREB010000360.1:0-3089 GCA_043820325.1 Planctomycetota bacterium | reverse complement strand
AAGGGACATGATCTTCCGTCCGCATCCGGCGTTGCTCGTCGACGCCGGATCTTTCCATTGATACGGCTCCTCCTCGCGCCTTGGCTGCGGACGGAATCTCTATGTCGAAATGGATACTTTATTCATTTACGGGCACTAAGGGCGGGTCTCAGACCCGTCCGTCTTGTGTTGCGTGCAAGGCGGGCAGGTTTAAAACCTTGCCCCTACAGCGGAAAAGAATGCCGTAGTGAACATCGGCGAACCCTCTTTTGCCCCCTGCTATTGTGGGACGGCATACTGAGCCGGTGATTTTTTGGCAAAGGACTTCTGGACGGCCCCATTTCCCCAAATTCCGAGGGAATATTCTTGACATGCAAAGGTCTTATATTATACTATTATAGTAGACATTGTCCGTTATTAAAGGAAGGCTATGTTCCATGTCTCCACCAAATCGCGTTACGGGCTGCGTACTCTCATTGACCTGGCTTCCCGGGGTCAGTCAGGGCCTGTCAGCCTGAAAGAACTTTCAAAGGATCAGGCCATCTCCAAGAAGTACCTGGAGAACATCTTCCGGATGCTTATGCAGGGCGGCATGATCCGGAGCGTGCGCGGCGCGCGCGGCGGATATCAGCTGGCCGTCGACCCGACCCAGGTAACCCTGCTTGAGATCCTGAACACCATCGATGGCCCGGTGGCGCTGTTGGAATGCATCCACAACCCGGATGCGTGTAAAAGAATGAAGGATTGCCCCACCCAAAACCTGTGGCGGGAACTCGAGGAGAGCATCATCTCGTTCCTCAAGAAGCGGACGCTCAAGGAACTGATCGACCAAAACCAGAAGAACCGGGCCGGGTACCAGGGGATGTATATCTGAAGCAAAGGCAGGATCACAAGGGTCGAAAAGTCGCAAGGGCCGGATAAAAGACAGGAAAAAACACATGGGACAGGTTTACAATGACATTACCGAGACCATCGGCCGGACGCCGCTTGTACGGGTGAACCGCACGGCCGCCGGGCTGGCCGGCCGTCTGCTTCTCAAAATGGAATCGTTCAACCCCCTTTCAAGCGTCAAGGACCGCATCGCCCTGGCCATGATCATTGCCGCTGAAAAGGACGGCCAGCTCAAGCCGGGCATGACCATCGTGGAACCCACCAGCGGCAACACGGGCATCGGCCTGGCCTTCGTGGCCGCGGCGCGCGGGTACAAGGTGGTCCTCACCATGCCCGAGACCATGAGTATCGAGCGGCGACGGTTGCTGGCCGCTCTCGGCGCCGAACTCGTGCTCACCCCCGGTGACAAGGGTATGAAAGGCGCCATCGCCAGGGCCGCCGACCTGGTTAAATCCCGCCCCAACAGTTACATGCCCATGCAGTTCGAGAACCCCGCCAACCCGGCCGTCCACCGCGCCACCACGGCCGTGGAGATCTGGGACGACACGGACGGCGACATCGACGCCTTCGTGGCCGGTGTGGGCACAGGCGGCACACTCACCGGTGTGGGCGGATTCCTACGCGAAAAAAAGCCCGTGGTCCGCGTGGTCGCCATCGAACCGGCCGACTCGGCCGTTCTCTCCGGCGCCCCGGCCGGCCCGCACAAGATCCAGGGCATCGGCGCGGGGTTCGTGCCCGCCATCCTGGACCGGAGCGTGTTCGACGAGATCATCCGCGTCAAGACCGACGACGCCTTCGCCGTCGCCCGCAACCTAGCGCGCCTGGACGGCATCTTCGTCGGGATCTCCTCGGGCGCCAATGTGTGGGCGGCCATGGAAGTCCTGCGCCGTCCCGCCTTCCAGGGCAAGACCGTGGTGACCATCGGCTGTGACACGGGCGAACGGTATCTCTCCACCCCGCTTTTCGAAGATCAGGCCCAGTAACGGGCACCGAAAGGATGCTGTCATGGAAATGACCGACTGGATCAACAGCCAGCTCCCGGGCGTGGTGAATGACCTGGAGCGCACCTTCGACACCGCCTACGCGGTCAACACGGCCGAGGGTGTGAATGTCGCCGGCCGCGACGCGGTCTACGGTGTGCTCGACAACCTCCTGGCCGTCCTCTTTCCCGGCTGCTACAGCCGCCGGCCGCTCCAGCGCAGCGACCTGAACCTCTACATCGGCGACCAGCTCCGCCACTGCGCGCAGGAGCTCTATTACCAGATCCGCCATGCCCTGCGCTACCGCTGCCGCATGGATAAATACGGCTCCTGTGACTGCGACACAATGGCCGCTGACGCGTCCACGGGACTCATCGGCGCCCTGCCGCGCGTCCGCGACCGCCTGCTCACCGACATCGATGCCGCCTACAAAGGCGATCCGGCCGCGCAGACCTACGACGAGATCGTCCTCTCCTACCCCTTCGTGGAAGCGATCGCCACCTACCGCATCGCGCACGAGCTGTACATGAAGAATGTCCCGCTCATCCCGCGCATGATGTCGGAGCGGGCCCACTCGCACACGGGCATTGACATCCACCCCGGCGCCACGATCGGCGAGAGCTTCTTCATCGACCACGGCACGGGCGTGGTGATCGGCGAAACAACCACCATCGGCAACCGGGTCAAGCTCTACCAGGGCGTGACCCTGGGCGCACTCTCCTTCCCGCTCGACGAGCATGGCAACCCCATCAAGGGCATCAAGCGCCATCCCGACATCGAGGACGAAGTGGTCATTTACGCCCACGCCACCATTCTCGGCGGCGAGACCGTGGTGGGCAGGGGCTCCGTGATCGGCGGCAATGTGTGGCTCACCCATTCCGTGCCGCCCAACAGCAAGGTCTACAACCAGCAGCCGCCCCCCGGCGTGGAAGAACGCAAGCGCAAAGGCACATAAACCGCAGCCCAAACGCGGTCCACGGTGTACGGACACGCGAGGCGTATCGGCCGGCGGCATCCGGTGTACGGCTTTGATCCGAACCGTAAGCCGTGAGCTGTAAACCGTTTCGCCTATCGTTTCCGTAAGCCGATGATTTTGTTTACCTGCAGATTTCCTGATCCCGGCGGAAAATGCTTTGGCACTTTTTGGCGTCAGCCAGGCGCGTGAATCAACCATAGGCCGGTTTGGGTGGTTACCGTAGGGGCGGGTTTGAAACCCGCCCTTTATTGCCGTTTCGCGAT
>JBDREB010000359.1:0-5707 GCA_043820325.1 Planctomycetota bacterium | reverse complement strand
AAGGGACATGATCTTCCGTCCGCATCCGGCGTTGCTCGTCGACGCCGGATCTTTCCATTGATACGGCTCCTCCTCGCGCCTTGGCTGCGGACGGAATCTCTATGTCGAAATGGATACTTTATTCATTTACGGGCACTTATGTCACGACGCGACCGGTCATTATACCGCGGCTGGCGGCTATTGCCAGCGAAAAGTTGCCGATTGTCCGGATGATACCATATGGCGCGCCCCGGCTGCGGCGGGAATTTGCTTGATTTCCGGATCGCCGGAGTTACAATGCGCGTCATTGCCGTCTCATTGTTATAAGGGGTTGCGGATGGCCGCGAAAAAGGTTGCGAAAAAAAAGATCGTGCGCATGAAGAAACTCGGTATGCAGAGTGTGACCTTGTTCAAGATCGCCAACCGGCGGGGCTATGGGGCGATCGCCTGCAACAATCTCACCGAAGGCCGCTCGGCGGCCCAGGCCTATTCCCGACTGGTGAAAGCCTGCCGGTGCGTCGGCTGGGAACTGCCTGAGAAAGGTGACCTGCCCGCGCTTAAGAAACTGTAAAACAAGTGCTTCTCGTCGTCCAGACTTACGGTGAACCGCACCTGGCGATCCGGCCCATGACGCGTGTTGGCATGGCAACCCGGTTGCGGATGCTGTTCCTATTGGTCCTGGCGCTCGGGACCGGCGCTCAGGCCGCGGCGGAGGGGGACTGGCAGACCCTGGCCACCCCGCATTTCTTCGTCCATTACACCGGAGCCAACCGCGACCTGGCGGGCTATACCGGCCGGGTCGCGGAGGAAGTGTTCGGCGCGTATGCTCCGCGGCTTGAGCCGCCCTGGGATAAGCGGGTGTCGGTCTTCATCTTCCCCGACCGGGCTTACCTGATCGACAATGATGTCTACCAACAGGGCGATATCTGGTACGATTCCCCGGGCGAAGTGGATCTTTTCAAGCACCGCGTCCTCCTGGTGCCCGATGCCTCCCCCCTGGTCTATCGCCGCAATGTGCATCGGCTTGTACTGCAGGCGATGATCTACCGCACCCTCATGGGCACCGGCGGCGGCATCATGCGCCTGGTCAAAAGCGCGGTCTATCCCGAGTGGCTGATCTGGGGGCTGGCCGAATCGCAGGCCGCCCCGGCCGACGGCCTGCGCGAGAACTCGTGGGCCGCGCTTGTGCCGGAGGACCTCTTTCCCCTCACGGAACTCTACAACTTCGACTACCTCGGCCGCACCCGCGCCCGCACCGCCCTGGCCCAGTCGGCCGCCATGGTGCGGTGGATCGCCGCGAAATGGGGGCCGGAAAAACCCTGGGAGCTCATCCGGGCCTACCCCGACTACTGGTCGAACGACAGCCTGCTCGTGGCCCAGCTGGGATTGACCCAGGCGGAGTTTCTGGCTGCTTTCGCCCGCGAGGCCGTCCGGCCTGAAGCGGGACCCGGCCTGCCCGTGGACGCCCGGGCCGAGGCCGTCTCCGGGCGTTTCCCGGGTGATGCGGGACACGCGCTCATTGACCCGCTGACGGAGAGTGTTTTCTACGCCGCCGAACGCGATGGGACCCTGAACCTGTACCGCCTTGACGGCGGCCGCGGCCGGGCCGTATTCCCCGAAGTGCCGTTCCAGGCCATGACCACCATCCTCAGTCCGCCGGAACTGACCGACCACGGCATCCGTCTGGATGTGGCCCGTTTCAACCGCGCGATGGAGGCGCTGGTGACCCTCCATGCCGACGGCCGCCCGGGCGGCATCAGGTATGCCCCCCGCGCCACCGCCGCACCGGCCGGACCCTACCGGGGTTACACCGAGATCCACAATGCAGGCAACGGCCGTTTCGCCGTCTGCGCCGACAGCGGCGGCGAGTTCATCGCCGCCCTCAGGCCCGGCGGCCCGGTCTGCCTTTTTCGCGCCGGCGGACGGATCAGCGGGATGGATTACAGCCCCGCCCTCGGCCGCCTCTTTTTCGCCGCCGAACAGGCGGCCGGCGACCGCATGCGGATCTATTCGGTGCGCGCCGACGGCTCCGATCCCGTCCTGGAGGTGGATTCGCCCCGCGGTGTGCTCCAGCCCGCCGTGGGCCGCGACCGGCTCTACTTCAGCGTGGTCCAGCCGTTACGGTACGACCTGTATTCCATCCCCCTCGAAGCGCGGACCGGGCTTCCGGTGACGGCCGCGCCGCCCCAAGCGGTGGAAATGCCCGCGCCCGCGCCCGCGCCGGCATTCGAAGCGATGTCGGGCGCCAACACCCTGTCGGCCGACATCGTCATCCCCGGGTTCCTGTGGAACGCCTCGGATGAATTCGGCCGCAACGAACTCTGGCTCTCGCTGGGGATCTCCACGGGGATTGTCTCCACTTCCGGTTTCGAGAACGACACCACGGGCGCGTTCATGGCGCCGCTGGTGAAGGGCGCGGTCGTCCACAAGTGGGCGCCGGTCGACCTGAAACTTTCCGCCGAGTACCAGTACGGCGATGTGCTGGATGTGCAGGACTACGAAACACGCAACCGGTTCGATGTCAACCTGCTCCTGGAGCGGGAGTTGAATCCCCGCCTGTCGTTTGCCGGCGGCCTCGGCTACACGGCCCTCGACCGCCGGGCGGGGGTGGGCGCGGATTATGAACCCATGACCGAGATCGGCCCGCTGGCCACCCTGACCTTCGACGGTGTGATCAAGCGCGACTACCTGCCGCGGCGGGGGATCGGCCTGGAAGCCGGCGCCGGCCGCATCCTGGAATCCTGGGGCGCCACCACGACCTACACGCGGCTCGAACTCGACTGCGATCTCTTTGTGCCGGTGAGCGCCGACACCGTGTTCCAGATCTTCGGCGGGGTGTTCGCCAACGACGGGGCGGGCGCCCCCGGGTTCGACATGGGCCGCGCGCGCGGCGTCATGTCCCAGCCCCTGGAGGAGAACGCGGGCCGTTACCTCGCCGTCGGGCGGGCCGCCTACCGGTTCCCGCTCTTCTCAGATCTCAACTGGACCATGTCGGGCGTGATCCTGCTCCGCCAGGTCCGCATGGGGATCTTTGCCGACATGGGTGTCGTCTCCGATGTGCCGTTCCCCGACTGGGAAGAGGGCGCGGCGTTTTTGACCACGCGGCGGTCGGTGGGGTGTTTCTTCCTCTTCGACCTCTACCCCGTGGAGGGGTTCCCCATGCCGGTGGTGCTCACCTATGCCGTCGACCCCGAGCACGATACCAGCCAGGTGCGGCTGGAATTCAACTTGTATTTTTGAGACACGGGTGACCCGGCCCTTCATTCACCGCGGCGGCCAGCTTGCGGCGGTGTGGATCGCGGCGGTCCTGCTCCTCTTTGCGGTCGTGCCGTTCTTCACGGCCGGCCGCGGGGCCAACCGGGTGGCGGGAATTCTAACCATGCCGGGCGGTCCGGCCATCGTTGGCGTGACACTGGTAATGGCGGTCGCGGCGATGGCCGCCGTTGCGGCGCTCTGGCGCTCCTGGCACCGCCTGCCGGAGGCGGGGGGGCGGAGGCTGCTGGCCGCCGGACTGGCCGGCCTGGGTGCGGTCTTCCTGGTCGCGGTCGCGGGGTTGCCGGCCATCCTCGGCGTGGCCGTGATCGGCGAACTCCTCCTGGCCGGTCTACTCATGCTCGCCGCGGGCGCGTTCGGCCGCTGGTTCCTGGTGCGCGTCATGCGGATGCCGGAGGAGGACATCACTCCCGCCGAGGCGCTCGGTGCCGGTCTGGCGGCCGCGGCCCTGATGATCTTTGGACTGGCCCTGGCCCATCTGCTCGCGCGGTGGCTTTGTATCGCCCTGACCGCGGTCGTGCTGGGGTTCCTGCATCGGCATGCGATCGCCCTGGTGCGCGGCATCGTTCGCGAAACCACGGCCGGGGAAGGGGGCCGGTACGCCGGCGCGCTGGCGGCCGTCACGCTTTTCATCCTCATCACCCTCCTCACCGTGCCGCCGCTCGATTACGATGTGCTGGAGTACCACCTGGCCGTGCCGCGGCACTACGCCGAGGCGGGTGGTTTCATCCGGGAGGAGGGGAATGTCTACGCCGCCTTCCCCATGAACGCCGAAATGCTCTCACTGGGCGCGATGGTGCTGGGCGGCACGGGTCCGGCCGGTTGGTTCCTGGCCAAGAGCCTGAATTTCATGACCGGCCTGGTCCTCCTGCTGGCCGTTTTCGGCCTGGGCCGGCGGTGGTGGGGGCCGCGGGCCGGGTACGCCGCCGCCCTGCTTATGGCCGTCTCCCCGTGGTTTGCTGAACTTGCGGTCAAGGAATATGTGGAGCTTCTGGCCGCCCTGTTCACGGTCCTGGCCGCCGGAAGACTCATACCTCTGGCGGGGTCGGGCGGCCGGGTGCGTGAATTTGTCCTGGCCGGCATCTTCTGCGGCGCGGCCGCGGGGACCAAGTATACCGCGCTCCCTTTCGTGGCCGTTCCCTTCGGCCTGGCCCTGGCCTGGGGCGCGGCACGGCAGGCCCGGACCGCCGGCCTGGTGCGCGCCATGGCCGGACCGCTGGTCTGGGGTTTGACCATGCTCGCGGTGCTGGCGCCGTGGCTTATCAAGAACGCGGTCGTCTACGGGAATCCCGTCTTTCCGCTTCTGACCGGCCTTTTCGGCGGGGGCGGCTGGGGCGCGGAGGAGATCACCCGGTTCAATGCCGGCCACGCGCCGGGCTCCCGGTCACCCCTGCAGTTCGTCCTGCTGGCGGCGCGCGAGCTTTTTTTTGACCGTAACGCGGCCCCGCTCTTCATCCTGTGCCTGCCCTTCGGGCTGTGGCTCGACGCGGGACGGCGACGCTGGGCGGCCGTCTGCGCCTTCGGTGCCGCGGGGTTCATTCTCTGGTTCTTCACCACGCACCAGGTAGGCCGGTTCCTTTTTCCGACCATGGCCGTGGTCTACCTGGCCGCGGGCGCCGGCTGTGCCGCTCTTTTCGGGCGGATGGCCCGGGCGGGCCGGATCGCGGTGTGGGCCGGGGCCTGGTACGGCCTGCTCGGCGCGGTGGTGTTCTACCTGGCCTATATGCCGGCCTGGACCGTCGCCGACGGCCGGATCAACGAGACCCGCATCCTGCCCAGCGTGCCCGCCTGGCAGCTCGCGGTCTACCTGGACCGCAACACCCCACCCGAGGCGGCCGTGCTGCTGGTGGGCGAGGCCCAGACCTTCTACCTTGACCGACGCGCAGTCTACGCCACGGTCTTCGACCGCAAATGGATCGAAGGGGTGGTCGATCAGGCGCGGTCGGTCGACGACATCGTCCGGGCCCTCCGCGGGCGGGGGCTTACGCATGTATATGTGGACTGGACGGAGATGGAGCGGTTTGCCCTTACCTATGGGGAATATTTCACCGACTTCAACTGGGCGCTCTTTGAGCAGTTCCTTGCCGGTGCCTGCGACCGCCAGATGACCTGGGGCCGGACCCTTCCCACCTACGCGGCCGATGAACCCCAGCGGCACCCCCGGTTTCCGGTCTATGCCGAAGCCCGCCGGCGGGCCGCCGGCCAATATGCCGACCGGTATCCCTGGGAGCTCTACCGCCTTAAATGACCACCCGGCGCGGGAGGACGGTCCTTTCCATAAATATCATTTGATATGCTTATCCCTTTGACACCAGTTCCGTCAATGCACGATATCCGATGGGGTTTCTTACACCCGCCAGGCCCAACAGGGTTTGGAATGCTGCCATCGGTGTATTACGCCGATTGAATCGGAACACATACTCGTCGAGATAATGTGCCAAGTACTTCGGGTCGA
>JBDREB010000358.1:0-3341 GCA_043820325.1 Planctomycetota bacterium | reverse complement strand
CCCATTTCAAAGCGACCATGCGCATCGTGGCGTACATCGAAGACGAGGATGTCATCTACCGGATCCTGAAGCACCTGGACCTCCTGGGCAAAGACCCGCCTGTGGGCGAGGTCCGCGTGCGGGGCGCGCCCGAACCCCCGGCCCAAAGCGCATAGCTCCGCAATCCGCTTTTGAATGGGGCCCAGCTCCGTACAGCCGTGGTGTGTAACAGCACCGGCGAAGGAGGGGGATATCGGCCACATTTACCCTTGACAACCCCGGCCATGGGGCTACAATGAGGGCGTTCGCGGCATGGAAAGCGACCAATACCGTCCGGCAGGGGGCCAGGGAGGATGGAAGGGCATGGAAGATGGGAAACCGAGAATCCAAGTTCCTATCCAGCAGGACGGTGGTGATTGCTGCACTGGGCATCACCGTGGCTGGGTACAAACGGGTTCTGGGCACTTGGGAGTGAGCCACCGAGAACGCCGTGGTATGCTAAATGCTGCTGGACGACTTGGTGCGGCGTGGGTTGGACCCGGCGATCAGCCGCCGGTTCGTGCTGGACGGGGCGAAGGCGCTGCGCAAGGCCGTGCAGGACACCTTCGGCAAACGAGCGAAGGTGCAGCGGTGTCAAATCCATAAAATCCGCAATGTGAGCCAGCAGTTGCCGAAAGAATTGCAAGCCTCGGTGGAGCAGGCCATGCGGCAAGCGTACAAAAGCAGCGAGTTGAAGGCGGCGGAAAAGCAGTTGCTGAATTTGGCGCATCGTTTGCAAGACAGTCACCCGCGCGCGGCTTCCAGCTTGGCAGAGGGGTTGGATGAAACGCTGACGGTGATCGCCATGGATTTGCCCTTGGGGTTGCGCCGGCTGCTGGCGACGACAAACATCAGCGAGAACACCAACGCCACCCTGCGCTCCGTCGCGGGCCATGTGAAACGCTGGCAGAACGGCCGGATGGTGGTGCGCTGGGTGGCTACCGGTTTCATTTATGCGGAGAGCCGCTTTCGCCGTCTCTACGGCCACACCAACCTGCTGGTGCTGCGCGACCGTTTGCGGGCGAACGATCAGGAACTGGACCGGAACAAGAAGGTCAGCGCGGCGGCCACGGCGACGAAGGGCGTGGCCGCGTGAATACGCAACTCGCACCGGCCGCACCCCGGCAGCAGACGATGAAAGGGGGGGATGGTAGACCATACCCCGCGCTGCGCTCGTCGCTCATATCGCATGGGAGGCGTTCTTTTTCCCGGCAATCCGGTCAGGCGAACGGTTCTTGTTCACCCGGTCGCTTGACAGGTGAAGATAGAGGGAGTACCATTACCCTACAGAGGCCGCTACTGAATTTCAACAGCGAGCGGGACAATTCCCTGACAGGAGGTACGGGATGAAACGCAGATTGTTTTGGACCTTGCTTGCCATCTTGCCTTTGATGATTGGCGTCTCCGCGCTGTTCCACACCCGGTTCTTACGACATCGGTTTGAGAACTTGACGCAGCCAACGCAGTGCATATCTGCGCCGACGGTCGCACCCGACACGCCCGTCGCATTAGTCGCAACCGAAACGGCAACCATGCCGTTTCTCGCCGCGGCCGGCATGAACATCGTCAGCAGCGACAGCGAACAGGTCTTTCTGCGCGGCGTGAATTTCGGCAACTGGCTGCTATGGGAGGGCGGTGCGCTCGGTATCGTCAATCATCCGGAGCACCGGCTGCGGCGCATGCTGGAGGAGCGAGTCGACCCCGCCAAAGTCGATATCTTTTTCAAGGCCGTCGTGGCGCATTATATTCGCGCCGGGGATTTCGGCCGCGTTCGCGCCGCCGGCCTCAACCTCGTGCGGCTCCCCTTCCATCATCGCTATGTGCAAGAGAATGGCCTGACGGAACTCGATGCCGCGGTCAGTTGGGCGCACGCCAACGGGGTATATGTCATCCTCGATCTGCACGCGGCGCCGGGCGGCCAGAGCGCGGACTATCACGCCGATGCGGACGGTGTCGCGCGGTTCTGGACCGACCCGCGATTGCAGGAGGAGACGCTGCGGCTGTGGGAGACGCTGGCGACGCGCTATCGCAACGAGCCGGCCGTGGCGGGTTACGAGGTCCTCAACGAACCGGATGTGGCGGACAGCGCCGCGCTCGCCGGGTTCTACCAGCGCGCCATTGCCCGCATTCGCGCCATCGACGGGCGGCATATCATTTTTCTCGACGGCAATCATTTCGCCGGCGATTTCGATATCTTCACGCCGCCGCTGGCGCCCAATGTCGTGTATGTTTTTCACCATTACTGCGAGACGGCTGAACAGATGCGGGCGCGGATAAACGAGCAAGGGTATTTGCGTTTCATGCATCAATACCAGGTACCGGTGATGTGTTTCGAGTTCGGGGATTATCGTCTGACGCGCGATTTCGAACGGAGCGGCATACACTGGGCGGCATGGAGTTACAAGACGGTTCGGGAGTATCCCTGCGGGTCCTTGTATCGACTTGCGGACACCGCACCGTGGAATCGCTGGCTCGCTGGCGTTACGGAGACCGCGCGCACCGCCGAGCGGGAATCAGGAACATTCTGGCCCGAGGCGCTGGCGGGCAGTACGCTGTCGACGGACTGTCGGCGGGAATTGGCGGGTGCGCTCGGCCGGACGAGCGCGGAGGAATTGAAACGCATGTTTCGGGTGGCGCTGCACAAGTATCCGGCCGACCGCGTCGAACTGACCCGGTTATCCCGGCTGTCCCTCAATCGCCGGGAAGAACTGTGGGTGGATGCCCTGGCGGCCAAACTCCGTTCCATGGAAGTCGCGGAGATCGAGGCGCTGGCGGAGTCGCTGGCGACGGAACACTGGATCGCAGACCGCGGTACGGCGCGGTTCCTTGACACCCGGTTCCGTTGAAATGACGCTTTCGATCGGCGGCGTCATGATCGATTGGGGGCGGTTTTCGGGCAGTCGCGTGGTCGGCGGTTGAGGTTCACGATGGAGTCAGTCGGCGCGGAGCGCGGTAAAGGCCGCCCCAAGAGTACGAGCCAGGCGAAGTGCACGCTGTTGTTGATCGGTCTTATGATTACCGGCTTGCCTGCCTGTAACGCCCGGCCACGGGAGGCTGTTCCGGCCCGGTCGGCGGCAACGGCGCCGGCGTCGACGATCGCGCCGACCGCAATTCGGTAGCCCGCATGCTTCAGCGTGCGGCAGAAGTACACGGATTTACAGTTTTTTCCTTGATACTGAACATATGTACATATAATGACCGTTCCGCCGGGGCTTATCTTCCCCCCAAGGCGGGAGATGGTGTTATATGGGCTTCCCGGCACTTGGTTTCTACCGTCAGCGCCGTCCGCGGACATCCGGGCTCTGGCAGGCCCTCGACACCCG
>JBDREB010000357.1:0-6836 GCA_043820325.1 Planctomycetota bacterium | reverse complement strand
ACCGCTCATTCTCACCTCCCTGCTCCCCACGGCGCCTCGCGGTCGCCGCAGTTGGGATTCAATACGGGGATAGAAAGCGCTCTCCCCGGCAGGGACTTCCACCCTGCTGTCTGTGTGCGCTCCGAGGCGCACGGACGGGCGCAGAACCTGCGCCTAGCGGTGCAGACCGATTTTGCGGCCGTCGATTATCCCGAGGGTGGCCTCTCGCCCATGCGGGTCGAGGACGAAGGCGGCGGCCGGGTGGTCACCTGGGAAGCGGCCGACCTCATCACCCATCAGGACATGGGCGTGGTGGTCCCGGAGAAACTCAACCCCGGCCCGCTGGCCGCCCGCATCATTTTTTTCGCGCCGGTCTGCCTCATATTCTTATTCCTGCTGGTGGTGACCATCAACATTGTCAGCCGGGTCAACATCCATCCCATGCACTACCTCTTCGTTGCGGCCGGTTTTTTCGCCTTCCACATCCTCCTGGCCTACCTGGTCGATGTGGTCAACATCCATATCGCCTTCTGGAGCGCGGCCGCAGCCTCGCTCCTTCTGGTCAATCTATACCTGCGCGGCACCCTCGGCCGGTCCTACCCGTGGAAAAGATCGGCTGCATCCCAGGTGTTTTTCATGGTCCTCTTTTCCTACAGCTTCTTTCTCAAGGGCATGACCGGGCTTACGGTCGCCATAGGATCGGTGATCACCCTGGCTGTGCTGATGGGGATCGCGGCACGGGTGGATTGGAACGGGGTGTTTGCAAGCAAACACGAAATCAACACATAGCCAAAAAGACACGGTTTAAGAACGGCAGGGGTGTCACAATGGCGCGCCATTGTGACACCTTTGTTTTTTACGATCCGCAATGAAGTTTATAAATATCTGACTAAATATGAGTTATGCAAAACATACATTTGGCATGCTTTTTGTATTATTGTTTTATGTGAGGGACGCTCAATGGGAGCAAAGGATAACTGGTTTAGTAAGAAGGAGGCATTGTATGGCAAGTCAGATGAACTGGAAGCCGTTCGAGTCGATGATCAGGGATGTGATGGGTGATTATTCGCCGTTCTTTGACATGCGCCACGCCATGTTCCGGGATGACCTGGATTTCATCCCCAAGCTGGACATCAAGAACACGGCCGGCGAATTCGAGGTGTCGCTCGACCTGCCCGGCATCGAGAAAAAGGCGATCGAGATCGCGGTGGATGACGGGGTCATGACCGTGCGCGGCACGCGCAACGCGGAAAAGCGGGAGGAACGGGACGGCTACACCTATGTCGAGCGCCGTATGGGCCGGTTCGAGCGGAGCGTGCGCCTGCCCGAAAATGTGAGCGAGGCTGACATCAAGGCCGAATACAAGGATGGCGTGCTGACGCTCCGCGCGGCCAAACGGCCTTTAGAAAAACCGGTGAGCAAGAAGATCCCGATCAGCTGATATTTGACATTTGCGCGCCAGCCGGCCAAGCGAACGGTCGATAGCCGGATGATCGAGGCGGGCCCCCGGCCCCCTGTATGACCGTTCCCCGGCAGAGCGCACATAGATCCGGGGCCGCGCACGGTGCGCGGCCCCGGTTTGTTTTTTACCGGATAAGGATCGCGACGGGAACTGCGCACAGGTGATCGGCACCGGATCAGAGGCTACGGTAACGATGCCCGTATCGGCAATGGCAACGGTAACGGCTTGGGAATATAGGCGTCCCGGGTCTTCACATAACCCTTGCCGTGACCGATACCGGTTTCGTAACCCTGGCCATGGACGGATAGTCCGCCCAACGCGTTTCAGGCATATATCCGCCAAAAGTGCCCCCGGCATCAAATATCCGGCACCGGCCGCCGTAGGTATGGGTAAGTATTTCTCTGGAGATTTCGACCATGTTTTTGAAGCTACACCGGCCATCGGCCCCGACGCAACCACACTGTGTTCGGCCGGGGTTCAAAGCAACTTGCGGAAACGAAAGGCGTAACGGTATACGGCTGACGGCTTACGATCCGGATCAAAGCCGTACACCGTATACCGTAGACCGTTTCGCCTATCGCAACCGTATACCGCTCTTGGGTTGCGGCCGGCGGCCGTAGGTATGGACATAACAGGACCGATCATGAAAGGATCGTCAATGAAAAGGACCGTGCTTGTCAGCCTGGTGATACTGTTCGGTTTCCTGCTGGGCATGGCGGTGAGCCTGGACACCGGCCTGACGGGGCAGGCGGCGGCGCAGGACGATGCGGTCGCGCCCCCCGTTGACCGCGAGGCCCAGCTCTTACGGCTGCGCGCCGGCAAGGTCAGCCCGCTCGATGTGGTGGTGACCGTGGCCGAGGTGGCCGCGCCCTCGGTGGCGCATGTTTATGTCGAGAAAAAAATGGCCGCCAATGAGAACCCCTTCGGGGGGGGCGACCTGGAGGATTTCTTCTTCCGGCGCGGACCGCGCGGCGGCCGCGACCAGCGGGACGACGGGACCCTGCCCGAGGAGTTCAAGCAGCGCGGCGAGGGGTCGGGCATGTTCGTCACCACGGACGGCTATGTGATCACCAACAACCATGTGATCGAGGGCGCCGACAAGATCACGGTGGGATTGGCCGACGGCCGGCGTTTCGAAGCGGCAGTCGTCGGCAAAGATGCACCCTCCGACCTGGCCCTGCTCAAGGTCAAGGCCGAGGGCGCGGTCTTCATTCCGGTGATCCTGGGCGATTCCGGCCGGGTGCGCGTGGGTGAGACCGTGGTCGCCATCGGCAATCCGCTGGGACTGGAGAACACCGTGACCATGGGCGTGGTCAGCGCGCTGGGCCGGTCGCATGTGACGCCCGGGGGTGAGGATGCCTATGAAAATTACATCCAGACCGACGCGGCCATCAACCGCGGCAACAGCGGGGGGCCCCTCTTCAACCTCAAGGGCGAGGTGATCGGCGTCAACGCGGTCATCGCCACCGAGGGCGGCAATGGCGCAGGCAACATCGGCATCGGGTTCGCCATACCGGTAAACATGGTCAAGTATGTCATGGCCCAGCTCAAGGACAAAGGCGTGGTGGCGCGGGGCTGGCTCGGGGTGATGATCGGCGACCTGACGCCCGAGCGGGCCAAAGAGGCGGGGCTCGACCCGCAGAAGGCCGGCGCGCTCAAGGGCGCCTTTGTGTCGGAAGTGATCGAAGGTTCGCCCGCCGCCGAGGCCGGGCTCAAGACCAACGATGTGATCACGACGCTGAACGGACGACCGGTCCCTAACGCCTCCCACCTGCGTTCCGAAGTGGCCATGACCCCCATCGGATCGGAGGCCGCCCTGACCGTGGTCCGCGCCGGTGAAACGCTGGCGGTCACGGTGAAGATCGGCCACAAGGAAGAGGCCCTGGCCGGCGAACGCGGCGAACGGGAGGGGCTGTTCGGCATGCAGTTCAGGGAACTGGGCGGCAAGGCCGCCAAACGATTCGGGTTCGAGGGCGAGGTCCTCCTGGTGGTGGGTGTATCCAAGGATAGCCCGGCCGGCCGGGCCGGCATCGAGCCGTATGATGCGATCATCAAGGTCGGCACCAAACCGGTCAAGACGGTCAAGGAATTCAAGGAAGCGGCCGCCGAGTTCAAACTGAACGAAGGCCTCCCCCTGGTGGTGATGGATGCCAACGGCCAGCATGCGGTTGAACTGAAAGAGTGAAGTGTATATATAAGGAAGGGCGGGGTGATCCCCCGCCCTTTTTTTATACATATGATCCCAGGGGCGAACATATGCCGGGACATTTCATCGCCGGATGCTCAGCACACGACCATTGACCGTCCGGAACCTCCTCATTACTCGGTATCAAACTACATTTATCAAGTTATAACCTGTTGCATCACCTTCAATTAACCTATAGTGCGTATATTATTATGGAATTTCATTGACAAAAGGACAGCTTTGGGTAACATTGTTATCGACTTTGCGTTGGCTGTGTAGCTTTTGCGCTGATGTGCCGCAAATGATCGGGCATGAACTTAACAGGAACCAGCTGACATGCCGAAATGTGACAAGTGCCAACAGGATTTCTACAAACTGACGACGCATTCGCAGACGAAGCAGAAGCTTTGCATCCGCTGCATCACGGATGATGGATGTGTCCGCTTCCGGGACGAGGAACTTGTTCTGACCCATGATAAACGGGGCAGCGTGCGCGTGCCGCTCACGGTCAACATGACGGTCAGCCTGGAAGACGGTGACCGCATGGAAATGCGTTACCCGGTATTCAGCGTTGACCTCAGCCTGACCGGTATCTGTTTTACCTGGGAGTTCTGCCCCGTCTGCCATGGCCGCGAAGCGCATCCCGAAGCCGGCGCCGCATGCTTCTTTGCGCCCTTCCGCTCGAAAAATCCGGATCGCCGCGAACTGGCGCTGGAACTGCAGTTCGGGTCCTTCATCCTCAAGGCCAAGGCGTATGTGGTCCATATCCTGCGGGATGATGACTGCGACATCGAATATATCGGCGCCAAGTTCTCCTACCTGGGCAACCACGAACGGCGGGTGCTCGAAAAGATCATCATCAAATACGGGGCCGTGGCCGCCGAGGCGTCCTGACGCCGGCTGACGATGCACCGCGGCCCGACCACGCGCGGCCGCCGTTTTGAACAGATATCCCCCCCCTCCCCCCACGATCCGCCCGCATCTTTGCCTTCAGGATATGAGCGGCAGGGGTTATGCTGCCCGTATCGGCAACGGCAAGGACCGCGTGGCGGAATGACCGGTCCGGATCCGTAACCGTTACCCTGGCCCCCGGATAAGAACGGCAAGGGTGCCCATTCGACTGCGCTCAGGGTTGGAAGACCAATTACGATGCCCGTATCGGTAACGGCCACGGTTATGTGGCGGAGCAAATGCAAAGCCCCAAGTCCCTGATCCCCAATAACCGTTATTTTCCGCCCCCAATGGGACCGGGCGCGCATAGGGGGGTGACGGTCGGTTTGTGCGAAAAACCAGGTGGCAAATCGGCCGGCGCATGGTAT
This sequence comes from Planctomycetota bacterium, assembly GCA_043820325.1. Lineage (GTDB taxonomy): Bacteria > Planctomycetota > JBDREB01 > JBDREB01 > JBDREB01 > JBDREB01. The sequence continues at coordinate 1,891 of JBDREB010000357.1, read as the reverse complement.
AATGCGGCGTCTCTACGATCCGTCGGAGCATGATGTGTCCCCAGCCATTCCGGTCTGTCCCCTTTTCGGCGCCTGCGGCGGTTGCGACCGCCAGCAGGTCCCCTATGACGAACAGGTCACGGAAAAACACCTGCGCCTCGCCGCGCTGCTGGGGCGCGAACCCGCCGCGGTCGCGGTGCATGCCGGCGCGCCATACGGTTACCGCAACCGGATGGATTTCGTCTGCCACCCGGAGGGTCTGGGTTTCATGGCGCGCGGCACCTGGAAGCGGGTCATCGATGTGCCGCACTGCCCCATTTCCAACGACGGCGTGAACCGGCTCCTGGCCGAAGTGCGCGCCTTCATCCGCGAACAGGACACCTTTGATCCCCTGCGCCGCCACGGGACATTCAAATACGCGGTCATCCGGGCCGCGACCCTGCGGACCGCGGTGACATTCATCCTGAACGCCGAATCACCCGGCCGGGCGGCGGCCGAGGCGGCGGTGCGCGGTTTCGCCGCCGGCTGCAGCGCCGACAATGTCCTCTGCGGCGTGGTGGCACGGGGCACGCCGGCCAGCGTGACCGCCGACTACGCGGTGGTCAAGGGTGACGACCGGCTGATCGAGACCGTGGCTGACCGCCCCTTCCGTTACCCGGTGCAGGGGTTCTTCCAGACCAACACGGTCATGGCGCGCCGGCTGGTGGGGCAGGTCGTCGAGTGGCTGGCACCGGGCGGCGCTGCGCTATTGGACCTCTACGGCGGCGTGGGCACCTTCGGCATAACCGCGGCCGGCCGGTTCGCGGCCGTGCGGATCGTGGAGCTGGACGGGCCGGCCGTGACCTGTGCGGCGGAGAACATCGCCGCCGCGGGTCTGACACATGTGGCGCCCGTGGCCGCCAAGTCGCGGCTCATCCACATGCTGGGGCTCGAGAACCCGGACCTCCACGCGGTGACCGACCCGCCCCGGAGCGGCATGTGCCCGCGCACGCTGACACGGCTCATTGCCCTGCGGCCGGTGACGATCAATTATGTTTCGTGCAACCCCGAACAGCTGGCCCGGGAACTGCCGGCTTTCCATGCGGCCGGCTATGCTGTGACGGAAGCTGCGATCTTCGATCTCTTCCCGCAGACGCCGCATTGCGAGGTGGCGGTGCGGCTCGCCCGCACGGATGCGGCGGAGCCGCAATGAGCGGTAAGGGTTACGATGCCCGTATCGGCCACGGCAACGGTTAGGTGTTGGATGAGCAGGAATAAGCTCCAATTCCAGATCACAAATGAACGGACGAAATAAGACCAAACCGAACGAACAGCAGATTTCCTGATCTCGGCGGAAAATGCTTTGGCACTTTTTGGCGTCAGCCAGGCGCGTGAATCAACCATAGGCCGGTTTGGGTGGTTACCGTAGGGGCGGGTTTGAAACCCGCCCTTTATTGCCATTTCGCGATTAGACGGGAGGGCGGGTTTGAAACCCGCCCCTACACGGTTGACATCCGAATGTTCCCCGTACAATCACCTGTGGGTCGAAAAAAGTGCCAAACCTTTTTCCGAAAAACATGACCGGTTACGGATAGGGATCAGGAAATCTGAAGGGATCGTCTTTTGCCGACCTCGACAAGGCGGCACTGGCCAGGATCGAGTCCTATGTCAACGACCGGCCGCGAAAGTGTCTGGGGTGGCGTACCCCACGGGAGGTTTTCTATGACCGGATTGCGACAGCGCGCAGCGGATAGCAATCACCCGCGCGCCAACGGTGGATTGTCCCTGTCTGGTGGTCCCGTTGGGAAACGGCCGGGCAGGCATTCACAATGTGCAGGGTGGGGGAACCCCCACCCTATTCTCTCCTACCCCTCTCTTTTTCCCTTGACTTAACCATCGTCCCCATTACAATACTCTTGAAGGCATACTTTGA
>JBDREB010000356.1:0-14146 GCA_043820325.1 Planctomycetota bacterium | reverse complement strand
GACAAGGCAATTGGCGCCTTGCTGCTTGAACTGAACGAATTATCTTTCCACCATCCCGAGACCGGAATGCGGATGATTTACACTCTTGCCTGACGTGAAAATGCGCCAACCCATTTTCCGCCCGGATCAGGAAATCTGCATATAGATGCTTGACTACGAACGGGGAGAATGAGCCCGGTCGCGCAGGAGCTTTTTAGCGAGCCATGAAGCCTGGAGCTCTACGGCGCGGAATTCGCCGCAGGCGGCCCGTCACTTCAATCCGCCTGGCCGAAGTATTCGTAGGCTTTGCCGGCGAGGAAGAAGGAGCCGAAGATAAGGACAATGCCGTCGTGTCCCGCCTTGCGCGAGGAACTGCGGATCGCCGCGGCGACGCTTGCGGCGGTGACGGACGCGATGCCGGCGCGGCGCAGGCGGGCCTGGAGGGCGCGGGGGGCGTAATTGCGGATACTGCCCGTGGGCGGGATGGTGACCGACCGGATGCCCGCGGGGAAGACCCTGGCGATGTTCTTGAGGTCCTTGTCGAGGGAGAGGTTGAAGACCGCGTGGATGGGCCGGCCCGGCCAGCGCTGGGCGATGGTGTCGCCAAGGGCCCGCACGGAATCGACGGTGTGGGCCGTGTCGATGACCGTGAGCGGCGACCGGCGCACGAGATCGATCCGGCCCGCGAGGCGCGCGCGCGCGATGCCTTCCCGGATGGCGGCCGGAGCGATGCGGTACCCCGCGTCCCTGAGCAGGAAGGCGGCCGTGACCGCGGCCGCGGCGTTCTCCGACTGGTGGCGGCCGGGCATGGGGATATGGATGCGGCCGACGGTGTGGCCCAGGGCCGTGATACGGACGGTGCCTCCCTTTTCGTCGGTCACGCGGAAATCGCGGTCGATGCGAAGCAGGCGCGCTGTAAGCGCACGGGCCGTGCGGGTGATGACACGCAGGGCGTCGGGGTGGCGGGCCGTGCACACGACCGGCCGGCGGGTTCGCATGATCCCCGCTTTTTCACCGGCGATCAGGGTGACGGTTTTGCCGAGGAACTGGGTGTGTTCCAGGCTGATCGGCGTGATGACGGAGACCAGGGGCTCGGCCATGTTGGTGGCGTCGTACCGGCCGCCCATGCCGATCTCCATCACGGCGAGGTCGGTCCGTTCCCGGAAGAGCATGAAGGCGGCGGCGGTGAGGATCTCGAAGTAGGACGGGGTGGCGGCGGCGCGGCGGTCGGCGAATGTGTCCAGGTAGGGTTGGAGCCGGGTGATGGTCCGCGCGAAGAGGGGCTTGCTGACGGGGCGGCCGTTCAAACGGATCCGTTCGCGGACCGAAACGAGATGGGGGGAGAGGTAGGTCCCCACGCGGTAGCCGGCCCGCTTGAGGATGGCGGCGAGCATGACCGCGGTCGAGCCTTTGCCCTTGGTGCCGGTGACCAATACGACGGGGAGTCCCTGGTACGGGTTGCCGTGCCGGTCCAGAATGGTCCGGATGCGGTGGAGCTTTTTCATGTGGCGCGGGAAATCCTTGCCCGTGCCGGTGGCGTAGTTGATGAATGATTCGAGATAGGGGACCGCGGCGGGGTAATCCATGGGGGCTTGGGCGGGTTCAGCGCCCCTTGACCACCCGGTCGATGGCGAGGACGGGTTGGAGCAGGTCTTCGACGCCGGCCAGGGGCACCATGTTGGGGCCGTCGCTGGCCGCGTGGTCCGGGTCGGGGTGGGTCTCGATGAACAGGCCGTCGATGCCCACGGCGGCGGCGGCGCGGGCCAGGCAGGATACGAATTCGCGCGCCCCGCCCGAACGGTCGCCCTGGCCCCCCGGCCGCTGGACGCTGTGGGTGGCGTCGAAGATCACCGGCGCGCCCATGGCGCGCATGATCGGGATGCCGGTGAAGTCGTTGATCAGGCGGTTGTAGCCGAACGAGGTGCCCCGTTCGGTGATGCAGACCCGGGCTTTCTTGCGGGCCGTGACCTTGGCGATGATGTTGCGCACTTCTTCGGGGGAGAGGAACTGGCCCTTTTTCACATTCACCGGCAGTCCGGTGGCGGCGGCCGCTTCGAGCAGGTCGGTCTGGCGGCAGAGGAAGGCGGGGATCTGGATGAGGTCGACCACATCGGCCACGGCCGCGGCCTGCGCGGGCAGATGAATGTCCGTGGTCACCGGCACGCCCAGTTCGCGTTTGACGGCGGCCAGGATGGCGAGGCCCTGTTTCATGCCCGGCCCCCGGACGGCGGTGCCGGAGGTGCGGTTGGCCTTGTCGAAGGAGGCCTTGAAGATGAAGGGGATCCCCAGCCGGCCGGTGAGCGTGACAAGGGTGCGGGCGATCTTCAGGCAGAGCGTGCGGGATTCGATGACGCACGGCCCGGCGATGAGCACCAGCCGGCCGTTGCCCCCGAGGGTCACCCCGGGGGCAACCTGGATGGCCGTCATTCGTTCAGGCATGGCGTTTCAGCGGCCGAGTTTGCGGATGATGCTGGTGGTCACATCGCCCGGGGCGCCGTCGCCCTTGACGGAAATGAGCCGGTCCCGGTAATGGGCCAGCAGGGGGGCGGTCTCGTTGCGGTAGACCTTGAGCCGGTTCTGGATGGTCTCGACATTGTCATCGGCGCGGGAGGTCAGCTTGCCCTTGCAGGCGTCGCAGACGCCCTCGACTTTGGGGGGATTGAAGAACTTGTTGAAATCCCGTTTGCATGTACCGCAGGCCATGCGGCCGGTCAGCCGCTTGATGATGATGTCGTCCACCACTTTGATCTCGACCACATGGTCGATCTTGACCCCGCGGCCGGCGAGGATCTTGTTCAGTCCCTCGGCCTGGGGGATGGTGCGGGGAAAGCCGTCCAGGATGCAGCCCTTGGCGCAATCGGGCCGCTTGAGGCGGTCGGCCACCATGTCCGTCACCACTTCGTCGGGGACCAGGGTGCCGGCATCCATGTAGGACTTGGCCTTAAGCCCCAGCGGGGTTTTGTTGGCCAGTTCGGTGCGGAAGATATCCCCGGTGGAGACGGAGGGGATCCCGAGTTTTTCGGCCAGGACCTTGGCCTGGGTGCCTTTGCCGCAACCGGGAGGGCCGACGAGGATGATGTACATCGTGTTTTCCTTTTCAAACCGGGGGAGGGCTCCGCACGGGGGCCGGAGAATGCCGACTATACTACCCGCAACCCCTTTCAATGCAAGCTAAAACCGCAATTATTTTAAATTTTTGCTTGCATTGAAGATGGGTGATTCTATAATAGGCATCACATTGTCCGGACCGCATTGTAAGGATACCAAGATGGTTTTTGGCTTCCTGTTCGGAAAGAAAAAAGACCCGGCAGACGATTCGCGGGCCTCCGGACGCCAGCGCCGGATGATCCAATCCCAGCGGACCTCGGCCGTCAAACCGGGGCAGGCCGCCGCTCCGGCCGAACGCAAAGTTTCCGGTCCCCAGCAACCCATCGTCCCGGTCTCCGGTCCGGTGGAAACCGTTTCCGGTCCGGTGAAAGCCGCCTCCGGGACGGCGCAGGTCGTCTCCGGACCGGCCCAAGCGGTCTCCGGTCCCACCAAGGCGATCAGCGCCGGGGTCCGGCCCGCGACGGCCGCGTCGCGCCAGGATGTCGGCCAGCTCAAACGGGGGGAGGCGGCGGCCCTCAAAGCGGTGATCGACACCGAACAAGCCGATACCGAGTTGCGCGATTTCCTGCTCCAGATCAGCATGGGTGAACCGGCCAAGGTTGCCGAGGCGTTCGACAAACGCTCCGAGGCCGCACCGTTCATCCGGGTCCTGGTCGATGACAAGGTCCTCAACGAGAACGACCTGATGATCGAACTCTCCAAGAAATGCATGATCCCGCAGGTCAAGCTGGCCAAGTATGTCATCCGTAAAAAGGCCCTCGATTGCCTTTCTCCGGACATGGCCCGCAAGGCCTTCATGCTGCCCCTTGACAAACTGGGCCAGATCCTTTCGGTGGCCATGGTCAACCCCCTCAACAAGGCGGCGCAGAAGACCGTGGCGACCATGACCGGCCTGCGCATCAAGACGGTGGTCTGCACCTATTCCGAATTCATGGAACAGTTCAACAAGCACTATGTGGCCGGCGGCGAGGTCATGGGCAGTGAAGAGGCCCTGGAGATCTCGATCGAAGAGGCCAAGCCGATCAGCCCGGAGGAGTTCCGCAAATCGATGGGCGCGGCGGTCGCCAAGCCCGCACCATCGGCCGGATCGACCGCCAAGCTGACCACGCCCGGCCCCAAGCCGGCTACGGCGGTCAAGCCGGTCAAATCTCCGGGATCCGGGGTCCAGAGGCTCGAACCGGTCGGCCCCGTGGATGTGGAAATGGTCAAGGGTGAGGAGGTCGTCCCCCAGGATACCACCAATGTCCTCAATGTGGAACTGATCGATCTCCCGGCGGATGCGGTGATCGAGGAATCGCTGCTGCTTGAGCCCCTCAGCGAGGGCATCTCCCTCGCCGCGGATGAGGATGAGGTGCAGGCCGTCATTGAACAGGTCATCATCACCAGCAAGGACCGCGAAGAAAAGGCCACTGAGGAAGAGCCGGCCGAATATATCGAGGCGGTGCGGCTGGTCGAAGAGGAATTCAACCAGGGGATCACCCTGGGTGCGGTCGATCTCTTTAAGAAATGGGAGAACCTCCACCGCAAGAACCGCATCATCACCCTGAAAATGCTCCCGGCGGATGTTTTCAGCTTTGTAACAAGCGCTCAACAGTAAGGCAGGCACGAAGCAGATATGGCGCTTTTTAAAAAAGACAAGGATGCCCCCAAGGGGTTCGTGACCAAGAGCGGCCGGTGGGTCGCGCCCCAGCAGCAGGCTCCGGCGCAACCCGCGCCGGCCCAGCCGCCGGTGGTGGAAGCGGTACCGCCGCTCCCGTCCAACCGGACGAGTGAAACCCTTGCCCAGATCGATCTGGATATCCCCGGCATGGTGGTGCTCCGTTCCAAGGAGGACCGCTACCTGGGCCGCCTGAACCAGGATATCAGGGCCAAGGAAGAATTCGAAAGCGGGCCTCAGCCGGTCATCCAGACCGGGGCCCCGGCGGCCGGCAGTCTCGAGCCCGAACTGCAGGAGGCCGCCCGGCTGACGGTCGACCTCCTGGTCGCCCGCGAGCGGATCACGCCCCAGGCGGGCCAGGAGGTCCTGACCTTTGCCCTGCAGATGGGCATGTCGATCGTGGATGCGCTCATCAATTCGGAAGTCATGAAGGCGCACGACATCGGCACCTTCCTGTCCGAGGAATTCAAGGCGCCGTTCTCGCGGCTGGAGGTGTTGCGGGTGCATCCCAATACCGTGGGGGTCTTGAGCCCGGCCGAGATCCAGCATTTCCAGGTGATCCCGCTCTCCAAGATCGGCCGCACGCTCAACCTGGCGGTGGTCAACCCCCTCGGTAATCCGGCCCTGGACCGCCTGAAAAAGGAATCGGGGTTCGAGATCAAGGCCATCATCTGCACCGCCAGCACCCTCAATAACACATCCCAGCAATTCTATGGCTGAGATGCGCGCCGGTCCCGCCCGGGCGTCCCGTCTCTGGCGCGTATGCGCGGTCGCGGCCTGCCTCTGCGCCGCGTCCCTTCCGGCCGGCGACGCCCCCGCCCATCCCGTACCCGTTGAAGCGCGGGTCAACGCCCTGATGACCGTCATCCGGACCGCCGACCTGTTCAAACGCGAGGGATGCATCCTCGATCTGTTCACCCTGGGCCCCGCGGCCGAAGCCAGCGTGATCGATTATCTCGGCGATCGTGACAAGTCCGTGGTGATCGCCGCCCTCAAGGTCCTGTCCTTCCACCATTCGGCGCTGGCCCGCGACACCATGGGGGGGATGACGATCCATCCTAACTGGGAGGTCCGGGCCGTGGCGATCATATCCCTGGCCGCGTTCAATGACCCGGGCACCGTGGCTCGCATCGCCGACACGCTGTTCATGGACCAGGTCCCGCAGGTCCGGGAGGCGGCGGCCTACGCCCTGTGCGCCACGGGAAGCCCCGCGGCGATCCCGGCGCTCGTCAAGGCGGCGACAACGCTGACCGGGCCGCTGCGGGATGCATCCATCCGCTCCTTGCACAAGGTCCTTGCCAATCAGGCCTTGGCCCCGGAGATCATGGCCGCCTGCCGCACCGGCCGGGATGCCATGCCCCGCTTCCTCTTCCTTGAGATGATCAGCGGTCTCGGCGCTACGGGCGACCGCCGGGTCCTGCCGTACTTCACGGAGGGGTTGCGCGACACGGATGCCGAGGTGCGGGCCTTCTGCGCGATCGGGCTGGGCCGGATCGGCGACACGCGGGCGGTCGATGCCCTGGCCGCCTGCATCCAGGATCCCGCCGCGATCGTGCGCGAACATGTCAAGGCCAGCCTGGCCCGCCTGACCAATTACAGGAACTGGTCGGAACCGGGGGGCTTTGAAGCCTGGCGCGCGACCGCGGCCGACCGGCTCACGACCGCGGCGGCATATGAAGCCGTGATCGCCGCGGCCCTGGATACCGCCCCGGCCGACTGGCCCGGGCTCTTCGACCGGCTGACCTCCGCGGGGGAGCCGGACATCCTGCCGGGCATCATCGCCCGGTGCCTGATGAGCCCCAACAACCGGACGGTCGATTTCGCCATGCGCTGTTTCGAACGGTTCCCCGCCGAACTCGCCCTGGCCCTCGATTATATCCTGGCGCAGGGCACCACCTCCCAGGTCCTGCTCGACTCCGACCTCCTGCGCGGGGTCGATGTGGCCGCGCTTACGGCTTACCGCTATGGCCTGGTCCGGTACATACCCGGCATCATCGCCGTGCAGGCCAACATGGCAACACTCGCCCGGAATCCCAACCTGATCATTCCGTCCTCGGCGGGATACCTGTGCCTGCGCGGTTTGACCGGGGTCGACCTGGGGACCGATCCGCAGCGCTGGGCCCGGTGGTGGGACCGTAACGGGCCCAAGTTGTCGGGCGGAACCCGGCCGCATTGAGCATGTTCCGCATCCCTTGGATCGCCGGCATCATCCTGGCGCTGGTCGTACCGGCGGCGTACGCCGTCCCCGGTGCCCGCCTGTACCTGGACCTGACCCCGCTGCCCGCGGCGGAGGGGCTGCTCTTGGCCGGGCGAGAAGTAACGCTCCAACCGGCGGGAGAGGGGACCCCGGGGGGGTGCATCAGCTTCTTCGCGTTCAGGGACCGGCTTGAGCCTCAGTGCACATTCCGCGGCGGGTTCACCGCAGCGCTCCTGGCCCCCCGGGGTGTGCTGGTCGCCGAACCTGCCGGTGTGGCCGTTTACAGCCCGCCGCCTGAACCAACCTACCGCTCGTTCATCCCGGCCCCCGCCGGCATGACCGTGGCCGACCTGTGCCTGCGGGAGGGGCAGGTCCTGGTGCTTATGCATGCCCTCCAGCCGTCGCGGCTCTTGGTGATGGTCCTGGCCGACGCCGCCCTTACGGCCTTCCCGGCCGCGCCCTTGCCCGTACCGGAGGGGATCGTTGACTGCCGGCTGGCCGACAGTGCGCGCGGGCCCGTGGCCGCCTGGCGCCAGGCGGGGCGCCCGGAGGTGCAGGCCGCCGCCTGGGACGGCCGGTCCTGGCAGCGCCATGACTTCACCCGCGCCGCGGTGAACTGCTTTGACCTGGCCGACGGTCCCGTCCTGTATTACATCGGGACCCAGCAGGCGGAACGGTCGGGGGCCATCATGCGCGCCCCGCTGGGCGAGGACGGTTGGATGGCGGGGACGGCCATCCCGGGTTCGGCCGCGGGCTACGCGGTCAAATTCCAGGGGATCCGTGTGGCTGATTCGTCCATGGGTGCCGTGGTGGTGCGCAGCAATTTCCTGCCGGCCCTGGCCCGGACGGCACCGTCCCTGTTCAGCCGGCCGGGTTGCGATGTTTTCCTGGAAACGGATGGGGTCTGGACGACCGCTGCCTCGGCCGGCTGGCCGGTGTTGCAGGCCCTGGTCCTGGCCGCGGCCGCCGCGGTGGCGGCCGCCGGGGCGGCCCTGGTGCTGCGGCGCTGGGCGCCGTTCGTCCTCTACCGTCCCGTCCATACCATCCGCGTGGGGACCCTCCTCGCGCGCGCGGGCGGCTACGCGGTCGACAGCCTGATCGTGGGCGCCGCCGCCCTGGCCCTGCTGGGACTGCTGCGTTTCCAGGACATCGGTCCGGCCGCCTTTGTCGAACTCCTGTGGCTTCTTTTCGTCAGCTGCCTGGTCGTTTACGGGGTCCTCACCGAACTCCTGGCCGGCGCAACGGCCGGCAAGTTCCTGCTCGGTCTTACCCTGCGCAACCGGATCGGGATGCGCTGTTCGCTGAAGGAGATCCTGGTCCGCAATGTCGTCAAGGTCGTCGAGGTCAACCTGCCGGTCATTCCGGCCGTCACCATGCTGGTGTCCGGCGAGAACCTGCGCCTGGGCGACCTGATCGCCGGCACCCGCGTCCAACAAAGGGAGCGCCATGGCAACCATTGAACGCAAACCCAAACTGATGAAGATCATTCCGTTCCTGCCCTCGGCCCTGACCCTGGCCGGCATCGTCTGCGGCATGACGGCCGTATTGCGGGTGGCCAACGCCGACTTGGACCTGCACGACGGCCACGCGGTCGATCTCCTGCAGCAGGCCTGCTGGCTCATTTTCGGGGCCATGGTCTTCGATGTGCTGGATGGCAAGATCGCCCGCCTGATGGATGCCGAATCCGTCTTCGGCCGGGAACTCGACTCCCTGGCCGATGTCATTTCCTTCGGGGTCGCGCCCGCTTTTGTGGCCAACCGGTTCCTGATCGCCCTGCTTGCGGCGAACGACCATGATGTCACGCGCCAAAATTTCCTGTTCCTGGCCCTGATCGCGATCGTTTTCACCCTCTGCGCGGCCATGCGCCTGGCCCGGTACAATGTGGAGGCCGACGGCGTGCCGCACTCCCACCTGGACGGCCTGCCCACCCCCGCCGCGGCCGGCTTTGTGATGGCGAACATCCTTTTCTTCGTCACCTATGTGGACATCGGCCGTATCGGGACCGGTTCCACCCTCGCCTTCGTGATCCAGGCCCTGTTCCCGTTCACCATCCTGGTCACCTCGCTGCTGATGGTCTCCCGGGTCCGGTGCGCCCATGTGGGCCACCTGATCACCGAGCGGCTCAACCGGTTCTCCGCCCTAGCGACCGCCGTCATTTTCATCCCGGTGGTCGTCTGGAAGCCGGCCGAAGTGTTTTTCGTGTTCATGTGGGCCTATGTCCTGTGGGCGCTCGTGCCCGCGGGCGTGCGGTTCGCCCGCCGGGTCAGCCGCAAGCGCCCGCAATTGATGGATGACATCGATGACGACGAGTGAGGTCTGGTACGCGGCGGGGCTGCGTTTCGCCTGCCTCCAGTGCGGGACCTGCTGCACCGGCGTTCCCGGATATGTCTGGCTCAAACCGGGCGAAGCGGAGGCGATCGCGCGCCATCTCGGCCTGGGCGTGGAGGATTTTCATGTGACCTACACCCGTTACACCCGGCAGGAATATTCCCTGATCGAAAAACCGGACGGGGACTGTATTTTCTTCGACCGGGACCCCGTCGGCTGCCGGATCTATCCCGCGCGGCCGGTCCAGTGCCGCACCTTCCCGTTCTGGACCGACAACCTGCGTTCCTGCGCGCACTGGCAGCGCATCGCGGCCGGATGCCCGGGCATGGACCAGGGCCGGCTGCACACGGCCGCGGAAGTGCGGCGGCTGGGAGCGGCGAATGGGCCGGATTAAGGAACGGGCCCTCCTGGTGGGGCTGGCCCTCGACGGCCGGGCGGGGGGGGATTCCCTCTCCCTGGACGAACTCCAGGCCCTGACCGAGCAGGCCGGCGGCGAAGTGGTCGGCCGGTACCTCCAGCGCCGTCCCACCCCCCATCCGGCCACCTATGTCGGCAAGGGCAAGGTGACCGAGATCCAGGAAGGCATGGCGGCCCTGGCGCCCGATGTGGTGATCTTCGACAGTGAACTCACCCCGGGTCAGGTGCGCAACCTCGAAAAAGCCTTCGCGTGCCGGGTGGTCGACCGCAGCGAGGTGATCCTGGACATCTTCGCCCTGCGGGCGCGCACCTACCAGTCCAAGCTGGCCGTGGAGCTGGCCCAGCTGGAATACCAGCTGCCGCGCCTGCGGCACATGTGGTCCCACCTGGGCCGGCTGGAGGGCGCGCCCGGCATCGGCACCCGCGGCCCGGGCGAAAAGCAGCTCGAGACCGACCGCCGCCTGGCCCGCAAGCAGATCCAGTTCAATCGCGAGAAACTGCAGGCGATCGAGACGCGGATCGACCGCGATGTCCAGTCCCGCAGCGGCGAGTACGCCGTCGCCCTAGTGGGCTACACCAACACCGGCAAGTCGACGCTGATGCGGCATTTCTCCAGCCGGGATGTGGTGGTGGAGGACCAGCTTTTCGCCACCATCGACACCCGCACGGCCCGCGTCGACCTGGGCAACCACGAGATCATCCTCTTGAGCGACACGGTGGGATTCATCAATAACATCCCGCACCACCTGATCGAATCGTTCAAGGCCACCCTGCTGCACGCGCGCCGGGCCGGTCTCCTCCTGCATGTGATCGACGCCTCCTCGCCGCTGGCCGAACAGCGCATCGGGGTGGTGGACAAGATCCTCAAGGAGATCGGCTGCGGGGACATCGCGACGGTGTTCGTGTTCAACAAGATCGACCTGGCCCCCGACCGGGTGACCGTGGCGGCACTGGCCGCGCGGTACCGCCAGGCGGTGGTGGTCTCCGCCGCCACGGGCGAGAACATGGTCGCGCTGGGGGACATGATCCGGGCCGTGCTCCGGAAATGGCGCCACCGGGTGGAGGTGGAGATCCCCATCGCCGACGGGCGCCTGATCGCGCTGGTCAACAAGATGGCCGAGGTCCACGAACAGAACTGGACGGACACCGCGGTGCGCATGAGCGTGACCGTGTCGCCCGATTTCCTGGCCCGGTTGGAGACCCAGGGGCTCATTGTCGGCCGCAAAAAGGCCGGGAAGGGGAAGAAACGATGAGCGGCACCCACGGCACCACCGTGCTTTCCGTGCGTCGCGGGGCCGAAGCGGCCATCGGCGGCGACGGCCAGGTCACGCTGGACCATACCATCGTCAAGCACACGGCCCTGAAGATCCGGGAACTGCACCACGGCCGGGTCCTGGTGGGCTTCGCCGGCGCCACGGCCGACGCCCTGCACCTCCTGGAGATCTTTGACACCAAGCTCGGGGAATGCGACGGCCGCGTCAGCAAGGCCGCCATTGAGCTGGCCCGGGCCTGGCGCACGGACCGGACCCTGCGCCACCTGGAGGCGATCCTGAATGTCATCAGCCGGGAGGAGTCCCTGCTCATCACCGGCCGCGGCGATGTGATCGCGCCCGACGACGGCGTCATCGGCATCGGTTCGGGCGGATCCTACGCCGTGGCCGCGGCCCGCGCGCTTGTGGCCCACACCGGCCTTTCGGCGGCGGCGATCGTGCGGACCGCCCTGGAGATCGCCGCCGGCCTGTGCGTCTACACCAACCGCAACATCGAGGTCCGGGAACTCGTATGAACCGGGAACTCAAGCCTGCCGAGATCGTCCGGGAACTGGACCGGTACATCATCGGCCAGGACCGCGCCAAGCGCGCCATCGCCGTGGCGGTCCGCAACCGCTGGCGCCGGCGGCGGATCGACGGACCGCTGGCGCGCGAGGTCCATCCCAAGAACATCATCATGATCGGCCCCACGGGCGTGGGCAAGACCGAGATCGCCCGGCGCATGGCCGGTCTCATCGACGCGCCCTTCATCAAGGTCGAGGCCACCAAGTTCACCGAGATCGGCTATGTCGGCAGCGATGTGCAGTCGATCATCCGCAACCTGGTCAAGAACACGGTGAGCGACCGGGAGAACCGCGCGCGGGAGCGGGTCCTGCCCGATGCGCAGCGCCATGCCCGGGAACGGGTGCTCGACATCCTGGCGCGCCAGGCGACCGTCCCCGGCGCCCCGGCACCCGACCGCGCCGACCTGGCCCGTCAGCTGGCGGCGGGGGAGCTGGACGGCCGTGAGATCGAGATCGAGGTCGAGCGGCCGGTCATGCCCATGATGGAGGTGCTCTCCAACCAGGGCATGGAGGAGATGGGCATGGAACTGCAGTCCATCTTCGAGAACGCCGCGCCCCGGGCACGCAAACCCCAGCGCGCGACGGTGGCCGACGCTCTGCGCCGGCTGACGGCCGAGGAGGCCGGGAAACTCATCAACCGCGAGGAGATCGTGCGCGACGCGGTCGAGGCGGTCGAGGAGGGCGGCATCGTCTTCATCGACGAGATCGACAAGATCGCCCGGCGCGAGGACGGGCATCGCGATATCGATGTCTCCCGCGAGGGCGTCCAGCGCGACCTGCTGCCGCTGGTCGACGGCACCGCCGTGGTCACCCGGTACGGGACCATCCGCACCGATTACATCCTGTTCATCGCCGCGGGCGCGTTCCATTCCACCAAGCCCTCCGATCTCATGCCCGAGCTCCAGTGCCGGTTCCCCATCCGGGTGGAACTGGACCCCCTCACCCGGAACGATCTCGAGCGCATCCTGCGCGAGCCCCACAACGCCCTGGTGAAGCAGTATACCGCCCTGCTGGGTACGGAGCAGGTGACGCTCACTTTCACGGACGAGGCCATCGCGCGCCTGGCCGGCCTGGCGGCCGACCTTAACGCCGCCACGGTGAATATCGGCGCGCGCCGGCTCTACACCATCATGGAAAAACTGCTCGAGGACCTTTCCTTCCGGGCCCCGGAGCTGGCCGGCACGGCCGTGACCGTCGATCGCGCCATGGTCGAGGAACGGCTGGCCGCCCTCGTCGCCCGCGAGGACCTGTCCCGGTACATCCTGTAGAAAGGGGTGCGCATGGTTCCCGACTACCGCGGCCGATTCCAACCGTTCGACAACGCCCGGATGCGGACCTACCCGTTGGCGTCACGGGGCAACAAGGTGGGGCTGGCCGATTCCGTGGATTGCGCCCGCCTGCGGGCCGCACCGCCCGCCCGGGAATCGGCCGATGTAGCCGAGATCGCCGGGCACATCGTCGCCTGCCGCCGCGCCGGGCGGCCGGTGATCCTGATGTCGGGCGCCCACCCCATCAAGAACGGGCTGGGGCCCATCATCATCGACCTGATCGAACGGGGCCTGGTCACCCTGTACGCCACCAACGGCGCCTCCACGATCCACACATTCGAGCTCGCCCTGACCGGCGCCTCGTCGGAGGATGTGCGCAAGGCCCTGCCCAGGGGCGAATTCGGCATGGCCTTCGAGACCTGCGTCTACATCAACCAGGCCCTGACCGAGGCCCACGCCATGGGCATCGGGTACGGCGAAGCCATGGGGCGCCTGGTCGAGGATGCCGGCTTCCGCAAGCGGGTGCTCGACGCCGTTTTCAAGCGCTTCCCCGACGACCCGGCCTACCTCAAGCCCTACGACGGGTTCCCGTACGCCGATGTGAGCGTCTTCGCCCGGGCCCTGCGCCGCGGCGTGCCGGCCACGGTCCACGCCTCGATCGGCACGGACATCATCGACCAGCACGCCAATTTCGATCCGGCCGCCAAGGGCGCGACGAGCGGCCGCGATTTCCTGATCTACACCGAAGAGATCGCCAAATGCACGGCCGGCGGGGTGGTCCTCAACATCGGCTCCGCGGTCATGGGGCCGGAGGTCTTTCTCAAGGCCGTGTCCATGGCCGCCAACATGGGCCGCACGCCCGACAAACTGTACGCGGCCAACTTCGACATCCGGCCCTTCGTGTTCGACGACAATTCGCGCGACGAATCCCAGTATTACTACTACCTGCGCGACCAGAAGAGCATCGCCACCCGCATCCCGCGGGTCTTCAACGGCAAGGGGTATTATGTCCAGGGTGACCACCGCGAAACGCTCCCGCTGTTGTATCAGTATATCATGCGGGCGTGGGAAGCCTGAACGCGGGGGGGGGGCTAAGTACACCGCCCCATAATTAAGGGGTCAAAAGAGGGCGCGCCGGTACCACCGTGGCATTCTTTTCCGCTGTAGGGGCACGGCATGCCGTGCCCTCGCTTGCGCCGGCTTGTGGACGGAGTCGAGGAAGATCCAGCCCGGGACGACGCTTGTTTTGGGTCCAATTGATAGGGGTAGGGACGGCGCATTGGCTTGCACCGCCCCTCCCTCCGAACCGGACTGGCGGATTTCCCGCATCCGGCTCTCCAGTTGGCGATTCACCTCAC
>JBDREB010000355.1:0-5728 GCA_043820325.1 Planctomycetota bacterium | reverse complement strand
CCAGCGCGGCCCGCCGCTCGTTCAAACGCTCTATCTCGCTGCTCATTCTGCCATTATATACAAGGGCAGGTATTTGTCAATATAATTCCGCCATCTTTTTTGCAATCCGCTTGATTTCCAACGGCAAAAGGGGTACAATGTTGCGAGGTTTTTTTACCCGGTACCCCGCTCTTTTACTTCATTCGGCTAAAGTGTTACATATACTCTACATGCTTGTTTTAGTCGATTTGAGCAAGTAAACTGGTATTTAGGCCCATACCGCCATATTTCTTGCTGGATGCCTGATTTTTTGGGCGGTTGTGGCTTTTTTCTTCGATATCAGCATTTAATAGCCGATTAGACGCATGTCATTTAATGGAGAGAGAGAGAGAGAGGTGGGATGTCAGAGTTCTGAGGTCAGAGAAAATTTAAAACGGCGCCGCCGTCCGGCGGCTACCTTGACTTTGCGACCCTTGCGACTGTGCGACTTTGCGACCCCCGGGACAATCTTCCACCCTCAGGCGTAATATTCCGCCTTCCGGATCTCCGGCACAGCCTCGCCCGCCTCCGCCATCCGGCGTTTCAGGCGTTCCATGAGATCGTCGGCCACATTGCGATGGAACCCGCCCCGGCCGATGAGGTTCACGCTCTCGTGCGGATCGGCCTTGAGATCGTAGAGATAGCGATCCACATACACCGGACTGGACGGATGCACGCCGCCGTCCTTGTCGGGCGCGTATACGGCGTATTTCCACCGGTCCGTACGGATCGCGCGGCCCACCTCCGCCTCGCTGATCTGCACAAAGACCTCCTCCCGGGCGTGCGACCGGTCGCCTCGGCCGAGGGGCGCCAGCGAAGACCCGTGGAAGACCGCCGGCGCCGGTACGCCCGCCGAATCAAGGAGCGTGGGCGGCAAGTCGATGAGGCCGGCCAGGTCATGGACCACGCTGCCGCCGGTGAACCCCGGGCCGTGCACGATCATGGGGATGCGGATGGAGGATTCGTGGCAGGACCGCTTGTACTCGCTGTTGCGCGTGCGGAAATGGCACCCATGGTCCGAGGTGAAGACGATCAGGGTGTTGTCGTAGAGCCCCCGTTCCTTCAGTCTGGCGACGATGCGGCCCATGGCGGTGTCGAGCGCGGCACAGCACCCGTAGTAATCGGGGAGTTCCCACGGCCAGTCGCCCGGCTTGTCACGGAGGTCGAGGGGCACCCAGGGGTCACGGAACCGCTCCTTGGAACCATCCGGCCCCACGAACCGGCGCATGTCGTTCTGGAAATGGGGTTCCAGGAAGGAAAGGAACAGGAAGAACGGCTTGCCGTGCGGACGGCCCATGAAATCGATCGCCCGGTCGGTCTGGAAATCCACGCGGTATTGGTCACTGAATTCCACGGGCTTGTTATCCGCGTCGAACATGCGCCCGCCATACGGGTGCGAGGTGAATTCAAGAATGTCGGCCGCTTCCCAGAAATCGTACCCGATCCGGTCGCCGGCAGGCACTGGCGCCGTCTGGGTGGTGGAAAGGTGGAACTTGCCGATGTACCCCGTGGCGTAGCCCGCCGCGCGCAGTTGTTCGGCCACGAACGGCTGGTCCTTGCGCAGGGGTACGCCGTTGCACCACACGCCGTTGGCGGTCGCGTAGGTTCCCGTCTGCAGACAGGCCCGCGCCGGCCCGCACACGGGCTGGCAGGTGAACGCCTGCTCGAACCGCACCCCCTCGGCCGCCAGCCGGTCCAGGTGCGGTGTGAACTCCATGGGATTGCCGTAACACCCCAGCGTGTCCCAGCGTTGCTGATCGGTGAAAAAGAAAAGAATGTTGGGTTTTCGTTCGTCAGGCATGCGGCGTCTCCAAGCGAAGGGACAGGTTGTTTAACGGGCCAACCAAGGGTAATAGGTTATAGGTGGAAGGTGATAGGTAGATCATGGAGGATAAAATGCATGGATCAATGCTATCAATGGTCATCATTTGAGGCCGTATCGTTCCAGGGACCGATGCAGGCCTTTCAGCATTTTGCCGCACTGGTCGTAACCGTCAGCAAAATGTGCATACTGGTTTGAGGTCAAATACTCCCGTTTTTTTGCTGTCGCCAAGTGATGGTCTGTTTCCTGGACTTCACCGAGTGCCCGGGTGATGCCTTCCAGGTATATGTTCAAGTGCTTGTTATTCCAGCCTTCAGCCACATTGGCCGGAGCGGAATTGGAGGATCGGCGCAATTGTGAACCCAATTCGAATTTCTCAAAGTTGGGAAAAGTCAGTGTAACCAAATAGGTCTCATGCGCAAGGTCAAATAACCGTTTGTATACTTCCAAGTCCCGGAAGCTTTCGATCTTACCCATCATCTTCTCCAGTCCTGTTCCCACCTATTACCCATCACCTATTACCTATCACCGTTCAACCTTCCGCCCTATCACCCATCACCTATAACCCATTACCTTCTCCCAGGTAAAAGGAATACATGCGGATGGCGCTGGCGCCGTTGGTTTTGCGCAGGGTGTAGCGCACGCCTTCGCAGGGTTTCTCGATCGGGATGCGGATGAAGCGCCGGCAGTTGCCGGTCACTGAGGCATGCCGGTGCCATGCGCCCCCTTCCTTGATCTCCACATCAAAGGAATCGGCGATGACATCGGGCAGGATGAGCTTCGCCCCGTACTTGCCGTGGTAGCTCATCTGGATGTCGCGCTCCATGCCTGAGTCGAGGGCAAGAACGGCCTGCGCCACGAACCGGGGGGCGGACAATTCGTAAGCGATCGAGTCGCCCGGTTTGTGGGTCCAGGCATGCGGGTCGTCGCCGACCTGGCGGTTGGTGCCATCGCGCACGGGCGCGGGGTCGCCCTGCAAAGCGGTGAGTTTGGCCTTGAGCGTAAGGTCGCCGAACTGCTGGCGGATGCCGGGCAAATAGGCGTCGTCAACAAGCAGGGCCTGCTGGAGTGTGGCCATGTGGGAGAGAATGCCCCGGGGATCGAGCCCCTTCTGTACGCAAAGCGCGGCGGCCGCGCCGATGGCCTGGGCCATGCTCGACCCGGTGCCGGCCACGCGCGTGGAAGACAAGGCCATGTGCGTGGCGCTGTGGCACCGGCCGCCCACGAACAGGTTGGCGATGTTCTTCGAATACAGGCTCCGGTACGGGATGCCGTAGGGATAGGGCGCCTTGTGGAACATGGTCGAGGGCGCGCCGATCTTCACGGACCAGTACCCGGCCGGATGGTGGTCGTCCATACTCCAGCCGCCGTAGGCCGCCAGGTCGTCGAACTTGCCGCCGGCCTCGATGTCGTTCTGGTTCAGGATGTGGTCGCCTTCGTAGCGCACGCTCTCCCGCTTGCCGGGCAGGAACTGGAGCCACTCGATCGCCCACTTCTCGGCCCGGCCGTCGCAGTGGTTCTTAATGTGGTCCCAGACGCCGAGGGCGATCTTTAAAAGCTCGTCGCGCAGGTACTCGGTGTCGCGGATGGAATCATACTCACCGCCGAGTTCGATCCACCAGTACCCCATCTCGAACCAGTCGTGGGCCTTGCGGCCGTGGGGCAGGTCATCGCAGGATGAAAACTTATGCGCCCAGGCCGGCGGCGTGTAGGGCATGGGCCGGTCGTGCTCGCGCGCCTGGAAGAGGCAGGTCATGCCCATGGTCCGGCTGTCGGCCATCTCGGGCGCGTGCGACTCGCCGAACTCGCTCCGGGCCTCGCGGCCCATGCGGAAGGCGGCGCCCGAGAGCGGGGCCAGGATGCCGTCACCCGAGCAGTCGGCAAAGAGTTTCGCCTCCACGGTGTGGTAGGTGTAGGTGGTGAGCTGCCAGCCGGTCACGGAGAGGATGCGGTCGCCCTCCATGGCCGCGTCGAGGCAGGAGCAGTTCAAAAGGAGTGTGATCCGCGGATCGTACTGGAGTTTTTCATAGAGGAGGGCGTCCCATTCGCTGAAAGACCGTTGGGGATTGCGTTTGGCGTTCTCCAGGCGCAGTTCCTCGAGGATGCCCGTCTCCCGCAGGTGGGCGTGGCTGTTGTGCACATCGGCGCCGCATACATGGACCCGCACCTCGCTCGAGGCGTTGCCGCCGAGCACCGGGCGGTCCTGCATGAGCACCACCTTCAGGTCATGCCGCGCCGCCGTGAGCGCGGCCGTGATACCGGCCATGCCGCCGCCCACGATGCACAGGTCGGCCTTGTGGGTCTCGTTGCGGAAAACACTCCGTTCGGCCATGGGATTTCCTTGCCACAGATGAAAAAAGTGATTGTAGTGGATGGGAGATGAAAGTCAAGCAATTAAGAAGCCACGGATGAGGGTATGGTTGCGGACAGGACCATGAGTAAGAGGCCACAGATTTCACAGATTGCACAGATTATTGCTCGGAGAAGAAAAGAAAACTTCCACCACAGATCCACACAAATGCACACTGATATAAGTTTGTAGGGGCACGGCATGCCGTGCCCTCAGCGACTGGACAGCATAAGGAACCTCGGTGTATGCCATCGCCGGCCTCTAACCTTTGCGACTTTTGCGTCTGCGGTAAGTCCATTCCGGATCCGACTTTGCGACCCTGTATTTGACCCTGCCCCGGCCTCTACCGGGGCCTTTAAATCCCCAATGTACACCTGAATTCCCGCCCCACATAGGTGAACGCCACAGTCGCCGTATCGCGTTTAATGTCGACTACGCGCACGCCGAGGAATGTGTCCCCCGCACAGCGGGCCTCGCCCTTGATGACTGCCACGGGTGCGGCTTCATCCCACATGACCCCTTCCAGGACCAGGCCAATACGCACAAAGGCGGCCATCGCCTCGTCCTGCAGGATGCCTTCGCGGGCGGCGGATGCGTAACGGATGAGCTCGGCATGATACCGTTCCCCCACAGCGGCGGGGATGGCATCGGCCTCCAGTGACTCCTGTAGGTGGGCGACCGCGTTTAGCCCCTGTTCAGCGGCATCGAACATGACTTTGAAATCCCGCCAGCGGCCTGCATCCCCGACCGCAGCCAGGAAATCCGCCAGCGATGCCGCTTGGGGAACGGGAGTCTGCGGTGCAATACCGAGCAGAATTTCCTTTTTAATGACGATCATCGTGACCATCGGATCGCGGCCGCGGACGGTATAACCGTTCGGCCCGACCGCCAGTGCAGGTATCATCGGCAAGGCCTGGATCAGCCCCGCCTCCATGACGGGCATCATCGGGTCATGCCCCTTGACCCGGTAGGGTCCGATCTGATCATTCGCACCCCAACCCACACTCAATGTGCCAGCCAGGATCATCAAAACAACAATCGTCCGGTCCATGGCATCTCTCCTATAAGACGGCCTATAGGTTTGACCCCGTGGAGACCGGATAGGTTCCTAAAATCTTAGCGCGGCCTGGGGGCCGCAACCAAAGAGCGGTATACGGTGTATGGAAACGAAAGGCGAATCGTACTTCAGCATACGGCAAGCGGCTTTGATCTGGACCGAAAACCGTTACCCGGGTTTTTCCGCTCCCGCTGTTGTCTGGACCCTGAGCGAAATCGAATGGGTAGGGGCGGGTCTCAGACCCGGCCGTCTTATGTTGCGTGCAAGGCGGGCAGGTTTAAAACCTGCCCCTACAACGGAATAGAATGCCACGCTGCCACCGGCGTGACCACTCTTGACCCCTTAACCCATATTATTCATAGACAACCAAATTTCCTCAAACCAAAATCCTCTTTAACCGTTATATAGGGCATGGCAGCACCCGAAACAGGACTGAAGAGGAGACCCCGCATGGGAAGTGAAGCCGATCGTGATGTATTCA
>JBDREB010000354.1:0-8752 GCA_043820325.1 Planctomycetota bacterium | reverse complement strand
CATCTGGTGCATGACCAATCATCCTGAAGTCAGACCCCAGGAAGGATAGCCGCCGCAGCCCATTTGTCACGCGGAAAATGCGCCAAACCCGTTCCGGAAAACCATCAGTCCACCCCACAGGGATCAGGAAATCTGAATCTGCACTTCCTCGCCCTGGCCGATTTCAAGGCCTTCTGCGCCGCCGAAGGCATCGCCATCCGGCGCATCCGCTGCATCCCCAACGGCTGGTTGAGCCGCCTGCTCGTCCGCTTCGGCCGGTGCAACCTGGGCGCGGAGCGCGTAGTGGCCGAGATCACGCGCGCGCCGGGATAGCCGTCCTAAACCCCTTTACTTCCGATCCGCGACCGCTATAATGAAGGCTATGAAATACCATACCCAGTCCGTCCTGGTCAGGGAAGTCCACACCGGCGCGGCGATCGTGATTGAAGTGGCTCCGGCCGCGGAACGCATCGACGGCTGCCGCGACTGCCACACGGAGGGCGGCTGCAGCCTGTGCGCCGAACGGCCGGGCGCGGCGATCCACCGGGTGCCCATCACCGACCCGACAACCTTCCGACCCGGCGACTTCGCCCGCCTGAGCCTGCCCACGCCCCCCTTCGGCTTGGCGCTCGCCCTGGTATTCCTCCTGCCCCTCGTGCTCGTGGCCGGTCTGCCGCTGGCCGCCCTCGGCCTCGCGCGCGCCACGGGATCGGACCTGTTCACCCATCCGGCCGCGGTCGCCATTGCGGCCGCGCTCGGCCTAACCGCGGCAGTACTCATCAATCTCGGCGTCAACCGCGCCATCATCCGCCGCCATCCGCCCCGCCTGGAACCCGCGCCCGACCTGATGCCGCGTAATCAATGAACGCCTGCACCGGCCGGCTCATCACCCCGCCGCGCCGGTGAATGAGATTGAAAACCCGCTCGATCTTGAGCCCCGCCACCGGGATCACGGATAGCCCCGAGGCCCGCGCCGCCAGGTCGGAAACAAGCGCCACGCCCAGTCGCACCCCCACCGCCTGGATCACCGCCTCGGTGCTGCCCGCCTCCATGACCGGGCACAGCGGGCCGAGCCGGCGTGCCCGGAGCACCGCTTCCACGGCCGCCCGCGTACCCGAGCCTTCTTCGCGGACGATGAACGGTTCACCGGCGACCTCGGCCAGGGTCACGCTCCGCCGCCGCGTCCAACGGTGTTCGGACGCCGCAACAAGCACGATCCGGTCCCGGGCCAGCGCGCACGCCTCCAGGCGGTTATCGGCCGCGGGCCCGCCGATCACACCGATCTCATAGGCGTGCGCCATGATCCCCTCCGTCACGGTCCGTGAATTGCCCGTCCGCAGGATGATACGGACCCCCGGATGCAGCCGCCTGAAATCCCCCATGATCCGCGGCAGGATGTAGGTCGCCGGGATGGTGCTGGCACCGATCACCAGGTCGCCGGCCACGGTCCGGCCCAGGGCGCCGATCTGCTCGCGGG
Organism: Planctomycetota bacterium; assembly: GCA_043820325.1. GTDB lineage: Bacteria > Planctomycetota > JBDREB01 > JBDREB01 > JBDREB01 > JBDREB01. The sequence continues at coordinate 7,296 of JBDREB010000354.1, read as the reverse complement.
TCTCCTCGGCCAGGGCCAGGATGCGGCGCGCGTTGTCATAAAAGATCCGGCCGGCGGCGGTCGGCACCGTCCGGTCGGACCGGCGCTCAAGGAGCGGCACGCCCTGTGCCTCCTCCAACTGGGCGATCCGGGTGCTCACCGTGGACTGCGTCCGGTGGACCACACGGGCCGCCGCGGAGAAACTGCCCGTTTCCACCACTGCGCAGAACGCCTTGAGGGGCGTGAGATCGATCATGCCGTTCCTTTCCTGTCAGCGCCGCAACGGATCCGGACCATACCATCGATACGGCCGATCATTATATCATGTCTCATTGGTATTTTCAATGGCTATTGTTTATATTTTCTATTGACCTTGAATGGCAGACGGGTATTATATTGTTTTTAAACCAGCATTCAGGGAATCGGAACGATGACAAAGATCAAGCTGGCCTACATGGTTCTCCTGGCGGGGGCGGTCTTCGGCCTGCTCTTCGCCCTGCTCATCAAGGCCGGCAATCCGGCCAACATGGGCGTGTGCGTGGCCTGCTTCACCCGTGACATCGCCGGCGCCCTCCGCCTGCACCGGGTCGATGCCGTGAGCTACCTCCGGCCCGAGATCCTGGGTTTCATCCTAGGGTCCTGCGCCATCGCCCTCGCCACGCGTGAATTCCGCGCCACCGGCGGATCGGCCCCCCTGCTGCGGTTCATCCTGGGCGGGTTCATGATGATCGGCGCGCTGGCCTTCCTCGGATGCCCCAACCGGATGATCGGCCGTCTGGCGGGCGGTGATTGGACGGCCCTGGCCGGCCTGCTGGGATTCGCGGCCGGGATCTTCATCGGCACGCTCGGCCTGCGCCGGGGATTCTCCCTCGGCCGCGCCAGGCCGCAAGGCCGCGCCGCCGGCATGGTCCTGCCCATTCTCGCGGCTGTGCTGGTTGCCGCGCTCCTTGTCAAACCGGCCTTCATCTTTTTCGCGGAAAAAGGACACGCGGCCTGGTACCTGTCGATCGGCGCGGGTCTCCTGATCGGCATCCTAGGCCAGCGTGCCCGGCTCTGTTTTGCGGGCGGGTTCCGCGACCTCTTCATCATGGGCGACACTCACCTCTTCCAGGGCATCCTGGCCTTCGGCCTAGCCATCTTGATCACGAACCTCGCCCTAGGCCAATTCCACGCGGGGGCGACGCCCATCGCCCACTCGGCCCATCTGGCCGGCTTTCTGGGTATGGCCCTGGTGGGGCTCTGCGCCGTGCTTCTGGGCGGGTGTCCCTTCCGGCAGACCATCATGGCCGGCAACGGCAGCGGAGATGCCGGCCTCGCCGTGCTCGGTATGATCGCCGGTGCGGCCTGCGCCCATAATTTCCTGCTCGCCGCCAAGCCCGATGCGGTCACGGAGGCCGGCGTACGGACGGTCGGCGGCATCTCCGGAGCCGGATACACAGCCGTGATCGCCGGCCTGGTGATCTGCCTGGTGGTCGGCTTTACTTCCCGCACGGCGGAATGAAGGGTATCAGGACACATGACCGGTTTAGTCGGCTGGTGCTGGCCGCGGGCTTCAAACCCGTCGGGCAAACTGTGCAAGGTTTGCTGTTCAGTTCGATCCTGAAGCCGGTCTTGCTATACATTGACAGGTTGCACAAAGGAGATATCACCATGACCCAGGAGATCGATGTCCGGGGCCTTTCCTGCCCCCAACCCGTGATCATGGTTAAAAAAGCGATTGACGCCGGCGCCGCCGCGCTGCGCGTGACAACCGACGACGCGGTGGCACGGGAAAACATCAGCCGTTTGGCCGCCGCGCGGGGGTTAAAGGTATCGTATGATGCGGGCGGCGGGCTCTTCATCCTGAACCTCACGAAGGCCTGAACGGGCATCCCCCCCCCTTTTTTATTCAGGCACATCGCGGTACCCGCCGCACCCCGCTCCTACATTTCCGTAGCCCCTTCTTTTTTTCCTTGCAATGTCCCGCCGGCGGGTATAATGTTGTTTTTTACCAGCCGGGGCTGCACACATGGCCGGAACCGACAAGCCGCAATTCAAGGGCGAAGTCCGCGAACTCGCCCTCTTTTTCGAGATCAGCCAGACCCTCGACGGCAGTCTCGACATCCGCGATGTCCTCCATCCCGTCCTCAACCTCATCGCCCGCCACACGGGCATGGAACGCGGCACCCTGACCCTGCTCAATCGCGCCACGGACGAGATCGCGATCGAGGAATCGATCAGCCTCACCGAAACCCAGAAGAAGGCCGGCCGGTACAAGCTGGGCGAGGGCGTGACCGGGCGGGTGGTCCAGTCGGGCCAGCCCATGGTGGTGCCGTCGATCTCCAGGGAACCCCAGTTTTTGAACCGCACCGGCGCGCGCAAGGGAAAGCGCCCCCAGGATATCTCCTTCATCTGCGTGCCCATCAAGATCGGCAAGGAGACCATCGGCGCCCTGAGCGCCGACCGGCTCTTCACGGACGCCGAATCGCTCGAAGACGATGTGCGCATCCTAGCCATCATCGCCTCAATGATCGCCCAGGCCGTGAAGATCCGCCAGGCCGCCCAGGAGGAGCGCCGGCGCCTGCTGGCCGAGAACATCCGCCTGCAGGAGGAATTGCGCGACCGGTTCCGGCCCGACAACATCATCGGCAACTCCCAGGTGATGCAGCAGGTCTACGACCTCATCGCCCAGGTCTCCAAGAGCGAGACCACGGTCCTCATCCGGGGCGAAAGCGGCACGGGCAAGGAGCTGGTGGCCCACGCCGTCCGCTACAACAGCCTGCGCGCGGGCAAGCCCTTCATCAAAGTCAATTGCGCCGCTCTGCCCGAGACCGTGATCGAGAGCGAGCTCTTCGGCCACGAGAAGGGCGCGTTCACGGGCGCCATCGCCGCACGCAAGGGCCGTTTCGAGCTGGCCCACAGCGGCACGCTCTTCCTGGACGAGATCGGCGACCTTTCGGCCGCCACCCAGATCAAGCTCCTCAGAGTGCTCCAGGAGCGGGAGTTCGAGCGTGTGGGCGGCACCCAGACCATCAAGGTCGATGTGCGCCTGATCGCGGCCACCAACCGCAACCTGGAGGAACTGATCGCCAGGGGCACCTTCCGCCAGGACCTCTATTACCGCCTGAACATCTTCCCCATCCACCTGCCGCCCCTGCGGGAACGCAAGTCGGACATCCTGCTCCTGACGGACCACTTCGTGGAGAAGTACAGCAAGGCCAATCACAAGAATGTGCGCCGCATCTCGACCCCGGCCATCGACATGCTCATGGCCTACCACTGGCCGGGTAATGTGCGTGAGCTCGAGAACTGCATCGAACGGGCCGTGATCCTTTCCAACGACGATGTGATCCACGGCCACCACCTGCCGCCGACCCTCCAGACGGCCGAGTCCAGCGGCACGGTCCATACCGGCACGCTCGATGAGACCCTGGACAAACTGGAGCGGGAACTGGTCCTTGACGCCCTGAAATCGGCGCGCGGCAACATGGCCAAGGCGGCGCGCGCCCTGGGGTTGACCGAACGCATCATGGGATTGCGCGTGGCCAAGCACCGGATCGAACCCGGCCGCTTCAAGATCAAGAACGCCTGACGACCGGGCCGCCGCGTTCCGTGACCGGCTGGGGCCGCCCCGCTTTGTGGAGAACATGCATGTGCGGCATCGTGGGTTGCATCGGCCGGGGTGACATAGTGGCCGTCCTCATCGCAGGATTGCAACGACTCGAGTACCGGGGTTACGACAGCGCGGGCGTCTGCCTGCGCGCGGACGGGGCCCTGCATGTGACCAGGCGGCCGGGCCGCATTGCCGCACTGGCCGCGGCCTTCATCCCACCAACCGGCACGGTTATGGCCGGCATCGCGCACACCCGCTGGGCCACCCATGGAGCGCCCACAGCCGCCAATGCCCACCCGCACATCGACTGTACCGGGGCCGTGGCCGTGGTCCACAACGGCATCATCGAAAACTACCACGGCCTGCGCGAGCTTCTGACCTGCGAAGGCCACACCTTTACCTCAGAGACCGATACCGAGGTGGCCGCCCACCTGGTCGAGAAATTCTACCGCGGCGATCTTGAGGCAGCCGTGGTGGCGGCCGTCGAATGCATCGAGGGCGCCTTCGGCCTGGCCGTGATGCACCGCGCCGAGGACCGCATCGTCATCGCGCGCCGCGGTTCGCCCCTGATCATCGGCGTGGGTGATGGGACCACCTATGTGGCCTCCGACGCGGCGGCGATCCTGGAACACACCAACCGTGTGGTCTATATCCAGGACAACGAGGTCGCCTGGCTGGCGGGCGACGGCTTCCGCGTCCACCGCCTGGCCGGCGGCACCGTGGCGCACGAGGTCATCGAGATCCGCTGGACCGTCAATGAGATCGAGAAACGCGGGTACAAGCATTTCATGCTCAAGGAGATCCACGAGCAGCCCGAGGCGATCGGCAACACCCTGCGCGGCCGCGTGACCGGCGACACGGTGCGCATCTCCGTCGACCTCGCCCCCAACACGATCCGCCGGGTCCTCCTCACCGCCTGCGGCACAAGCTGGCACGCGGCCCTCATCGGCAAGCACCTCATCGAACGGCTGGCCGGCCTGCCGGCCGAGGTGGACTATGCCTCCGAGTTCCGGTACCGCGATCCGGTGGTGGGACCGGGCGACCTCATGGTGGTCCTCTCCCAGTCGGGCGAAACGGCCGACACCCTGGCCGCCCTGCGCGAGGCCAAGTCCCGCGGCGCGCGCACTGCGGGCATCGTGAATGTGGTGGGGTCAACCATCACGCGCGAAGTCGACTCGGGCATCTACCTGCACGCCGGCCCGGAGATCGGCGTGGCCAGCACCAAGGCCTTCACCTGTCAGATCGCCGCGCTGACCCTCCTGGCCCTCCACCTCCGCCAGGACCGGGGGCGGCCCATCGACCCCGCCCTGCTGGCCGACCTGGTCGGCCTGCCGCGGTTGGTGGCGCAGGCGCTCGAAGCCTCGGTCGCGATCGCCGCGGTGGCTGATGAGCTCAAGGACGCCAGAAACTGCCTCTACCTGGGCCGGGGCTTCAATTTCCCCGTGGCCCTCGAAGGCGCGCTCAAACTCAAGGAGATCTCCTACATCCACGCCGAGGGCTACCCGGCCGCAGAGATGAAGCACGGGCCCATCGCGCTCATCGACGCCGACATGCTCGTGGTGGTAGTGGCCCCGCACGGCCCCATCTTCGACAAGATCGTGAGCAACATGCAGGAGGTGAAGGCGCGCGGTGGCCGGATCGTGGCCGTCACCGACGGCGATGACCCGCGCATCGCGGCTCTGGCCGAGCACATCATCACCGTCCCGGCCGTGCGCGAGGAACTCCAGCCCGTGGTGAATGTGATCCCGCTCCAGCTTTTGGCCTACCACATCGCCGACCGCAAGGGGCTGGATGTGGACAAACCCCGCAACCTCGCCAAATCCGTGACCGTGGAGTGATTCCGACAAATTTACTTGCATTACCTGCGATCCGGATATGCTTATTAATGGCTCGTGCAGATACAAGTTGAACATTTCGACATCGAGATTCCGTCCGCAGCCAAGGCGCGAGGAGGAGACATATCAATGGAAAGACATGGCGACGACGAGCAACGCCGGATGCGGACGGAAGATCATGTCCCCTCCGGACGCACGGTGCTTGCCGGCGTGGGACGTTCATATCGGTTGGTCCCTCGATGCCACGGCCATATCCGGATTGCATTTCAATACCTCCACGGCACCGTGCGCGAATGGTCCATGCTATTCCTTAACGAGCCCTTACCACCAAAAGCCGGATCTGCCAAAGCGGTGTGCTCACCGAAAGCACCGAAGAAACCCACCCGGTCACCCTCGACGCCCCGATCATCGAGTACCTGGATGGCCCCGGCGATGTTTCCCTGGTCGAAACCTACTCCCGCCGGGATAGTGGGTGTGTGTTCCCCCTGCCCAGCTTCAATGTAAAGCCTGAAAATGCCACAGTGGTGACGCGCCTCCTTGCCGGCCAGGGGCGGTGCCATATCCTGCTCCACGGCCGGTCGGACACCGGCAAGACCGAATTCGCCCGGGCCGCGGTGCGTGCGGCCGGCCGCCGGACATTCTTCCTGCAGTATGGCGGCAAAGGCACCCCCGCGGACCGGCAATTGGCCCTCATTGTCGCCATCAACACAGTTGCCCATCAGCCCGACGGCGTCCTGGTGGTCGATGAAGCCGACACCTTCCTCGGCCGTCATGCCGGCGGCCTTACCGATCCCACCATAGACAAAGGATGGCTGAATGACTTCCTTGACCGGTCTTCCGTGCGCGTGATCTGGATCGCCTAACCCCTGGTGATGTCAAGGCGGTCTATGAACAGGTCCGTTTTGCGGACCCGGGTACCCGATCACCTTCGGTGATCATCGATGCGCTGGAACGGGAGGTCAGGTACAGGGATCGGGCGGCGAAGATAGGGGGTCAAATAAAGGAAGCCGAGGACAGGAGTTGTGTATGCAGGGTGAGGGCATACACATGGGGGATTGGTGTTTAGCGAAAAAGAGTATGTGGTTCCTGCCCCCGGCTTCTTATATCTGAAAGAACGGCCTATCCACGGCGTGATTCTATCGAGTTCACATGGAATGTCAAATAAATTCCCGGGTTCCCGCCTCAGCGCTTGCCTGTATTAAAATGTAGGGGCAAGTTTGAAACTTGCCCATCTTGCCCGCATTGCCCACCTTACACGGAACGCGGGCTGGACCGAAGACGGGCGGGTCACAGACCGCGCCCCTACCCTTTCAACCCGATGACTCGCTCAAGGTCCGTGACCTTTCGACCCTTCGACTTCGCTCAGGACTGGGACAGCTCGCTCAAGGTCCAGACAACAGCGGGGGCGGCAACGCCGGCGATCCGGTCCTTGGAATTAATACGCATGCGCAGATCCCCTTACCGCTTCTGTTCCCATTCCCGTTTGGAGATTATTCTTCGATGCGCCTCGTACATGAGCAGGGAGCCCAATATGTCCTCCAGAGCTGCCGCGCGCCCGGACCGCGGGATGGGGATATTTTTGATATGTACTTTTTCAAGGGTCATTTCCCAAGCCCTTTGGAGTTTTTGCGCAAAAGCCCAGTGCAGCCGGACCATGTCTTTAACCCTCACCTGGTGTTTTTCGGCCAAGGCGATGAACAAGTCCATGTCCCGGGGGATCTCATCAAACACCACCCGGTTTATATAGATGACCTTATGCTTCGTTCGGGCGACAGGTATGTATCCAAGCCGTTTGGCGGCTTTGTGGACCATCTGCCTGGTCGCGTTGTTGGTCTTGTATGAGGGATCGCCGTTCAAGATCTTGTTGATCGTTGTCCGCGACAGACCCAC
>JBDREB010000353.1:0-11738 GCA_043820325.1 Planctomycetota bacterium | reverse complement strand
ACTGCCATTTTCTTCCAAACCATACCCCCCTTTGTGTCCCCGTCCGGTCAAGCCGGAGGGTGGTCATTGGCGCCCGCGCGCCAGTCGCAAGTTCGGTAAAGCTCATTTTTGTGGAAGCGTCAATCATCCGGGATTTCAGAGCGGTTTTGCAAGTCCCTCAATTACATAAAAATCCATCTGTTGTTCCTTAACAGCGATATGTTCTCATGGATATTCCTCAAAAGGAGAGTCGACTATCGCACAACTGGTTAACTCTTCCCACTTCGGCATATTTTCCCGCGCCATCCGGGCGGTCTCCTGGGCCCAGTAGGCGCCCTCTTCCATGAAGAAGCGCGGCAGGTAATCATTCAGGAGCGCGTCGACGCCGCCCTTCTGGTAGGCGCCCCACATCCAGTTGGTGTAAATATCAAGGTAGCGCCGGACCATCTCCCGGTCGTGCCCGGCCATCCTCACCGGGTCGCTTAGGTCGGCGGAGATGGCGGTAAAGTGATCCATGAACCGGTCCCGGTCGGCGCCCGCCAGCGGTTCGGGCCGGCCGACTTCGGCGATCTTGAACGGGATGATGCGGTGCTCGCCGATCCCTTCCCGCGAGGCGGTCACCTCGAGCACGAACGACTCCGCCGTCCAGGGACTGCCCCCCTGCATGTAGTCGCCCAGCTTGAACATGCAGTTGCCCATACCGTAAGCGATGAGACTGCGGCCCTGCCGCTCGATGCCCTGGGGCACATGCGGATGGCCTTCGATGAGCAGGTCGACCCCCAGGGCGGCCAGCCGCCGTGAATAGGCCATGCGGTGGCGCGAAGGATAGTCCAGGAATTCCAGGTCGGCATGGACCGCCACGACCAGCACATCCACCTGCGGACGGGCCGCGGTCACATCGGCCTCCATTTCCGGCATCAGGTTGTAGGCCGGCCCGGGTCGCCGCCGCCCGGCAAGCTGGGGGCAATTCTCGGCATACGCCAAAAAACCGACCCGTACCCCCTTGCGTTCGATCACCCGGAGTTTGCGGGCCTCCGCCGGTTCGGCGCCGCCGCCGGCGGTGAGGATACCCCGCTGTTCAACGAGGCGTTTGGTATCGAGGATGCCCTGCGGCCCGAGGTCCAGGATGTGGTTGTTGGCCAGCCAGACGATGTGAAAACCGGCTGCTTTCAGGGCGTCGGCCGCCGCCTCAGGCGCCCAGAGCGCCTTGGGCCATTGCGCGGCATTGATCGCCGTGCCTTCCGGCACCAGCACGCATTCCAGGTTGCCGGCCAGGATATCGGCGCCGAGCACCCCTTTCAGGCCATCGGTGAAATATGCCGGGGAATGCGCCCCGGACGGATCGGCCGGCCACATGTCGCCCACGATCTGGATCCGGACCTTGCTCATGCCATGTCTCCAGCCTTAAGGCCCCGTCAAGGAATAAAGTTTACATCTCGACATAGGAATTCCGTCCGCAGCCAAGGCGTGCGGAGGAAGCATATCAATGGAAAGATATGGCGACGACGCGCAACGCCGGATGCGGACGGAAGGCCATGTCCCATTCGGGCGTGCGAGGTTTGGTGGCGTGGGCCGATGCGCATGGCGGCTACTACGCAATGTCACGGCCATACTCCACCTGTATATCAATGCCATGCGATGCTCCGCACGCGAGATGTAAAGGTTATTCCTTGACGGGGCCTATGTCAACAGATCGAGCACCAGGCACAGGGTGAACGGGAACGCTTCGTGCAGGAGCACCCGGCCCAGCGCCCGGGTCCAATGTCCGTACCGGAACACTAGCCGGCAATAGATGACCAGGCCCGCGAATACCACTCCGCTGACGGCCAGGATCACGGCCAGGGCCATTATGGAACGGCGGGCTTCGGGCAGAAACATAAGGTTCGCAGGCAGATTGAACACGCCGCGGAGCAGGGAGGGCTCCATGTCCAGGACCATCTTGACCTGGCCGGCCAGATTGGTGAGGATGTTCAGGGTGAAGACCAAGGAAAAATAATGCATCATCCCGGCCACGAACGCCGCGGTCTTGAACCCGATATCGTCCTGGATGCGCCGCTGGCGTGCATAATCATCGCTCATCGGGCCACCAGTGCCGTCAAAGCGAACAGGTGGATATTTGCATTGCGGGGCAGTTGGATCGCCTCCAGGAAACGGGTGCCGTCCAGAGGGACCGGCACGGCGAAGAGCGCGCACCGGACCGGTTCATCCGCGCCCCGGTAGTCATGGCGATGGGAAAAGGCGCACACCTCCCGTGTGCCGAGATCGGCCGGCGGCCGGCACCAGTCGGGCATCTCCAGTGCGACCTCGGCCGTGGTGCCGTCGCGGTACCGCAGGCCGATGCGGCCGGATTGCGCGCCCATGGTGGCGCTACCGACGAAATACAGCCGGTCGAATCGCTGGGGCACGAACGCGTTCAGGATCTGGCCGTCGCAGGCGAGGTTATTCAAGGCGTCGTCGGCCGTGGGCGGGATCGCCATCAGCAGGCCGGGAAGGCCCAGGACGGGCTGGACCGTGTTGGCCGCCGGGAACTCCTCGGCGGGATAGGTGGAACCATGCGGATTCTGCACCGTGTCGAAATTGCCGTCAAAACGGTCCTTGTTCCAGGAGATCCCGTCATTGGTGAAATAGGCGCGCAGATCGAAGCAGACCGCCGACTGGGGCGCCGGCCGGGCGGTGGGGCCGCCGCAAGCGACGGTAACAAGCAGGCCCCCTGCGATCACCAGTGCCGGCCACCGTGCCATATCATTCCCCCCGGATCAGGATGTGGGTCTTCCAGTTCTCGTCGTCGGTTTCGGGGTAATCCTCGCGGAAATGGGCCCCCCGGCTCTCGGTCCGGGTGATGGCCGACTTGATCACCGCCTTGGCAACGAGCAGCATGTTCTGGAGTTCCCAACCCTGCGGCTCGTCGAAGGTCCGGCCCAGGATGTACCCGGACCAGAAGTTGATGTTGCCCCAGGCGCTGTTCAGACCCTCGAAATTCCGTTCGATGCCCACACTGCGCCACATTTCCGATTGCACCGACAGGATCGAGTCGGCCAGGTCGATGGGGCCGCCGTGCTTCATGACATCATCGCGCCGCATATCGCACTTGCCCTTGAACAGGCACGCCTGGGCGGCGGCCGCGGCGGCGACCATCCCCGTCCGGATGCCGCAGACGGCGGTCTCCAGGAGGGAATTGGATCCCAACCGGTTGGCGCCATGGAAACGGATCGAGGCCGTTTCACCGCAGACGAAAAGCCCCTCCAGGCTGGTGCGGCCGTCGATGTCGGCCTTGATGCCGCCGATGGTGTAGTGGGCGCCCGGATGGACGGGGATGGGCGTCTTGGTGATGTCGATGTGGAAATTCAGGCATTCCTGGTAGATCCAGGGGAAGCGTTTCCTGAGGAACTCCGGGTCCAGATGGGTCATGTCCAAAAACACATTCGTGCCGCCGAACTTGCGCAGGTGGTAGACGATCGCCTTGGAGACCACATCCCGTGAAGCCAGTTCCATTTTGTCGGAGTATTCGCCCATGAACCGTACGCCCTTGCGGTCGATGAGAATGCCGCCCTCGCCGCGCAGGGTCTCCGAAATGAGCATGCGCGAGGACCCGGCGATGTAGAGCGTGGTGGGATGGAACTGGACGAACTCGATGTCCTGCAGTTCCACGCCCGCCCGCAGGGCCGCGGCCATGCCGTCGCCCGTGGCCGTGCGGGGATTGGTGGTCTCGCGGTAGATCTTGCCGATGCCGCCGGTGGCCAGGATCACCGCCTTGGCCAGGATCCGGACCACATCGGCCGTGGCATGCCGGTAGACCACGGCCCCCACGATCCGGTCGCCCGCCTTGAGCAGGTCCAGCAGGAACACCCGTTCCATCACCCGGACGGCGGGCGTGGCGCGCACCGCCGCGGCCAGGGCGCGCACGATCTCCGCGCCGGTGGCATCGCCGTTGGCCCGCACGATGCGGGCATGGGAATGCCCCCCCTCTTGCGTGAAGACCGTCCGGCCCCGACGGGAATCGAACAGCGTGCCGAGGGCGAGCAGTTCCTCGAACGCGGCGGGGGCCGCCCCGATCACCTCGTTCACCACGGCTTCATCGCATAGACCGCGTCCCGAGGTCAGCGTATCCTGTACATGCGAGGCGACCGAGTCCCCCGGCGCCACGGGCACGGCCAGGCCGCCCTGCGCCTTGGAGGAGTTGGAATCCTCCAGTTTACCCTTGGAGGCCAGGATGACGCCGCCCGACCGAGCCGCGCGCAAGGCCGCCATCATGCCGGCCCCGCCGCTGCCCACCACGAGCACATCGCACTCTTCGACCGGCAACTTGTGCGGGTTCGCGTCAAGGAGCGACCGTCGGTTCAGAGGCATCGTTATGTTCATAAGATCACCGCCAAGGATTCATTGTTTCGGGAGCAGGAAGAGAAGATCTCACCGCAAAGGCGCAAAGTTCGCAAAGGATCGGAGCAGATTGAGAAGATCTCACCGCAAAGACGCAAAGTTCGCAAAGGGTCGGAGCAGAATGAGAGGATCTCACCGCAAAGGCGCAAAGGGCGCAAAAAGCCTAAAAGCACGGAGACGGAGCCGACCGGAGAGCAGGAAATCGACATCCGGTTATAGGCCATTGACCATTCGCTTTATGCCTGACTTTAATACCGGCACATTGAAATTCATCAACAGCCCAAGCTTTAGACCGGACAACTTAAGATGGGTCAGCATCTGGGCTTCATGGATCGGTTCCAATTGCGCCACCGACTTCAATTCCACCACGACCAACCCGCCGACCACCAGGTCAAGGCGGTAACCGGCATCCAATTCGACCTGCTTGTACTTGACCGGCTGTTCCTTCTGTCTTTCAAAAGCAATGCCCCGCTGGGTCATTTCATAACACAGGCAGGTTTCATAGGCCGACTCAAGCAAGCCCGGCCCCAGACCCTGATGCACTTCAAGCGCGCAACCGATGATGGCATTTGAAAGCCGGTCCTCTTCGGTATGCAACAACCATTATTCCTTGCCCGAACCTTGCTTCATGCGATCTCTGCCGATCATTTCTTGTCCAAACCCTTTGCGACCTTTGCGCCTTTGCGGTGAAATCTTTTCTTCCTCTTAACCCGAGTATCCTTTGCGTCTTTGCGGTGGGTCCTATTTCTTCACCCGCCGCGCATGGGCCCGGAGCTGGAGGGCGTTCAGGCGGATGAACCCGGTGGCATCGGCCTGGTTGTAAGCGCCGCGATCGTCCTCCATGGAGGCCACCTTGGGCTGGTAGAGCGTACAGGGCGATGTGCGGCCCGTGACCGTGACATTGCCCTTGTAGAGTTCCAACCGCACCTCGCCGGTCACATAGCGCTGGGATTCCTTGAGGAGCGCCATCATCAGTTCCATTTCCCGGGCATACCAGAACCCGTTGTAGGCCAGCGCGGCGAACCGCGGCATGAGGCTTTCCTTGAGGGCCACTTCGTCCCGGGTGAGCGTGAGCCCCTCGAGGTCCCGGTGCGCCTTGTGCAGGATGGTGAACCCGGGGGTCTCGTACACGCCCCGCGACTTCATCCCCACGAACCGGTTCTCCACCATGTCCTCCCGGCCGATGCCGTTGGCGCCGCCGAGCTGGTTCAGTTTCTCAACGAGCGCCACGGGCCGCATGGCCTTGCCGTTCAAAGTCACCGGTACGCCCCGGTCAAAGCCGACGGTGAGCTTGGTCACCCGGTCGGGCGCGTCCTCGGGGTCGACCGTAAGCTCGAACATCGCCTTGTCCGGCTTGCGGGCCGGGTCTTCCAGGATCCCCGACTCATAGGAGATGTGCATCAGGTTCTCGTCGGAGGACCACGGCTTGGATACGGTGGCCTTGACCGGGATCCGGTGCTTGGCGGCGTATTCGATCGCCTCGCGCCGGCCCTTGATGACCGTGTTGAATTCGGGATCCCGCCAGGGCGCGATCACTTTCACATCGGGCATCAGGGCGTAGGCCGTGAGTTCGAACCGCACCTGGTCGTTGCCCTTGCCCGTGGCGCCGTGGGCGATGGTGCCGGCTTTTTCCTCCCGGGCCACGGTGATGAGCTCCCGGGCGATCACCGGCCGGGCCAGCGAAGTGCCCAGCAGGTACCGGCCCTCGTACCGGGCGTTGAACTGGAGGGCGGGGAAGGCGAATTCCTTCAGGAACGCCTCCTTGACATCGCGGATCACGAGCTTTTTGGCGCCCGAGCCCATGGCCTTGCGTTTCAGGGTCGAGAAATCCTCGCGCTGGCCCACATCGACCGTGCACGCGATCACATGGTAGCCCTTGTTGGCCAGCCATTTGAGGATGACGGAAGTATCCAGACCCCCCGAATACGCCAGTACCACTTTCTCAGCCATGTGCTTTCTCCTGAGTGTTTTACAATTACAATTGTATTGCATCGAACAACATCGGTTGAATATGTCGCTCATAACAACCATCATCTTTAATGTTGGTGATCCTATTAAAATACCGCTTTATTGAGGTGGCAATTGCCTTCGCTAAAAGTGGAGGAACGGCATTTCCAATCTGTTGATACTGCGAGAGATTTTTTTCCCAAGACATGGTGGTCCTTTTGCCACAAAACACATATGAGTCGGGGAAAGATTGGAGCCTTGCTCCCTCTCGCGCGGTAAAATTCCTATCAAGGAATGGATGCACAAAGTTACTTTGGAACGAGGCGGCAATAGTAGGGGAGGGTTGGTCGGGGATTACCCGCATGTTGTTCTGGCTAAACACCTTCCCTGATTTTACTGATGGGTTCCCTCTCTTTAGGGCTGAATGCTCATATGGTACATGCTTAACACTCTGACCGTGCTTGATGACCTTAAACCGCTCAATCACTCTCTTCGTATGGCGCATCGCGACATGATTATAAACTCCAAGCGATTTCTTTCTGGCCCATTCTTGATATTTGTTTTGAGACGGATTTGTATATTCCCGGAATTCTTCCCCTTCACCGGCATTTATAGAGGGAAGATCGCCTATGGCCGTTTCCACCGAAACATATTCATCCGGCAGAAGTTGTGGCTTGGGGAACAGAAGATTCCTGTTATATGGATAAGAATTCGCAACCCCGACAATAAAGATCCGTTCCCTTAATTGGGGGACACCATAAGATGCCGCATTAAGTGTGGAACAGAATGCTTTATAACCAACTTCATGGAATTCATCCATAATAATATCGATTACCGGGATCTCTCCGCTGGTATACATGGACAACAAACCGGGAACATTTTCCATTACAAAGAAAGCCGGTTTGAAATAGTCAACAAACCTTACAAACTCCATAAAGAGGCTATTCCTTGGATCGTTTTGGTCCCGATTCCCGCTTAAGGAATAGCCCTGGCATGGTGGCCCCCCAACAATTCCGTCGATAGACAACCCATGTGACTTTTTACTTATAGCGCCAAGATCCTTAAGGCAATAAATATCGCTTCGTTGCAAATGAGTATTCATATGGTTCTTCTCGTATGTATCTGCCGCCCAATCGTCCATTTCATTGGCATATACAACGGAACAACCCGCCATCTCGAAACCGAGGCTCATTCCACCACAACCGGCGAATAGATCCATTACATTCATAAGTGGATTCCAGCAAATTCAACTGGGAGTCTAAATCATCAAGCCCTTATCAATTCTTGTCTCAATGTTTTTCCAATCAGTGGCGATGTGCCGTTCGACTTTTTGGAATAATTCAATTACCACGTCATTTGCGAACGGATGCAACTCCCCTCCCCTGCGTGTTTGTTTTCTCAATACATAAATCTGATCTATTTGCGAATATTTTGGGTCAACATCCATGCTTACATCATAGGTTTCCGTGACGATCAAGAACAAGCTATATGGGTTGCCCCTTTTTATCTTCTCGGCTGTGGCAACTGAACCTTCAAGCATTGTCTTGTCAATATATGTTTTGCATTCGATGGATACTATCGGCACATAAATGCGGTTGAATTCTTCCAATGCATCATTATGGGCTTGTGATTTTATGATTATTTCTTTTGATATTGCGAAATCTTGATTTTTTGTGTTTATTGTTATTCCGGTGTGTTTCTCAAATGCATCGATATTTGCCGGTGCGAAGTAAAGGTTTGCATAAGCATTGGCGGGGCCATATTCAATATATTTTCCTTGAAGCCTTGGAATGTCTTTGAAAAGGAAATACATGAATTCTTCTAAAACTGTCGAATGAAGTTTCGATTGCGATGTAAAGCCGCCTTGATTGCCTTTTTCCTTTTTATATTTAGGACTATCAATGAAATTCTTATAATCGTTCAACAGCTCGACGCGCTTAATTATTGCATCATCAGTTATCCCGGTAATTTCCTCGTTTAATCGCTTCCATTGCTCATATCGTTTCTTTATATCCTTTAAGAGCTTCCGATTGGCTTTCGATTTCTCATTGTTCAGCTTTGTCTCAATATTGCCTCCATGTACATAATACATGACGGACTCCATAATATAATTATATTGCAAAAATCATTATATGCTTTATGTCCATAAGTCAACAGTTAAACTAGGCACTCCACATGCAATACCCGTTTTCGTTCAAAGTGAAATATTGACGGACTCGCAAAAAGGATCTTTGTCATGCTCCACAGGTCCCGGGACGGTCCTGCCGGTGGTAACCATGCTTCCTCGCAAGTCCTTGTAGCTGCGGGGCTTAACCCCGCCTCCGGATGGGCGACCGCAAGGGTCGCAGCTACGGGGAAAAGCGCGCACACAGTAGGATTGTGGACTTTTTGCGAGTCCGTCAATATTATGGATGAACCTCCACCGGCTCCACCTTCCAGATATCGCGGCAGTATTCGCGGATGGCGCGGTCGGAGGAGAACTTGCCCATGCGGGCCGTATTGAAGATCGACATGCGGGCCCAGGCGGCCGTGTCCGCGAAGGCCGCGCCCACCCGCTCCTGGCAGGCGGCATAGGCCGCGAAATCGGCGCAGACCAAAAACGGGTCATGTTCCCACAGATTGTCCAGGAGCGGCCCGAACATTTCGTGATCGCCGCCGGAAAAGACCCCGTCGGCGATCGCCTCGAGCGCGGCGCGGAGTTCGGGTTCGCGTTCAATGACCGGACGCGGGTGATACCCCTCGCGTTTGCGCGCGGCCACCTGATCGGCCGCGAGGCCGAAGAGGAAGAAGTTCTCCCCCCCGGCCTCCTCGCGGATCTCGACATTGGCGCCGTCCAGTGTGCCGATGGTGAGGGCGCCATTCATGGCGAATTTCATGTTGCCCGTGCCCGATGCCTCCAGCCCGGCCGTTGAGATCTGTTCGGAAAGGTCGGCCGCCGGGTAGACCCAGTGGGCCGTCTTGACATTGAAATCGGGCACAAAGGCCACCCGCAGGCGGTCGCGCGTGGCGGGGTCGTTGTTCACCACGCCGGCCACGCCGTGGATGAGGCGGATGATGAGCTTGGCCATGCGATAGCCCGGGGCCGCCTTGCCGCCGAAGATGACCGTGCGCGCCGGCTGCTGCCGGCCGGGGTCGCGCTTCAGCCGCTGGTAGAGCACGATGGCGTGCAGAATGTTCAGGTGCTGGCGCTTGTACTCATGGATTCGTTTGACCTGGATGTCGAAGAGCGTATCCGGGTCCACGGTCATGCCCGTGCGTTCCCGTATGAGCCAGGCCAGCGCCGCCTTGTTGGCCCGCTTCACCTCGCGCCAGGCCTTCTGGAAGGAAGCCCGGCCGGCCAGCGGCTCGAGCCGCCGCAGCTGGTCGAGGTCGCGGATCCAATCTTCGCCGATATGCTCCGAGATCAGTTTGGTCAGCCCGGGGTTGGCGACCACCATGAACCGCCGCGGGGTGACGCCGTTCGTCTTGTTGCTGAATTTCTCCGGCCAGAGCCGGCAAAACGGCCCGAGCACATTTTTTTTGAGCAGTTCGGAATGGAGGCGCGCCACACCGTTGATCGCGTGACTGCCCACGCAGGCCAGATTGGCCATACGCACAAAACGCGGGCCGGTCTCATCGATAAGCGACACCTGCCGGACCAGCTCCTCATCCCCCGGATGACCGGTGCGGACTTCGTCCAGGAACCGCCGGTTGATCTCGTAGATGATCTCGATGTGGCGGGGCAGGATGCGGCCGAAGAGGTCGACCGGCCACTTCTCCAGCGCCTCGGGCATGAGCGTGTGGTTGGTGTAGGCGAAGGTCTGCCGGGTGATCTCCCAAGCCGGCTCCCAGGCCATGAGGTATTCGTCCACCAGGAGCCGCATAAGCTCGGCCACGGCGATGGACGGGTGGGTGTCGTTGAGCTGGACCGCGTACTTCAGGTGGAACCGCGTCATGTCCTTTTCGCGCTGGAGATAGATCCGGATCATGTCCCTGAGCGCACAGGAAACAAAGAAATACTGCTGTTCCAGCCGCAGTTCCTTGCCCGAGGCCGATTCGTCATTGGGATAGAGGACCTTGGTGATGTTCTCCGAGGTCATCTTTTCATAGACCGCGCCGAGGTAATCGCCCGTGTTGAAGGCGCCGAAATCGAAGGATTCAGGCGCCTCGGCCTTGAAGAGCCGCAGGAGGTTCGCCGTACCGGTCCGATACCCAAGGATGGCCGTGTCATAAGCCACGCCCTTCACCACCTGGTGGGGCACCCAGCGCACGCGCCAGACACCCGTGTTGTCATGGTACCCCTCGGTGCAGCCGCCCAGCTTGACATCGAAGGCGATCTCCGGCCGCGGGATCTCCCAGGGATTGCCGAAACGGAGCCATTTATCCGTGGTCTCGACCTGCCACCCGTCATGGATGGCCTGATCGAAGATGCCGAACTCGTAGCGGATGCCGTACCCCAGGGCCGGAATGCCCAGCGTGGCCAGCGAATCCATGTAGCAGGCGGCCAAGCGCCCCAGGCCGCCGTTGCCCAACCCCGGCTCCTCCTCGCGCTCCTTGAGGGCGTCGAGGTCGACCCCCAGTTCCTGCATGGCCTGGCAGACCTCCTCTTCGATGCCCAGGTTCGCCAGGTTGTTGCCGAGATGTGGCCCCAGCAGGAACTCGGCCGACAGGTAGCAGACCGTGCGGCTGGCCCGGTCGTAATAGGTGTGCGCTGTCCGCGCCCAGCGGTCAAGCAGGCGGTCGCGCACCGTGTAGGCCAGTGCCAGGTAATGCTCGTTGGGCGTGGCCACCTCCGGGAACTTCCCCAGGATGCAGGTCAGGTTCTCGAGGAACGCCGCCTTGATAGCGGCCACCGAGAGGCCGGTGCGGACGGAGCCCTTGACCGCGGCGACCTTGACCGGCTTCGCCTTCTTCTCCGCCCGGGACGGTGCGGTCTTCTTCCCGATCCTGCCCATGCCATGTTCTCCTTATGAAGTTGGATGAGACCCCGCCATTATACCCGCCCGGGCCGGCCATGCAAGGTGAAATTCCTCTTCCCCGGTAAAGCGCAGGTAACATTCCGCATGCCGGTCCAGTAGGGACCCGCCATACAACCGTCAGTTGATGCCGGGTAAAATTCGTATACTCGTAACACCCGAGTGAAACGATCATTGGAGATCTGGATTGCCCGATCAAGTCGGACAATGACAGCGCAAGAATAAGCCCGATGCAAATTATCCTTCTTAATCCGTCATCCCCCGGCGAGCCTGTCCTCCGGCTTGACCGGGGGAACCGGGGGATCCAGTCCTTTCAATCCGCTATCGTGTTACATATACTCGTAACACTTTACCCGAATGAAGTAAAAGAGCCGATAGCGGGGTCAAATTCTACCTCTTGAGGGATGCAAAAGCAAGCAGAATGTCAGCGTGTAACCCTATTGCATGCGGCAGGCGGTGTTATTGGGGTAGCAGGGGCAG
>JBDREB010000352.1:0-4444 GCA_043820325.1 Planctomycetota bacterium | reverse complement strand
TTAGACGGGAGGGCGGGTTTCAAACCCGCCCCTACACGGTTGACATCCGGATGTTCCCCGTACAATCACCTGTGGGTCAAAAAAAGTGCCAAACCTTTTTCCGAAAAACATGACCGGTTACGGATAGGGATCAGGAAATCTGAACTGAACGAATTATCTTTCCACCATCCCGAGACCGGAATGCGGATGATTTACACTCTTGCCTGATGTGAAAATGCGCCAACCCATTTTCCGCCCGGATCAGGAAATCTGATATTGTGCCCGGAGTTTACCCCGAGCAGTCGCTGCCTCGGGGTGGCAAATCTTATCCTGACCTATAACCTGCCACCAATAACCCCGGTACCTTTTTTCTCTCTGCCCTCTGTGGCTATTTTATCTTCCGGGTGAAGGCGGAAACGATATCCTCCACCCGCGGGATCGTGTCGCAGTAGAAGATCTCCGCGTAGGTGACGCCGTTCATGCCGCCGAAATACCGGAACCGGGCCTGGACGATCTCCCAGAAATCCTTCGACCGGATCAGTGTGCGGGCCTCGGGCGCGGCCCCCCCGTCGCGGTCGGGGATGTAGACCTGCGACTTGTGCGCGCGGATGGCGGCCACCTTGGTCTCCCAGGCGTCGCTGATGTCCACCACGAAATCGGGCGTATCCTTGGTCAGTTCGCCGTAATGGAGCACGGCCGCGGGCCGGTGCTTGGGCCGGTCGGTCTCGATCTTGGCCAGGCCGGCCAGGAAGGCGGCCTCGCGCACGATGGCGCCCGCAGCGCCGTGGTCGGGATGGCGGGTGTGAGTCACGGGCGCCAGGACCACTTCGGGCCGCAGGCGGCGGATGATCTCGATCACTTTCAAGCGGCTTTCGGCCGTATTATGCAGGTCGGCGTCGGGCAGGCCCAGGTTGACGCGCGTCTCAAGGCCCAGGATCCGGGCCGCTTCGGCCGCCTCGGCCGCGCGCTCCGCCACCGTGCCGTAGGTGCCCGATTCACCGCGGGTGAGGTCGACGATGCCGGTGCGGTACCCTTTCTTCTTCATCATGACTAGGGTGCCGCCCGCCATGATCTCCACATCGTCAGGGTGCGCGCCGAAAGCGAGAATGTTCACGGTGAGGTCGGGCATCTTCAACTCCTCCTAAGATTGTTTAGCGCGGACGCTGCGTTTCCCGTTGAGCGCTCGCGGACTCGCTGCGTTGAGCGGCCTTCGGCCTGCGTTGAGAGGTAATCGGTCCAAAAGTCCAAGGGGCGAAAGGTCAAAAAGACGAAGGTGCCGGCCAAGCCGGCAACATCCGACTTTTCGTCACTTGGTCTCTTCGACTTTTCGGCCACTTGTCTACCTTTACGCAGTCTTCGCTAAACGAATAACGCACAACGCAAGACGAGGGGCGTCAGCCCCGTTCAAATTCGCCACAGATTGTGTCCCTCCGCCGAACCGCGCAGTTTTTCGGAAAGCGCGGCCACAAAGGCCGCGCCGCCGAAAAGGTTCATGAACGGGAACAGGTTGAAGGTCCGCTCCTGCAGTTCGCCGCCGGGGTTCAGGCTGTCGCTTAATGCCGCGGCGCGCTTGAGGGCCGTCTCGTGGCGTTCCTTGGACCGTTTGCGCATCCCCCCTGTCAGGGCGTCGAACTGTTTTTCAACTCCCTTGGAGAGGTCGCGCAGGTCGGCCTCGAAGGCCTTGTCACCCGTCTCGGACGGGAAGAGTTGCCGGACGCCATCGACCAGGCTATCGGCCAGGCGGGTCATGGTGTCGACCACCGCGGTGGGATCGGCCGCCGTGTGGCGCCGGAAAACCTCGTGTACGGCCACATCGCGCGCCGCGAGAATAAAGGGTTCGGCCTCCATACGCAGGGCATCGAGGTACCGCGCCGTCCGTTCGTCAATGAGCGTGCCCATGTACCGGGGCAGGATCACGGGCATGGGAATGTTATGCGCAGCGTAGATACCCCGCATGAGCGTGAAGTAGCCGATCTCGCCCGGCCCGGCCACATAGGCGGCCGTGGGAAAGACAGCATCCTGGCACAAACTCCGTGACAGCACATGCGGGGTAAGCGGCAGGCGACTGATATCGACCGGCTTGCCGTCGCGGTCGCACAGGCAGGTCCCGCGCCGGAACAGGGCCACCCGCAGGCCCTCGCGCTCGGCGAAGGCATGCACGCGGCCCTCCTCGGTCCGGACCTGGGGCTCGTAACCCGCGGCGGTAACCGCCCGGGCGGCCTCGGCGAGTGGTCCTGCGCCCATACCCGCGCAGGCCCGCTCGAGCACGGGCCGCATGAGCGTGCGGAAGGCGGGGTCCATGGGATCGAGCACCACCACACTCAGTTGGCCGTAGAGGCGAACCGCCAGCCGCAGGCCGGCCTCGCCGAATGTCCGGCCGGGGACATGGCCGTCTTCGAGGAGCGCCTTGAGGGCGGGGGTGAACTCGGTCGGCCGCAGGGCGGCGACCAGATCGCGCACAGCGGCGGTGAACGAATCGTCTATCACCGTGGCGCCCGCCGGCTGTTCGGCCGGCCGGGCCGGGGCGACCTCGATCCGGCGCAGGTGCCCCTCGGCATCGACAACCGTCGTGTGGTCCACCTCGGCGAAATCATGGTCGTCCGTGCCGAGCCAGTAGACCGGCACCACCGGCCAGCCGGTGGCCCGGGCCAGTTCGGCGGCCGCGTGCACCGCGCGTATGACCTTGAACGCCACATAGAGCGGACCGCCGAAAAGGCCCGGCTGCTGGCCCGTGACCACGGCCAGGCTGTCGGGCCGGCCAAGGGCAGTGATCGCTTCCATGACGGCAAAAGGCGCGCCAGCTGACTGGTTCTGACGAATAAGGATCGCCGTCAGTTCGGGACCGATGCCTCCCTTCCGCGCCGCGGCCGCGGCCGCGGCCGCGGCCAGCAGGCCGTCACGGTCGGGCGCATGGGCGAACAGGGCGCGTGCGCCGCCCGTGCCGCGCACATAATCGCGTACAAGCCGGGGGTACCGGACATCGAAGACCGCGTCGGAGTGGTTCATGCGGTCGCACCTCCCGCGGGCGGCACATCGACCAGCCGGTCGCCGGCGACCATACGCGCGCCGCGGGCGTATTCCTCAGAGGTCATTTTGCGGCTCCCGGCCGGGGCAAGGCTGGCCACGCGCAGGGCACCGCCGCCGCAAGCCACCACCAGGCCGGCCTTTTCGGAGAATTCGATCACCGTGCCCGGCGCGGCGCCCGAACCGCGCACCGGTTCGGCCCTGGCGATAATGATCCGCCGCCCGTCGCGGCCGCTGAACGAAAAGGCGCCCGGCCACGGGGTCATGGCCCGCACAAGCCGCACCAGGTCATCCGCCGGGAGGTCCCACCGGATCAGGCCGTCGGCCTTGGTGATCTTGCCGCAGAAAGTCGCGGCCGCATGGTCCTGCTCACGATAGACGGCCCGACCGGCGGCCACATCGGCCAGCGCGGCAAGCATCATCTCCGCGCCGAGGGCGGCCAGGCGGTCGTGGAGTTGGCCCGCGGTTTCATTCGGGCCGACCTTCACCTCCGTCTGGCCCATGATGGGACCGGCGTCCATTGCGGCCGTGAGCTTGATGATCGTCACGCCCGTCACCGCGTCGCCGTTCAAAATCGGCTGCTGGACCGGCGAGGGCCCCCGGTATTTCGGTAGAAGCGAAGGATGGATATTGATCATACCATGCGGAAACAGGGCGATGCAGGCCGCCGGGATGATCTTGCCGTAGGATGCCACCACCGCGATATCGGCGCTGAGTGCCTTGAGCTCGTTCCGAAAAGATTCGTTCAGTTTTTCGGGCTGGAGCACCGGCACACCCAGCCGCAGCCCCGCCTCCTTGCC
This sequence comes from Planctomycetota bacterium, assembly GCA_043820325.1. Lineage (GTDB taxonomy): Bacteria > Planctomycetota > JBDREB01 > JBDREB01 > JBDREB01 > JBDREB01. The sequence continues at coordinate 641 of JBDREB010000352.1, read as the reverse complement.
CTCCGAGGCGGTCATTTTCCGGCCCCGGCCGCTGGGACGGTCGGCCGTCGTTACCACGGCGACCAACTGGTGCATCGAGGCGTCGACCGCCGCGAGCGCCGGCAGAGCGAAACCGGATGTGCCGAAAAAGACGATCTTCATGTTCCTGGGGCTCCCTGTAATCGATGACAGGCGGCATTATACCGTGCCAACCCCCAAAACCAAGCGAAATCGACACAGAGCCAGAGCGAAAAGAGTTATTGCCACGAAGTCACGAAGACACAAAGTTGGAACTGGTTCGGGTTAAAAACCCTGATCAGTTCAGACCTTCGTGACTTTGTGACTTTGTGACTTAGTGGCCAATATCCGGATCAAGAGTTTTTGCCACAAAGTCACGAAGACACAAAGTTGTGAAGGGTTCTGATCAGGATCCGGATCCTAACCAGACCATTGGTCTTAACTTCAGATTTCCTGATCCCTATCCGGTAACCGGGCATGTTTTTCGGAAAAAGGTTTGGCGCTTTTTCCGACCCACAGGTGATTGTGCGGGGAACATCCGGATGTCAACCGTGTAGGGGCGGGTTTGAAACCCGCCCCTACGGTAACCACCCAAACCGGCCTATGGTTGATTCACGCGCCTGGCTGACGCCAAAAAGTGCCAA
>JBDREB010000351.1:0-16966 GCA_043820325.1 Planctomycetota bacterium | reverse complement strand
CCGCAACGAGACGCCTTGCCCGCTCATCCAAGAGTGGTAAAATGGCAGCAAACTTTTGCGAGAAAAATCCGAGCTTCTTCATGACAAGAAATTATACTCATTTCTGGCGCAATTGCAACCTTTATTTTTTAACGGGGCCTTAGGTTGCGGACATACCCGCCGTTGGGATGGCGGAACCGGGTCTCGATGACGCCGAGGGTCTCACGGGCCGCGGTTATGAAATCCGTTTCGCCGGTGGCGGCCGCGGCGTGGGCCAGACCGAAGACGGCGAAAGCGTGGCCGTAGCAGTCCTTGGCCGTGTCGACCGGCGCGCCGGTCTCGTCCACGGCGAAGAACCAACCGCCGTGGACCGGGTCGCGGAAGCGTTCGATGAGGAACCGGGCGCTCGACCGGACGGCATCCATGTAATGCCGGCCACCGGTCAGGGCCGTACCTATGGCGAAGTTGTATATGAGCCGCGACTGGGTCACGAGGCCGGCATGGGCCGGGCACTGGGGCCGCCATTGCCGGTCGAACCCCGAGCGCAGGAATCCGGAAGGCGTCGGCGCCAGGCTGCGCCAGTGCTCGAGCCAGGCCAGAACTGTACACGGCACTTGACAAGGGGCCGGATATGGGTACAATGTTGTTTTTCTGATTTTGGCGTTCTTTTTGGATGGCGATGGGATGCGGGCTGATGCTTTAGGCCCATTGGGTGCTGAAAACCGGATTGGAATGGAAAACTGTAAAATTATTCATTGTTCAACGAAAGGTACTGAATGGCCCGGATGAAACGGATCAAGATGCCCGGATGTGAGGCCATGGCGTACCATGTTGTGACGCGGGTCAATGCCAGGGGCTTCCGGCTGGATGTCGGCCTCAAGGAGAAGTTCGTCAAGCACCTGAAGAAGCTTTCCGGGTTATACTACAGCCACCTGGCGGCCTATTGCGTTTTGGACAATCATTATCACATCCTTTTGCGGTTCGATGACCCCAAGGATATAAACCCTGCCGAAGCCATGAAACGGTGGAATGGTTACCATGAGGGTACGGTCTGGAAGAAAGACGCAGCCAACCCTGAGCATCAGGCCTATGTGGTTCAAGAGCTGACCGACCTTTCCAGCTTCATGAAGCGGCTGAATCACCATGTCAGCGTGCGGCATAACAAGGCCAGTGACCTGCAGTGCACCCTATGGGAAGGGCGGTTCCATTCGACGATCGTGGAGCGGGGGTATTCCCTGGCGATGTGCGCCGCGTATATCGAGCTTAACGCCTTCCGGGCTTCCATGGTCAAGAAGCCGGAGGATTATGCCTTCTGCAGTCTCAACTATCTCCAGAAGGGCAACAAAGACGGCTTGATCGATACAAGCCTCATTGCTGAAGGGATAGGCGCGGATAAGAGCGACCTGGCGGGCCTGCTCCAGACCTACACGGCGCTTGTCTATGCCAGCGGTGCCAGACCGCACAAGGGCAAGGCCCATGGGCTGGTCATAACCGAGGCGATGCGGAAAGAGCTGAAAGAGAAGGGGATCGAGATCAAGACCGGAGGCTTGGGCCAGAAGGTCCGGGAATATATCCTGGGCAAGGTGGTGGGCCGGTCGGAGTATGTGCGGAAGTTCTATGATGAGTGGCTGAATCCCGGATACAGGGGCGCCCGGCGCAAATGCCATGCGGCGAAGTGGCTCAGAGACCTTGGTTCGGGGCTTTGGACCGCGTGTAGTCGGGAGGCGTTGGGCCTCGGGCGAGAAACGCCGGACAACACCGGCTGATTCCAGCCGCGAACGAAAACAGGAGTCCCCGTTTCCCCATGCTCCGGTTTAACCGGGGGATTCTCCCACCGTTCCATTCGGCGAAACGGATGGCAGATTTTATAGGGGGGGGGGTTAGTACAGGTATTCGTCCGCAGGGCGTTCGACGGGTTGGATGGCGTCGGCCTTGAGGGTCACGCCGGCGGGGCCGGTGACCACGGTGCCGGTCACGCCCACCCAGGTGTTCTCGGGCAGCGCTTCGTAGTTGAATCCCTGAATGTCGCCAGCCTGCACATCCAGGACCACGGGCCGGGCGTCGGCCGCGCAGCAGCTGATGGTGAACCGGACCAGCCGGAAGGCGGGGGCGGCGACGCCGGCCGGTTTCAGCACCATGCCCACCACGGCCACGCGTTCGGGCAGGCGGTCGGGGGCGTTGGCCGCCTCGATGATCGAATACTCGGGGACGCCGCTGATGCGCGGCCTGCCATCCGGGCCCAGGTCACCTGTGACCGCGCCGGTCCCGGCCGCAGCGAGGCCGCCGGCCATGGTGGCCGAGAGGCCGCCGCTCAGGGGATTGCCCAGGACGATCAGCAGGGGCACGGCGAAGATCAGCAGGGGCCTGATATCGGCGAACCGGAGGCGGTGGACATAGGCGCAGGGATGTCCCTCTTCCCGGCATTCGTGGGTATGGATATGCGCGACCCGCAGGCGGGCGGTCAGGGCCGCGGCCACGGTCGCCAGGCCGAGGGCGCCCGCGGCGAGGAGCCAGCCGAGGGATGGGTGGAGGTATTTCCGGTAGCCTCCCGATACGAGCAGAACGGCCAGGAAGACGGCCCAGATGACGAGCACGGTCATGCGTATCACGGTGGCCCGGTCGACGAAGCGGGGTGCCGGCTCCATGTCATCCGCCTCCCATGACGAAGGCGGCGGCCAGCCAGACCAGGAGGTTGATCACGATGATCGCCGTCACCAGGAAGGCGATGAACCGGGGGGTGAAGACGCGGAAATACATCAGGATGAGCTTGATATCGAGCATGGGGCCGAGGACGAGGAAGGCCAGCGTGCCGGGCGTGCCCACGGCGAAGGCCCGGGCGAAGAAGGCGTCCGCCTCGGAGCAGAGCGAGAGGAGGAAGGCCATGGCCATCATCAGGGGGACCTGGCGCGGGCCCGCGCCCAGGACGAGGTCGGTCAGCCGGTGGGTCGTGCCGTCCGTGGTCACGGCGACGGAGCGCATCAGCCCGGCGATGCAGGCTCCCAGGATGAGGTAGGGGCCGATGGTGAAGAAGTCATCGGCCGCATGGCCCAGCACCCGGCGGGCGCCGGCAAGGAAGCCCGTGCGCGCCGGCGCGTCATGGGCGCAGGCGTCGGCATGATCGTGGTCGGCGCACCCGCAGTCGTCATGGTCATGGTCGCCTGCGTCGTGACCGGCGTGGTCATTGGAGGCCGGGGCGGACGCGGCGGGCAGGGGCGGGATGCGCCGCGCCATGCGGGCGGTCAGGGCGCCGATGGCCACGGCGATGAGGAATCCGCCCGCGATGCGGCCCGCGGTGACGGGTACGAGGGCGGGTGAGCCCCGGAAGGCGACGATGGTCGCCAGAATGACCACGGGGTTGACGATCGGCGCGGCGAGCATGTAGGTGATCACCAGGTGGAAGGGCACCCCCTTGCGGATGAGGCGCCGGACCACGGGAATGATCCCGCATTCGCAGATGGGGAAGGCCAGCCCCAGGAGCCCCGCCAGGCCGAGGGCCGCCAGAGGGTTGGCCGGGATCAGGCGGGCGAACCGGTCCCGTGATATCGTCACCTCGATGATGCCGCTGACGAGGGCGCCGAGCAGGATGAACGGCAGGGCTTCCAGGAGGATCGAGACGGTGATGATGTGGAATTCACGGATGAGGGGGCCCAGGTCCGGGTCGTTCTGCATTATGAGTGCGATCAGGACCAGGCCTCCCAGGGTGAAGAGGATGAAGTGTTTCATGGTCCCACCGGGCAGATCTGGTTCGGCGCCGGGGTGCGGACCGTGATCCCCGGCACGGCGGCCTCGAGCCCTTTCCGGACCATGCCGGCATGCAGGTAGGTCCAGATGTCGGCGGGTTCCCGGTTGAGTTCGTAGAGGTGGAGCAGGAAGACCGTGCGGGGCGCGGCCTCGCGGATGAAGGCCACCGCGGCGGCCAGGATCTCCGGGTCGGGAGCGAGCGCCCGCCCCCGTCCCAGCCACACATTGAAGAGCATGATGTCATGGGCCGGGAGTGACCGGGCCAGGTCGGCGGGGTATTCCCGCAGGTCGCCCAGAGCCAGGACGCACCGCCCGGCGCCCCGGATGGCGTAGGCCACGCTGTCGGCGATGTTCACATGCGGTGTCGCGGTCACGGCGAACGCCAGGCCGTCGACGGTGAAGTGGCCCTCCGGCAGGACGGGGATGATGCGCGACCGGGCCACGCCGAGGGCGGCCGGCCCGGCCGCATGGGTGGCATGCGTGGCGAAACGGACCGACGGGGTACGGGCGGCCGCGGCGATCACCCGGGGGGCGAAATGGTCGGGATGGCCGTGGGTGATGAGGAAGACGCCGCCGCCGCGGAACATGGCGGCCAGGTCCCCGTCGGCCGGCATGGCGGCGAAACCGGGGACCGCGATGTCGATCCAGACGGTGGTGCCGCCCAGCCGCAGGGTGCAGCAGGCGCTGTAGAGCAGGCGCAGGTGATCGCCGGCGGCGGTGAGGTCGCGGGCATGGATGTCCCACACATCCGGGAAGGACCGACACAACCGTTCCCGCATGGCGGCCAGGTTGGGCGCCAGGTCGGCAGGGACCGCGTCGGCTGTCATGTCAGAGGATCGTGCCCATCAGCCGGATGAAGAGGGGGAAGGCTTCTTCGGGTTCGGGGAGTTCGGGGCGCCGGCGTTTCTCCCATTCCAGCGCCAGCCAGCCGTCATAGCCGCCGTCGCGCAGGACCCGTACGGCCGCGGCGATGGGAATGGTGCCCTGCCCCGGCAGGCAGAGCGTGTGGCCGGCCGCGTTCCCCGTGGAATCCTTGACATGGACATATCTGACCCACCGGCCGATGGCGGCCCAGGTCGCGGCCGGCGGTTCATCCTTGAGACGGAAGGGATGATGAATATCCCAGATCACGCCCGTGTTTTTAGCGGTGACCAGTTCCATGAGTTCCCGCAACTCTCCCCCGGCGATCCAGTCGTCGTGAGTCTCGACGAGGAATGTCACCCCGGGGGCCAGGCCGGCCAGTTCGTCCAGAAAAGCGGCCGCCGCCCGGGCCGCGTCGGGCCGGCTGGCGCTGTTGATATCCTTGAGGTGGCCGCCGAACACGCGGACAAAGGGCGTGCCGAAGAGGGCGCACAGCCGGGCGTATTCCCGGGCTTCTTCCCGGAACGGTCCCTTTTTTTCGGCCGGCACCAGCAGGCGGATGGAGGAGGAGAAGCAGGGCACTTGCAGGCCGGCCGCGCGGAAACGGGCGGCGGTGGCGGCCGCGTCGGCGCCGAATTCGGGCCGCTTCCATATGTCGTGCTCGCCCAGGAGGCCCCGGAAATCGACTCCGGCGAAACCGAGTTCCCCGGCCTAGCGGAGGATGGTCGCCAGGTCCCAGGCCGGGCAGCCGAGGGTCGTGAAGGCCAGTTTCATTCGCCCGCCTCCGCCGCGCTGCGCAGGACTGCGGCCTCGATCGCCGGGACCAGTTTGTAACGGAAATAGTAGGTCTCGAAGATGCGGATGATGTTGCTGGTGAGCCAGTAGAGGATCAGGCCGGCCGGCATGGTGTAAAAGAAGACGAGCATGATCCACGGCATGATCTTCATCATGCCCTCCATCTGCTGCTGGGTGCTGGGCGGTTCGCCGGGGGCGGGCTTGACGCTCGTGGAGGGGGTTAGTTTCTGCTGGACATACATGGCCACGGACATCAGGATCGGCAGCAGGTTGAAGGAGGAAATGAAGGTGAACGGCAGGCTGAAGAGCGCGTCGGGGTTTGAAAGGTCATCGATCCACAGGAAGCCCGACTGCCGCAGGTAGAAGGAGCTCTGCAGGGCGAAGTAGAGGGCGAAGAGCACGGGCATCTGGACCAGCATCGGCAGGCAGCCGCCGGCCGGGTTCACCCCGTGCTTGTGGAGGAGCTTCATATACTCCTCATTCTTCTTCTGTTTGTTGTTCTTGAACTTCTGGTTCAGCTCCTTGATCAGGGGCTGGATCTTCTGCATCTTGTACATCGAGACCTGGCCCTTGCGGTTGAGCGGATGGAGGACCGCGCTCACCACGCAGGTCAGGACGATGATGGCCACGCCCCAGTTGGGAAGCACCTTGTGGATGGCGATGAGGATGAAGAGGAGGAACTCGCTGATGGCCCGGATCCATCCAAAGCCGTAGCTGACCACATCCCGTTGGTCGAGCTCGGCGCGGGTGAGGTCGTCCTTGCGTTTGGGTATGGCGTGGAATGTGAATGAGAGCTCGGCCGTGCCCCCGGCCGGGGTGTCGAATCCCGCCACCCGCGCGTACGCGGCGAGGTTGGTCGCCTCCTTGGCCTTGACCCCGTCGGGGACGGGGCCGGCGATGCCGCTGATCACCGGCACGACCACCGGGTTGTTCGCCCCGGGCAGGAGTTTCAGGATGACGGCGAAATATTTGTTCTGGCCGGCCACCCAGGCGAACTGGCCGTCTTCGCGGATGACCGGATCTTTTTTCACGGTGGGGTATTGGTACCGTTTGACATCCAGCCGGTCCTCGCGGATCACAGCCGCCCGGACTTCGAGCGAAGCGATCACTTTTTCGGTCTTTTCGGGGACCACGCCGGGTGAACCGAGGAGGTCGAACCCGGTCCGGAGCCGCTCGGGCGAGGTGTTGGTCTGGGTCAGGATCACGGTGAATCCGTCGCGCACGGCGTCATAGACCACCGCCTTGCGCAGGGTGACGCCGGGGCTGAGGTCGGTCTCGAAGACCACGCGGTCGCCGGCGCGCTCCGTGATCCGCCAGATCCGGCTTTCGAGCGGTTCATCCAGGCAGGGTTGCGGGACCGGGGCGTCGCCCGGCCGCAGGGTGAGACCGGAGACGGCCAGCGCCGCCAGGCCGGTCCGGGTGCTGTCAAGCAGGGTCAACTTCACATCCGGGGCGTTCTTGTCGGCGCTGAAATCCTTGCGGACGAGGTCGATGACAGCCGCGCCCCGGCTGGTCATCCGGACGAGATACCCGTCATCCGGTCCGGTCCCGGTCTCCAGGAGGACCGTTTCCGCGGCCGCTGCCGTTCCCACGGCGGCAACGGGTGCGGCCGGAGCGGCGGCGACCGGACCGGCGGCCACAGGTGCGGGGGGCGCAGCCTCACCGGGGGCCGTGGCTTCCTCGCCGGCCGTGACCGGCGGCGGGGGCGGCGGCGTGCGGTCGGCACGGCGTCGGGCGATATAGAACTGGATGCCCAAAAACCAGACCAGGAGAATAATGAAGAACAGGATCAGACGGCGTGAATCTTCCATTGCGCAACCTCAATCAACGGGATCATATCCACCGGGAACGAAGGGGTTGCACCGCAGGATGCGGCCCGCGCCCTTGACAGCGCCCCGGCACAGACCTTTTTTTTGGATGGCTTCAATCATGTACTGTGAACAACTCGGCGTGAACCGGCAGACCGGCGGCATCAGGGGGGCGATGAGTCGCTGGTAGACCCGGACGCAGGCGATGGCCAGCCATTTCATGGGCCGCTCTCCCCGGCCGCCCGGGCGAGCGCGGCGAAATCGTCCCGGCAACAGGCCAGGCCTGTTTCCGCCGCGGGTGTGATCGGCATGACGATGATATCCACCGCCGGCAACCCATCCCGCACCTGCCGGAAGGCCTCCCGGACCAGGCGCTTGAACCGGTTGCGGGGCACGGCGTCGCCGTACCGTCGTCCGATGGAAATGCCTATGCGGGCCGCCGGCCGGCCGGCGGCGTAGTAGCGCGCTCGGAACATGCGGCCGCGGAACGAACGGCCGCGCTGCATGATCAGGGTGAATTCCCGGTCCGACCGGATCGTGCGTGAATAAGCGCCGGAAGCAGCCATCATCCGCGGGTCACGACTATTGCTGAACCTGGAGGAAGGCTTTGATGATGCCGGGATCGTACCGTGTCCCGATGTGGGCGGCGATCTCGGCGATGGCCTGGTCGCGCCGCAGGGGGGTGCGGTAGGGCCGGGGCGAACTTACGGCGTCGTAGCTTTCGGCCACGATGATGATGCGCGCGAACAGGGGGATGGCGTCACCGCTCAAACCCTCCGGGTACCCGGTCCCGTCATAGTGCTCATGGTGATGCTTGATCCCGTTTATGACCGGCCCCAGGTCGCCAATCGGCTCCAGGATGAGGGAGGCCACCATGGGATGCGTGCGGACATGCTGGGTCTCCTCCGGGGTCAGCGGGCCCGGTTTGTGGATGACCTCCCAGCGGATGCCGATGTTGCCGAAATCGTGCAGATAGGCCGTGGTGGAAAGTTGTTCGATGACCTTCTTGTCGAGATTGAGGGCCTTGGCGATCTTGCGGGACAGGGCTTCCACCTGGGATGAATGGAACTGGAAGAAGGGGTCCCGCGCTTCCATGGCGCTGGCCATCGCGGTGATCGTGTTCTTGTAGTATCTGAGGGTTTGCTCGTAACTGGCCAGGAGCTGCCGGTTGGATTCCTGCAATTGCTGGATGCTCTCTTCGATCTGCTGGTTCTTGGCCTTGAGCAGTTTCATCATGCCCGCGATGGGCTGCGGATGCTTGTTGGAGGCGACGCGTTCCTTGAGGTCGGCGACCTCCTGCCGGAGTTCCGCCTGGGCGGCCAGCAGTTCTTCGCGGGAAAGTGAGCTTTCGTTGGTCATCAGCTCAACACGGGCCTCCATGGAGAAGTATATAACCCATGGTAGTGCTTTTCCGTTGAAAGTCAAGCATTTTGTGCCGATTTCCAGGGAGACCCGGATGCTGTGCGCGGCCATGTCCCCGTGGCGTGTGAAAAAATGAAAAATTTCTTGACATGCACGGAAAGTGTGGTAAAGTTGATTTTGTTTGGATTTTTCCGTTCGTGGCCGTCATAATCTGTTGAGGAGGAAGATAGCGATGAAATCCCGGAGGTTCCTGCTCGTGGGACTTGCAGTGTTGCTCGCTTCTGTGCCGGCGGTTATGGCCGAGAACTGGAGCGGATACTTCAAGGACGGCATTCATTACTTCAACATCGGCGATTACCAGAAGGCCAACGACTGCCTGCAGATGGCGGTGGAGATGAACCCTGCTGGCGAAGAGCTCAAGGCCGCCAGGGATTCCATCGGCCCCGCGTTCTGGAGCAGGCTCCTGGCCAATCCCCAGACCCGCATGGCGGGCTACAAGCTCCTCAATTATGTGTATGTGTATGAAGAAAAGATGCGTCGCAACGACGACTATATCAATGCCCTGGTCGAGACGCTGGTGGCGGCCGAGACCGATTTCCAGCTGCGCTGGGAGACGGTGCACAAACTGGTCGCCGTCGGCCAGTACGCCTGCCCGCGCCTGATCCAGTACCTGGGCGTCGATCGCAACGAAGATGCGCGCAAAAGCGTGCGCATGGCGCTTGAAAAACTGGCCTACCGCGCGGTGCTGCCCCTCATCGAAGCCCTCGATTCGACCACGCTCATGACCCGGCAGAACGCCATCATCATCTTGGGGGTCATCGCCGATCCCCGGGCGGCGGCCGCGCTCAAGGCCATCACGGAAAGCGCCACCGAGCCGTCCGAACTGAAGTCGCTGGCCGGCAAGGCCCTGGCCGGCATCCAGGCCAAGTGCCTGGAGTGCAAAGTGTTCGGTGACAATGTCGAGATCGTCATGAACAAGGGCAACCTAGTCTATCGCGACGATCACCGGGCCGTCGGCCTCTTCAACAAGGACGGCAGCTTCAAGTCGGCTTCCGAACTCTACCTGATCAGCGCCCTCCGTTATCTCCGCGAAACCGAGTACACCGCCGAAGAAGCCGCCAAGAACGAAGGCGTGATCTGGATCTGGAACAAGGCCGGCCAGCAACTGGACAGCGTCCAGGTGCCGCTCTACTCGTACAACGAACTCATGGCCGAGGAAGCGGCGTACGATTGCCTCAACAAGTATCCCGACTACGCGGACATCATCCCCGTCATGATCTCCGCCGTCGCGGCGCAGATCGTCGAGGTCGAGAACCTGATCGCGCTGACCGAAGATCGCGGCATGGCCACCAACATGGCCAACGGCGAGAAGAAGGATGACCTCCAGACGCGCCTGGATGTGCTCAAGGATGCGTTCGTGCTGGTGAACATGCCCGGCCCCGAGCATCTGTACAAGGCGCTCGAGATCAATTGCCAGCGCGTGGTCCAGATCATGGTCCAGGGGGCCCCCAAGGACAGCCGGCTGGCGATCGATTATTCCGAATACGGCGACGATGCCGAGGTCTTCAAGTATATCTGCCGCCAGCTCCGGAATCCCGAGCTCGGGCAGTGGGCCCGTTTCCTGCCCACCCCGCCGACCGACAAGGAGAAGGAAAATACCGCGGCCCCCATGAAGCCCGGCATGGCGCTTACCTCCGCGCTCGATGTCGAGGACAAGCAGGTCCGGTATGCCGCCGCGCTCACCTTGGCGCACTTGAACCCCACCAAGGCGTTCCTGAACCAGGAAAAGGTCGTGAAGAACCTGGCCGGCGCCCTGGGCGAATCCCGGGAGCAGGTCGTGTTGGTGGTCTCCCGCAACATGAATGATCTCAACCGGCTCAGCGCCCTCGTGGGCGGCCTGGGCTTCGTGCCCCAGAATGCCGGTTCCGGCTCGGAAGGCCTGATGAAGGCCCGCCAGTTCCCGGTCGAGGATCTGGTCGTCGTCGACGCCCGTGATGCCCAGCTCAACCTGATGGTGGATGCGTTCGGCAACAAGATCGATGCGGAATTCGCTGGCCAGACCGTCCGGAGCTTTGTCAAGGAAATGAAGGACGACCTTTACACCCGCACGGCGCCGATCGTTTTCGTGGTGGCCGATGAAGACCAGGAGATCCAGTACAAGAACGACGATTTCTTCAAGGACAAGGTGGCGGCATTCATCCGCTGGGGCAGCAATGAACCCATCGCGGAAGAATACTTCGCGGATGTGGTCAACAAGGTCATCAAGGAGATCGAACTCAAGGAAAAGAACAAGGTCGAGGCTTTCCGCATGGCCGCCGATGCGGCCGTGGCCCTGGGCAGGATCGATGTCGACAAGGGCGCCCTTGGCCAGTATATCAAGGACGCCGTGCCGGCCCTGATCGTGGCCATCGAGACCTGCGAAGACCCCATCCGGGTCCCCGGATTGGAAGCGCTCGGTCTCTTCCGCGAACAGGAGGCCATCCAAGCCATCGTCCGTGTGCTGAACCATCCCCGGTCCTCCAAAGAAGCCCGGCTGGCCGCCATCCGGGCCCTGGGCCGGATCAATCCCTCCGATTCGGCCGCCTACCAGGCGCTCAAGGCCGTGCTGGCGGATGCCGACTTCGACATCCGCTGCGAAGCGGGCGTGGCCATCGGTCATGTGACTCTCGATTCCCGCCGGCTCCTGGAAGTCATGGAGCAGCAGCGGATCGAAAAGGGGATCAAGGAGCGTTGATCCGGCGCTTTTGAAATCCGTCCATCAGGGAGCGGCTCCGGCCGCTCCCTTTTTTTTGGCTCCCGCGGCGGAATCGTCCGCCGCACAAAAAAGAGATTGCAAAGCCGCCGGCGTATGGTACAATCGGGGCCGTTGCCAGGGTCGCTCAATATCAGGGATCGCACGCATGCGTGAATTGGTTCACTGGCTGGGACGGTCGGCCCTGCGCATGGTGTTCTATCCATGGGTGCTGGCCGGGTTCATGCTGCGCGTGGCCCGGTCGGTCATGCATGAACGGGGCAAAGGCCGGAAGCTCTTCCTGAAATACATGATCCTACAGGTCTTCTTTACCGGCTTTAATGCCCTGCCGGTGGCCACCCTGACGGCCATCGCCCTGGGTTCCGTGATCCTGGGCAATGCCATCCGGATCATGCAGCCGATCGGCCAGATGGGGCTGGTCGCCCAGATCGTTCCCATGGTGGTCATTGCCGAGGTGGGACCGCTGGTCGTGGCGCTCATCATCATCGGCCGTTCAGGCACGGCGGTGACCACGGAACTGGGGAACATGCAGGTCAGCCGGGAGATCAAGGTTTTGGAACTGCTGGGGATCGATGTCAACTACCTGATCGTCTTTCCCCGCCTGGTGGGCATCACCATGGCCGTGGTGGCGCTGGCCATCTATTTCTACGCCTTTGCCATCGGCGGGGGGCTGATCGCCGTCAAACTGTTCGGCCTCGCCCCCCTGAACTTCACCCTGGAGCTCCTTTACCGCAACATCACCATGAAGCACATCGTCATTGCCGTGAGCAAGTGCCTGTTCATCGGCGGGGGCGTGGCGCTCATCCATTGTCATCACGGTCTATCGGTCCGGCGGTCCACCACCGAGGTGCCCCAGCAGACCACCCGGGCCGTGGTCAATTCCATCGTGTTCACCTTTGTGGTCAACGGCATCGTTTTCCTGCTGAATTTTTGAGGCGGGTCATGGAAACAGGCGCGACCATCCTCACACTCGAAGCGGCCACGGCCGAACTTCATCACCCCGTGGTCGACCTGACCGTCGTCTCCGGGGACCGGCTGGTGCTTGCGGGCGGCACGGGCGACCTCCACTCTGCGGTCCTGCATCTCCTGGCCGGCGCGGTGCGGCCGGCGGCCGGCACGGTCCGTTACCGGGGCCGGGACATCTGGCAGGAGGCTGACCAGCGCGTGGCCTTGGCCCGGCATGTGGGGTTTTGTTTCGCCGGGTACGGCCTGATCAACAACATGAATGTTGAGGAGAACATCCTGCTGCCGCTGGCCTATCATAACGGCCGGTACGATGCCGCGGCCGCCGGCCGGGTCGTGAGCCATTTCGGCCTGGAGCCCATCCGGCGCCAGCGTCCCGCCCTCATCAGCGAGGAGGAGCGCATCCTGGCCGGCCTGGCGCGGGCTTTTGTCATCGATCCCGAGGCGGTCCTCTTCGACTGCCCGGAGCACCTCTATACCGAGCGGATCGCCGGCCGGTTGAAGGCCATGCTGGCGCGGTCACCGGCCGCGTTCGTGGCCGCGGGCCGGTACATGGCCCTGACCGGCGGCGCCTGGCGGACCATTCAGCTCAACAGCGGGACCATCGTGGAGAACAAGCATGCTGTGGAAAAATAGGATCACCCTGATCGAGACCATCGTGGGCGTTTTCCTGCTCCTTTCGTTCACGACCCTGGTCACGACATTTGTCTTCAAGGCCAAGGACCTCGGCTGGACCGAGGAGGTCAAGTATTTTTCCATCCGGCTCTCCTCGAGCACCGGTATCAGCCTCAACACGGCCGTATTCATCAAGGGGATCCCCACCGGATATGTCACGGACATCACCATCGACGAGGATAACACCATCCTGGTCACCATGCTGGTCCAGGATCGGTACGCCAAACGGGTGACTGAGGGGAGCGTGGTGGAGGTGATCCCGCCGCCCCTGGGGTTCGGCACCGCGACCATCAATATCCTGCCGGCCGGGACGGGCAATCCCCTGCCATCCAAGACCATGCTGACCGTCAAGGCCATGTCCGAGGGGATCGTGGAGAAGGCCGAAGGCCTTGCGGGCACTGCGCGCACGGCCCTCAATTCGGGTGACCGGCTCTTCGTGAGCGTCAATGATCTGGTCCAGGAATGGCTGGTCATTTTCCGGGATTACAATGCGGGCAAGGGGGTCCTGTTCGACACGGTCGACGCCACCCGCGCCACCGTGACCCAACTGCAGGAGACCGATCGGCGCCTCAGGGTGAGCCTGGACGAGCTCCAGGCGGGCCTGGTCAATGTCAAGGGATTCACCGCCGACATCGCCGCGATCCTGGCCGAATTCCGCCGGGGCGAGGGCTCGCTGGCCGACCTGGTGGGCAGCACGGTCAACTTCACCCGCGACCTGGCGCCGGCCGGCAAGAACATCGTCACGATCTCCGACGAGGTCCTGGGGTTGGTGGGCCAGACCCGCACGGCCATCACGCAGCTCAGCGAGTCGCGCGACACCATCGCCGAGGTCACCGCGTCACTCAAGGAGACCATGGCCAATGTCCAGTCCATTACGGAGAAGATCGACAACAGCCAGGGCGCCCTGGACCAGTTCATCAACGATCCGGACATCTATGTCAAGGTGGAGGACGCGGTCGATACCACCACCGGCCTCATGAAAAGCCTGACCCAGCTCAAGACCTATGTGCGGGTGCAGGACGAGTACCTGGGCGGCCTGCAGCTCAACGCCCTCTCCGCGGGCCTCCGGATCGAACCCCGGCCCAGCCGTTACTTCTACCTGGGCGGGGTCTTCCTCCAGCCCGTGGGGGACAGCCTGGTCACCACGGCCGAAACGGATGACACGCTGGTCCTCTTTCCCGAAGTGCTGATCGCCCAGCGGGTCTTCGACAACCGGCTCACCCTCAAGGCGGGGCTGATCGAGGGGAAGGTCGGCGGCGGTTTCGACTGGGATATCTTCAACCGCCGCGACGAAGTCACCGGCCTGACCATTTCCAAGCTGACCTGGCAGGTCGAGGGCCGCGATTTCTATGACGACCAGGATGCCAATTTCGACGAGAATGTGGATGAATACATCGTCCGGACCAGGTTCGAGTACAAATTCCTGCGGTATTTCTTTCTGCGCGCGGGCGTGGATGACATCCTCAACAACGCCGGTTATTCGATCGGGTTCGGGTTCGAGTATGTCGATCAGGACATCACCACGGTCGTGGGCATCATGAACATGAAGTGAGCCGCGGCCATGCGCATTCCCTCCCCGCGCGAGATCGACCGGCGCTTCAAGGCCGATATCGATCATGCCCCCTGGCGGCGGCCGGCCATGGCTGGGCAGTCGCCGGTCATACCCAAGGGGAACCCTGCCCAACTGGAAGCTTATCTGCGTGGGCTGGCCGCCGAGGCCGCCACGCGCCATGCCGCGATCCTTGCAAAGATCACCACCCCCGCCCAGATGAACGACCGGGCGCGCCGCGTGCGCCGCATCCTCCGTACCGTGCAGGGGCTGGCCGTCCTGCCGCCGCGCACCCCGCTTGTTTCACAGATAACCCCGGGACCCCGGCGGGAAGGATACCGCATCGACCATGTCGTCTTCGCCTCCCGGCCGGGGTACTTTGTCACCTCGAACTTCTACCGGCCCGACGGTCCGGGACCGTTCCCGGCCGTGCTCTTGGTCATGGGCCACAGCCAAAACGGCAAGGCGCACCCGATGTACCAGCGGGTTGCGACCGTGCTGGCCTTGAAGGGGTTGGCCGTCCTTGCGGTCGATCCGGCCGGGCAGGGGGAACGGGACGAATATGTCGATATCGCCACCGGTCGCCGCACCGTGGTCCGGGCCTGCCGGATGCACGGCGCGGCCGGCGATCCCATCTACCTCACGGGCGCCAATTTCGGCGCCTACCGGCTGTGGGATTGCATGCGATCGGTCGATTATCTCCAGTCACGGCCCGATATCCGGGGCGACCGCATCGGCACGGCGGGCATCTCGGGCGGCGGATGGGAATCGCTCTGGCTGGCCGCCATCGACCCCCGCATCAAGGCCGTCAATTCCAATTGCTACCTGACCTCGTTCGGCCGCCGCATGGAGAGCCGCTGGGCCGACGCCGAACCCGACCCGGAACAGGACCCGTTCGGCCTGCTCGACGCGGGCATCGACGCGGCCGATCTCATCCTCGCCTGCGCCCCGCGGGCCGTTTCCCTGGGCGTGACCATCTTCGACTTTTTCCCGGTCGATGGCGCGTTGGCGGCCTACGGACAGGCCCGCCGGCTCTTCGACCTAGCCGGGATCGGCGACCGGCTGGCGATCGCCGTGGATGACGCGGGCCATTCCTTCACGCCCGCCCTCAGGCGGCAATGCTACGGCTGGATGCAGCGCTGGCTTTTAGACATCCTCAAACCCGATGACAGCGAGCCGGCGGTCATCGAAGAACCGGAACGGGCCACACATTGCACGCCGACAGGTATTGTGCTCACTTCCTGCGATGGACGGACCACGGCCCATCTGAACGCCCTCGTGGCGCGCGACCAGGCGCTGGCGCGCACGGCCGTGCGGCGTGGACGGGGCTGGCGCCAGACGGCGTTCGTCCGGCGGAGCCTCATCGACCTCCTGCAATTCCGGCCCGTGAGTTCCGCTGTCGAAGCCGTGCGCGGCGACGCGGTCAAGACCGGCGGCCTGCTCGTGACCCCGCTCAGGATCAGGTCGGATGGCGATCTTTGGATCGACGGCCGGCTCTGGTGCAACCCCCGCCATCCCCGCACCCCGGCTGTCATTGCGGTCACGGATACGAAGCCCGGCCAGGACCCGCTCCGCGACCCGGTCTGCCACAGACTCTGCCGGTCCGGGCTCACGGTCCTCGACCTCGATCCGCGCGGCATGGGCGGTGAAGGGGAGGTATACCTGGATTTTGTCCCGCTCATTGAAAGCGGGCTGACCTACAACGCGTTCCTTCTCGGCCGTCACCCGGCCGGTATGCGTGTGGCCGATATCATGCGGGCGGTGACGGTCCTGCTGGCCGATGAAGCGGCCGGTGTCACCGGCCTCGGGTTCTATGGGCGCGGGTACGGCGCCCTGTTGGGGCTTTTTGCCGCCGCCCTTGACACCCGCATCGGCGCTCTGGTCGAAGAAGCTCCGCTTGCCAGTCTGTCATCCCTGGCCTGGAACCGGGCCTACGCCTGGCCCGTCCGGTTCATCGTGCCGGGCATTCTACCCAAGATCGACCTCGAGGATATCCGCGCCGCAGTGGCCCCCCGGCCGCTCCTGGTGGCCGGGCCGCGTGACCACCTGGACCGCATACTCGGGCCCCAGGGGATCAGGGAGGAGTTCGATGTCGTCCGCAAGGCCTACCACGCCGCCCATGCTCCGGCCGCATTGACGGTGACCCGATCGGAAGGCGCGGCTTGCATCGAGCGGGCGGCGGCACTGTTCCGCACCCGCCAGCCGCGTCGGCTGCCCTCTGCGCGCCGTGATGCGTCGCCGGCCGGCGGTTGCGGCTGTTGCGGCTGTAAAAATCACAAATCCTAAGTACCACATAAGCTCCAAACGGCAGATTTCCTGATCCCGGCGGAAAATGCTTTGGCACTTTTTGGCGTCAGCCAGGCGCGTGAATCAACCATAGGCCGGTTTGGGTGGTTACCGTAGGGGCGGGTTTGAAACCCGCCCTTTATTGCCGTTTCGCCATTAGACGGGAGGGCGGGTTACAAACCCGCCCCTACACGG
>JBDREB010000350.1:0-7823 GCA_043820325.1 Planctomycetota bacterium | reverse complement strand
AGGCAATTGGCGCCTTGCTACTCGAACTGAACGAATTATCTTTCCACCATCCCGAGACCGGAATGCGGATGATTTACACTCTTGCCTGACATGAAAATGCGCCAACCCATTTTCCGCCCGGATCAGGAAATCTGCATTTAGCATTTGTCATTTTCAGGAAATGCCCAATTTGCAATGAAGCGCAGCGCGGTTTTCTGTTGTTAAAACCGGTACCCGAATGTCACGGCCGCGAAGAGGCTGTTGTTGGTGTTGCCCGCCGGGTAGTAGAGGGTGAGGGTGAGGTCGGCCTGACCGAAGAGGCGCATGCCGCCCGCGGCCTGGACCAGCATCATTTCACTGATGGGCGTGGCGTTGGCCAGGGTGATGCCGCCGCCCGCGTACCAGTCCTTCCAGTTGTAGAAATACGACAGGCCGCCCAGGGCCAGGAACTGGAAGCTGGCGTCAAGATCATCCGGCGCGTTCAGGGCGGTGACATCCAGCGAACATTCGATCATGCCGCCGGGCATGCGCATCCGGCCGTAGGCGCCCACGAGCAGGCCGGTGCCGAAGTCGCCGGTCTCTGAGCTGGCGCCGGGCCAGAAGAGCCCGCCGCGGGCGCCGAAGGGATGGTAGATCTCGGCCGTGGGCGCGGGTACTTCGCGCTGCCAGGCATCGAAAAGCGCGTCATCCTCGTTGACCATGGCGAGGCAGGGGCTGTCAAAAAGGCCCGGCTCTCCGGCCCAGACCGGGACGGCGGCGGCCAGCACCCCCGCCAGCATAAGGGCCCGTATCATGGCCGGCCTCCTTCCAGGAATTGCACCGGCACTTCACGCACGCACCGGAACCCGATGTCCGTGGCGCGCTTGGCCGGGTCCTCGGCGTTGCGCGAATAGGTGCGGGCCGCTTTTTCGGCGAAGCAGAACGAACCGCCCCGCACCACGCGATGTTTGCCTTCGGCGGGGCCGCGCGGGTCTTGGGCGTCGGCCGCGCCATAATATCCGGCCGCATACCAGTCCAGGCACCACTCCCAGACATTGCCGGAGAGGTTGAACAGGCCGAACGGGTTGGGGGGGAAGCTCGCGGCCGGCACGGCGGCGCGGGTGGTAAGGCCAGCGTTGCCCAGCCGGGGATCGAAGGCGATGCCCCAGGAATAGGCGAGATCGGCGCCTCCGCGGGCCGCCTTTTCCCATTCCGCCTCGGTGGGCAGGCGGTAGATGCCGCCGCACTGCTGGCCGCGCCACCGGCAGAACGCCGCGGCCTCGGCCCAGGTGACATTGGTCGCGGGTGTGTCGTCGGCCTGGGAGACGGGCGTGCGGGCGTGGCCGGGATCGAACAGCTCGAACTGGCGGTTGGTGATCTCCGTCACATCCATGTAAAAGGCGCTGACGGTGACGGTCTGCGCCGGTTTGCAGTCAGACGCCTCGGCCGTGTCCAGGCCGCGCCGGAACGGTCCCCCGGGGACGAGCGCCATCGGCAGGCCCAGTGTGTCTTCGAACGATGGCGGCACCAATTGCCCGCGAAGGGCGGCGATGCGCGCGGCGGCGGTGGTATCACCCGGTTTCAGCGCCTGGGCCTGGCGCCACAGTTCGAGTGCCGCGGCGGGCTGGCCGGCGGCCTGTGCGGCATCGGCCTCCACGGCCAGGGCCTGGAACCTGATATTGCGTTCGGCCGCGGCGCGCTGCTCATCGCACTGCTGGATGCGTTCGGCGATGTAGGCATCGTCCGTGCCGGTGAGGGCGAATTCGGCCGCCGCCTGGAACATGGTCCGGGCCTCGGCATACCGTCCGGTCCCGAAGGCGTCCTCCGCGTCGCCGCGGAGCTTTTCGAACTGGTCCTTCTGGAGCCCGGCCTGCGCGCCGGCCGTGATCGCCGCGGCGGCCGTGCTCCGCACCTGGACCAGGACATCGTCGTCGGGCTTGAGGGCGAGGCCTTCGTCGGCCTCCCGGACCGCACGCTGGAAAGCGCCGTTGCGCAGGGCGCGGTCGGCGGCCGCGGCGTGCGTGCGGAAGCGGGCGTCGGCTAGGGCCGCCTTGATCTCCGGGCTGTCCGGCCGGCGGGCGAGCACATTCTCGAAACTGTCCGCGGCCAGGGCCCATTGACCGTTCTCCACGGCGCGGCGGGCTGATTCCATGAACGCGTCCGCCTCGGCCCGCCAGGCTGTCCGCGCCCGGGCGATCCGGTCCTTGAGGACCGTGAAACGGGCATCCTTGGGATAGGCGGTCGTACCCTGCCGGTGCAGTTCCTCGGCCCGGGGAATGTCGCCCGCGGCCAGGGCCTGTTCGATCGCCAGCAGGACCAACGCCTGGGGTGAGTTGTCATCCGTGCTGACGACCGGGACTTCAGTCCGGGGTGCCGGTGCGGCGGGAGAAGTGCCGTCGGCGGATGCCGGGGTGCCGGTGCTGGGGGTCTCCGTGAACTGGGGGAGCGTTCCTTCCGGCGGCGCTTCGGGCGGCTTGGCGCCGGGCTTGCCGCCCATGAAGAACATGCCGCCGATTATAAGCACGCACAACCCGAGAACGGCCAGCATGCCGTAATAGAAATGCTTGTCGCTTCCCGTGCCGTTTGTCGCCATCGCTTGGTTATGCCCCGATGAATACGGCCTTGATATCAAAAATCAACCCTATATATTATATGCACAATCATGGTCTTGTCAATGAAATAGGATCGTTTTCCGTTGACCCAAAGGAGGAATAGTGACTGTCCCCAAATAAGGGCTTAAGGGCTTGACAACGGCGGCGGGCGGATATAATGGTTTACGGCATGAAAACAGAAGCCAATTATGAAGAAAGAGCCCCATTACTCCGTGCCCAGGCTGAAAATGAGCCTGGACCTGGAAAATGAAGGAAAAGTGAAAGGGTCGACATGGCGCGGATGAAGCGGATCAAGATGCCCGGATGTACGGCCATGGCCTATCATGTTGTAACGCGGGTCAATGCCCGTCAATACCGGCCGGAAGAGGGTCTGCAGGAGAAGTTCGTCAAGCACTTAAGGAAGCTTAAAATGCTCTATTTCGTGGAATACGGGGCCTATTGCGTGTTGAGCTCGCACTACCATCTGATCCTCAGGTTCGCCGATCCCCAGGACATCCGGCCTGAAGAAGCCATGAAGCGGTGGAACACCTACCATGAGGGGACGATCTGGAAGAAGGACGCCTCCAATCCCGAGCATCAGGCGCATGTGGTGAAAGAGCTGACGGACCTATCCAGCTTCATGAAGCGTCTGAACCATCATGTCAGTGTACGGCACAACAAGGCCAGGGACCTGCAGGGGACCCTGTGGGAAGGTCGGTTCCATTCGACGATCGTGGAGCGGGGTATTCCCTGGCGATGTGTGCGGCGTATATCGAGCTTAACGCTTTTCGGGCCTCGATGGTCAAGAAGCCTGAGGATTACGCTTTCTGCAGTCTCAATTACCTCCTGAAGGGCAATAAAGACGGGCTGATCGATACAAGCCTCATAGCCGAAGGCATAGGCGCTGACAAGAGCGACCTTAACGGCCTGCTCCAGACCTACACGGCGCTTGTTTATGCCAGCGGTGCCAGACCGCACAAGGGCAAGGCCAATGGTCTGGTCATAACCGAAGCGATGCGGCAGGAGCTGAAAGCAAAGGGGATCGAGATCAAGACCGGAAGTCTGGGTGACAGGGTCCGGGAATACATTCTGGGCAAGGTGGTGGGGCGTTCGGAGTATGTGCGGAAATTCTATGATGAGTGGCTGAATCCCGGATACAGGGGGGCTCGGCGCAAGCGGCATGCTTCAAAGTGGCTGAGGGACCTCGGCTCGGGGCTTTGGACCGTGTGCAGTCGCGAGGCGCTGGGGCTCAAAGGGGAAACTGGGACCGACACCGGCTGACGCGCCGGCCAGATAGAATACGCCAGGCCAAGAAATTGTCGAGAACATGCTCTCCTGGAACCATAGCGGCTTCGGGGCCGACATCGGACCGGCGCTGGTCCCCGATGTATCCGCCGACCGCCCGACCCGCACTCGCCAGGAAGGCCTGCTGGCTTACATGGTGCGCGTCCCGGTCGCGGCGGGGCGGATCAGCACAGGGGACGACGGTACGGTCATATACAAAGCCGGCGAGGACAAGCCCTTCGACCCGGGCTACGGCCTTGAGCGGAGCGCCAGTCCACGACCTTGAGCGTTGTCGAAGAGTCCCGGACCCTGAGCGCAGTCGAAGGGGGCGAACGGGGGTCGGGCAAGGAGATCGAAGGAGGTTATGCCGGGAGCAGAGCGCATAACGCAGCGATTCCCCGAGCGCTCAACGATCAACGCAACCTCTGCGCTAAACGATCGCATCCGCCTGTGCGGCCATCTGTGATAGGTATTCCAGCACCGTTTCGAGCAGCTTGGCGCCGTCGCGCCGGGCGCGCGGCATGTCCACGGCCAGGGGCGGCCGGCCGCCCGCCGACTCCAGCCGCAGGCGGCCGTCCTTCAGGGTGACCTGGCGCACGCCCGCGGCCTGGGCCGCGATGCGGATGCGCTGGAGCTTGAGGAGATTGATGAGCGGTTGGGGCGGGACACCGAACCGGTCGCGGCATTCGGCTTCGATGACATCGATGTCGGTGCCGGCGCGGGCGTTGGTCACGCGGCGGTAAAGTTCGAGTTTGGGCCGGAAATCGGCCATGTAGTCGTCGGGGATGAAGGCGGGAATGGGCAGGTCGACATCCACGCCCCGGGCGAAGGGGTCCTCGGCCGGCTCGCCGCGCAGGGTGTGGACCGCGCTTTCGAGGATGCGGCAGTAGAGGTCGTACCCGATCGCTGCGATGTAGCCCGACTGTTCGGCGCCGAGCATGTTGCCCGCGCCCCGGATCTCCAGGTCCTGCAGGGCGATCTCGAACCCCGCGCCCAGTTCGGCGTAGCGCTCGATGGTCTTCAGCCGCTTGCCCGCCTCGGCCGTGATCTCGCCGCCGGCGGGGATGAGCAGGTAGGCGTAGGCCTGCCGGGTGAACCGGCCCACGCGGCCGCGGAGCTGGTGGAGATCGGCCAGGCCGAAATAGTGGGCGTTGTTGATGATCAGGGTGTTGACATTGGGCAGGTCGATGCCCGACTCGATGATGGTGGTGCACACCAGCACATCCGTCTCGCGGTCGAGGAACCGGCGCATTTCGTCCTCGATCTCGTCCTCGGGCATCTGGCCGTGGACCCGCGCCAGGCGGGCGGCGGGGGCGAGTTTGCGGATGTAGTCTAGGAACCGTTCGATGTTCTCTACCCGGTTGTGGACAAAGAAGACCTGGCCGCCCCGGGCCAGTTCGGCGTGAATGGCGTGGCTCACGATCCGGTCGCTGGCCGCGGCGACCTTGGTGAGGATCGGCTTGCGCTCCTCGGGCGGCGTGCGCAGGGAGGAGATGTCCTTGATGCCCAGAAGCGCCATGTGCAGGGTGCGCGGGATCGGCGTGGCGGTGAGCGTGAGCACATCCACCGTCTGCCGGAACCGTTTCAGCCGCTCCTTGTGGTCCACGCCGAAGCGCTGTTCCTCGTCGATGATCAGAAGGCCCAGGTCTTTGAATCCGATGTCGGACGAGAGCAGGCGGTGGGTGCCGATGACGATGTCCACTTCGCCGGTCTTCAGGCGCGCCACCACCGCCTTCTGCGCGCCGGGGTGCTTGAAGCGCGAAAGGAAATCGACCGTGACCGGGTAGTCGGCCATCCGCTCGCGGAAAGTGTTGTAATGCTGCTGGGCCAGGATGGTGGTCGGCACCAGTATGGCCGTCTGTTTACCCGCCATGGCCGCCTTGAACGCGGCCCTGACCGCAAGCTCGGTCTTGCCGAAACCCACATCGCCGCATAACAGCCGGTCCATGGGCCGGGCGCTTTCCATGTCCTTCTTGATGGCCGCGAGCGCCTCCACCTGGTCGGGGGTATCCTCGTAGATGAAGGAAGCCTCGAACTCGTGCTGCCAGTCGCCGTCGGCCGGAAAGGCGATGCCGCTCCCGCCCAGCCGGGCGGCCTGGTTGGCCAAAAGGTCAGCGGCGATGCCGGCCACCGCGTGGCGTGCGCGCTGTTTGCGCTCCTCCCACCGGTGGCCGCCCACGCGGTCGAGTTCGGGCCGCTCGCGGCGGCCGCCGATGTACTTCTGCAGCAGGTTCATGTTGCGCACGGGCACATAGACCAGGACGCCGTCGGCGTACTCGATGGTGAAGAATTCCTCCTGCATGCCCGTGGGCGCGAGGGTCTTCATGCCCGTGAACTTGCCGATGCCGTGGTAGAGGTGGACGATATAATCCCCCGGGGTCAGGGCGTAGAACCCGGCCACGGGCTGGTATTCGGCCGCGTTGACCTCGTGCCGGATGCGGCGGCGCGACCGGTACCGGTTGAATATTTCCCGCGTGGTCACCACGGTCAGGCCGCGGGAGGGCATGTGGAACCCGGCCGAAAGCCGGGCGTGGAGCAGGGCCAGGTTGGCCGCTTCCGCGCCCGGCTCCTTCTCCACCAAACGCGTCAGGCGCCGGTGTTCGGCCGCGTTCTGACAGCAGACCAGCACCCGGCCGGCGGCGGCCAGTTCCACGAGCTTGGTCAGGGGCTGGCCCTGGGGTGAAAAGAGGTCGGCGGCCGGCAGGGCGATGGGCAGGGCGATGTCGGTCATGTCGCCCGCGGGCAGGTCGGTGACATGCAGGCGGCGGGCGCCGGCAAGGGCATTGAGGACCGTGTCGAGCGTTACGCACCGGGTGTCCGTCGGGGCGCAGGCCTCGGTGTACTCGCGGGAAGACATGCGGATCCGGGGCGTCTCCACCATTATGACCAGGCCGGCCTTGGCAAGGTAGGCCGACATGTCGGCGCCGGAGGGTCCGTTCAGCCCCGCTTCGAGCTCGCCGCCCGAGATGCGGCTGATCTCGCAGGCCTCGATCGTGCCGGTGCTGGCCTGGGTCGTGACCCCGAAGGTGCGGATCGAGTCGACCGTGTCGCCGAAGAATTCGATGCGGAAGGGGCGCTCGGCCTCGAGCGGGTAGACATCCACGATGCCGCCGCGCACGGCGAACTGGCCCCGGTCCTCCACGATGTCGGCGCGTTCGAACCGGTGGGCGGCCAACTCCTTCACCAGCGCGGCGGGCGCCAGTTCCTGGCCGCGGCTGACGGTGAATTCATGCCGGCCCACGGCCGCCAGGGGCGGCATGGTCTGCAGGAGGGCGCTCACGGGTATGATGACGGGCGCGAAGGCCCCGGCCGCCAGGGCCTTGAGGAGGGGCAGGTTGCCGGCCGCCACGCCCCGGCCGGCCGTATAACGGCCGTCACTGTCCGTGTCCCAAGGCCGGAAGAGCCGTACGCCCGTGCAGCCGAAGGCCTCGATGTCATCGATCAGGTCCTCGGCCGCGTTCAGCGTTGAGGTGACGATGACCGTGCCCGGTTCCCCTGCGGCCGTATTATGCCCGAGCAGGATCGCCAGCGCGCAGGCCGGCGCGCTCCCGCCCAGCCGCGTGAGGCAGGCCTCGCGGTGTTTATCCAGGACGCGCATGACCGCGGCCGGGTCCAGGTCCCGGCGCAGGGCGGCGACAACTTCCCCGAGGGCGGGGGCGGCCGGTGCCGGTGCTTGCGGTACCATGTGTACTTGCCCCTGTAAAAACAATACCACCGAAAACCGGGGCCTCATGGCTAGGGGGCCCGGCTTCGGTTACAACGGGCTTATTGTACGCGGGGGTGGTGGAAAGCAAAGGAAAAAGGGTCGCAAAGTCGCCCAGTCCCACAGTCGCAGTGGCCGGAAGATCAGATTTCCTGATCCCTGTGGGATGGACTGATGGTTTTCCGGAACGGGTTTGGCGCATTTTCCGCGTGACAAATGGGCTGCGGCGGCTATCCTTCCTGGGGTCTGACTTCAGGATGATTGGTCATGCACCAGATGCTTTTGCC
>JBDREB010000349.1:0-3645 GCA_043820325.1 Planctomycetota bacterium | reverse complement strand
GGGCGTGCGGGGTTTGGTGGCGGGGGCCAACCATGGCAGCTATACCTCTTTAATGATGCGGCAGTGCCTGACCTGTTTGTCAAACCATCACTCTGCACCGCACGCGAAATGGATAGGTTATTTATTTACGGGCACTAAGGTCAAAGGGCGGGCAGGTGCGCGCGAACAGACCCCTGTCATGCTCCTTGCCGGAAAGGTCACTTGCCGCCGCGGACCTGGAACTGCTGCCAGCCCTTTTCCAGCGGGTCGGGTCCGGGAAAAGACTTGATGTACTTGGCCGCCTTCATATCGATGCGGAAAAAACCGCCCCGGGCGTCCATAAGATAGACATGGGTCCCAGAAACCCCATAGGTCTCGGGAAAGGCGCATAGGGCGGAGTCTGCCGCCGTATTGGTGAAGGGCACGCCATCCTGGTCGGTCTGGACGAACGCGAACCAGTACCCGTTCAGGCTCCGCCGGACCGCATCGGGCGCGTGGTAATAATCGGCCTGCCCCAGATCGGTGGGGACCTTGCGGCCGGCCAGGCCGTTTTGGGAAAGGTCCCAGATGGTCCGCCCCGGGTCGGGCGGCGCGTTCTCAAGTACCGCCCGGATGCTCAGCATGGCCTGGTATTCAAAGGGCAGTTCAGGCGGCATGAACCACAGCCCGCCGGCCAGAAGCAGGACCGGGACGACCAGAACCGGGATGCCGTACCTTTTGCCGTACCGGTTGGCGATAAGGCATCCGCCCACGCACCCGGCGCCCACAAAGAGGACCGTCACGAAGTACAGGTAGGGGCCCCGGCCACCGCTGATGATGGCCATGATGATGCTGGTCAGGATCACTCCGCCGATGGCCCACATCTGGAAACCGGCGAAGCTGATGTCGGTCATGATCTTTTCGGCGGGATCGGGCGGGGTCTGGCCGGTGCCGGCATCAACGCCGGACGGGATTTCAGTACTCATCCGGCAGTTTTTTTAACTCCGCCAGAGTGAAGACGGGGCCGTCCTTGCATACATATTTGCGGCCGATGTTGCACCGGCCGCACTTGCCGATGCCGCATTTCATGCGCATCTCGAGCGAAGTGATGATATTCTCCGGCGCGAACCCCAGTTTCGCCAGCACGGGCAGGGTGAACTTGATCATGACCGGCGGGCCACAAACGATCGCCGAGGCGTTGTTCGCCGAAGGCGCCACCTTCTCGGTGATCGCGGGCACGAACCCCACCAGCCCGTCCCAGCCCGGGACCGCCTTATCCACGGTCACATGCATGCGGATGTCTTTGCGGGCCTGCCACGCCTTGAGTTCCTCCTTGTAGAGGAGCATGCCGGGCGTGCGCGCACCGTAGATGACATCGAGCGTGCCGAAATCGCCGCGAAGGGCGGGGTCAAGGATGTACTTGATGGTCGACCGCAGGGTGGTGAAGGCGAACCCGCCGCCGATGATCACCAGGTTGCGGCCTTTGAGCGTATCCAGCGGGTACCAGTTGCCCAGTGGGCCGCGCAGGCCGAGTTCCTCCCCTTCTTCCATCAGATGCAGGTGGGTGGTGACCGCCCCCACTTTCATGACGGTGAACTCGACGAACTCCCGGTCCAGAGGCGAGGATGCCACGCCGAAGGGTGATTCGCCCTTGCCGAGGACCGAGACCTCGCCGAACTGGCCGCACTTGAAATCGAACCGGCCGCGGCCTTCCGGCGCCTTGAACTTGAGGCGGAAGGTCTTGATCAGCTTATCCTCGGTCTCCACCGTGATCTTGTCGACGATCACCGGTTCGGGCAGGTAGGCGTTGACGGTCATGCGGGTCTCCATTGTAGGTTCAGGGGGTGATTATACCGGCCATTCGGCCGCGGTCAAGGATTTTCCGGGCAAAGCCGGCCACGGATACGAGGTGATGGTGGCGGAGAAGAAACGGGATAAGAGGCCACAGTTTTCACAGATCGCACAGATTATTATTCGGATAAGATAAGAGCCGTAACCACAGATACGCAACCGCGGAGCGGATCATACCGGTGAATCGGCAGGTAAAGGTTCCTACCATGCATCTATCTGGAATTGACATGCCGGCCCGCGGGGGCACGAGGCAGCGGTCATCTACGGTATGAGTCTGGATATGAAGAGCGGGGCGTCCAACCACACGGCAGGGATTGCGACCATGCATCTGTTGGAGACTGCCCCGCTCCAGACACACAAGCGAGCGGTACGAGGTCCAGAAGGCGGCCCGACCCGGAAAGCGGTCATGATGGAAAGCATCCGTGACAGGCGGCTGTCAGAGCCGTGCACGGCGAGTGCTGGCCCGACGGAGGCAAATCCAGCCACGCGACCGATCCGAGGCATCCGGGATCAGAGGGTCTTGGGTTTACAGCTCGGATCGATAATCGCTCCCGTTTTTCCACATGCCCCAGAGCGTACAAGCGATTTTGCGGGCCGTGGCATTGGTGGCGGCGGCCTCCGAAACACCACGAGCGACCAGCGCCTGAAAGTACTGGCGCATGGGATTATCGGCACCTTGGACGCAGCAATTATGGGCGGCCGAGATCAGGACATATTTGAGGAGACGGTTGCCGGAGGGCAGGAGCCCCGGCCTGGAGAGCCATTTTTCGTTACTGGAGCGGTTGCCGACGGCGAGGCCGCAATACTTGAAGAGACGGCTTTTGCGTTTAAAGCGGTCCGGGGTGTCGATAATGGCAAAGAAAGTGACGGCAGTGATCAGGCCGACACCGGGGACCAGCTCCAGGCGTGCGATCACGCTAAAAGCCCTGCTGCGGCGCTCCAGATTGGCTTTGATGCGTTGTTTGACCTTGACCGCCTGATCGAGGATGGCAAACAGATCGTCCAGGATGGCCCCATCCGTATGCGGCCTGACATCGGCGGCCGCTTGGGCCCTGCGGTCGGGATCGTAGGCGGCGCCGCCGCGGGGCCGGACTCCGACATGATGGTAAAAGGCGATGATCTTGTTTTTGATGGCGGCCACCTGGCGGCTGACATCATGGTAATGCAGGACCAGGTCCTTGAATTGCTGCCGCTTGAGGTCCAGTGTGTGGTGGACCTCCTTGAGGGATTTGTTGACATAGAGGGTCTGGAGACTGTTGACATCAATGTGATCGTCCTTTCCCTCGGCGGAATGGATGAGGGCATTACGACGGGGGTCGGCGACAATGACCTCGGCGGCGATTGGAGCCAGACCACGCTTGAGCCAGGCGGCCAGTGGGCCCTCCTCCATGACGAGCGTGAATTTGCCGGGGAATCCGGTGATGTAGGTCTTGAGATCACCGATGGTGGTCGGGACCTTGCCCTCGTCGAGCTTGTGCAAGTCCCGTGCGTGTCCTTGGAATGCAGCAATGGTCGTGGTGTCATGATGGACATCCATAGTCATCAGGCGCATGTCGGCTCTCCTTTGCTATCGGTTTCTTGGGGTCCTTCACAAGGACCGTCCGACTTTCATTATACCACACGGTTGAAGATCAAGAGTCACAGGTCGCAAGTTGCAGGATGCAGGTTCAAGCTCAGGATCCTTAACCTGAAACCTGGTTACACTTTAGCGGAATGAAAGGACTGGTTCCCCCGGTCAAGCCGTGGGATGACGGATGAAGATGGATAATTTGCATCAGGCTTATTCTTGCGCTGTCATTGCCCGACTTGATCGGGCAATCCAGATCTCCTATGATC
>JBDREB010000348.1:0-5510 GCA_043820325.1 Planctomycetota bacterium | reverse complement strand
GGCAATTGGCGCCTTGCTACTCGAACTGAACGAATTATCTTTCCACCATCCCGAGACCGGAATGCGGATGATTTACACTCTTGCCTGACATGAAAATGCGCCAACCCATTTTCCGCCCGGATCAGGAAATCTGCAATTACCTTAAAGGCACCGGCCTGGAAGTCGGCCTGCTCATGAACTTTGGAAAACAAAAGTTGGAATACAAAAGAATGGTGTTATAATGTTGAGGTCGGATTTCCCGGCATTTATGGCCGGTATTGTTCTTTTATTTGTCATGTTCTAACCATCTGTGAAATCTGTGAGATCTGTGGCAACCCTTCCTCCGGTCGGGAGTCGCAAAGTCGGAAAGTCGCAATGGTCGCAAAGCCTGATGGGGATCATGCATGACGCATTATGTTCTCACTCTCTGTCTGAACTGTTATCTGTGTAATCTGTGAAATCTGTGGCGGTTTTAATCTTGTCATGGTCTTTAACCAGAACCATAACGATCAGTGGCTTGATTCGAACATTTGAAAGGGAATCGCAATGATCATCATCGCCGAACTCGTGAACGCCACCCGCAAGAAGGTCCGTGAGGCGGTCCTGGGCCGTGACGCGGCGCACATCAAAAAGCTCGTCGCCGACCAGAAGAAGGCCGGCGGCACATTCATCGACATCAATGTCGGCACCGGCAAGGGCGACACGAAGGATGAGATCGCCTCCATGCAGTGGGCCGTGGCTCAGGCCATTGAGGTGGGCGGCGCCGACATCGCCCTCTCCATCGACTCGGCCAACAACGAGGTCCTCCAGGCCGGCCTGGAGGCCTGCCCGAAGGGCGTGACCCACTTCATCAACTCGGTCACGGCCGAATCGAACCGGATCGAGGTCACCCTGAAGCTCGTCAAGAAGTACAACACCAATGTCGTGGCCCTGGCCATGGGCGACGAGGGCATCAAGGTCGAACCCGAGGCGCGCCTGGCCGCCGCGGTCCGCATTCGTGACATGGCCAAGTCAATGGGCATCGCCGACGACCGGCTCTATTTCGACCCGCTGGTCATGCCCCTCGGCACGGACCCCAGGAACCCCACTCTCACCCTCGACACCGGCCGGGCGATCAAGGCCAAATATCCCGCCGCGCACCTGTGCATGGGATTGTCCAATGTTTCCCACGGCCTGCCCGAGCGGCGCCTCATCAACCGGGTCTTCCTGACCCTGGCCATGCAGGCGGGGTTCGACGGCGCGATCATCGACCCGTGCGACGCCGACATGATGAGCACCCTCGTGGCCGCCGACGCGCTTTTGGGCCGCGACGAGTTCTGCATGAACTACATCGCCTATATCCGCGCCCGGCAGCAGGCCAAGCAGGCTTGAACGGGATTCGCATGGGAATGCGTCCGGAACGGACATGACCCTTTTCAAGCAGGATCAGGGCGTGGTGCCGCTCGCCGAGCGGATGCGGCCCCATGATTTTGCCGGGTTCGAGGGCCAGGCCGACCTGGTGGCCGAGGGCCGGGTGCTCCGTGACATGGTCGACCGCAATACCATCACTTCCATGATCCTGTGGGGGCCACCGGGGTCGGGCAAGACCACCCTGGCACGCATCATCGCCGAAAAGACGGTTAGGCCCTTCCTGCAGTTCAGCGCCGTGACCTCCGGGATCGCGGAGATCAAGAAGGTGATGGCCCAGGCCGAAACGGAACTGGCCTCCACGGGACGCAATGTGATCCTTTTCATGGACGAGATCCACCGGTTCAACAAGGCCCAGCAGGACGCTTTTCTGCCCTATATCGAGAGCGGCACCGTGATCCTGATCGGCGCCACCACGGAGAACCCGTCTTTCGAACTGAACGCGCCGCTCCTGTCGCGCTGCCAGGTCTACATTCTCAAGGAACTGACCGAAGAAGACCTCGGCCGCATCGCCGAACGGGCCCTGGCCGACACCGAACACGGGCTGGGGGGGCGCAAATGCACCATCGACGATGACGCCCGCGCCTTTCTGGCCGCCACCTCGGGCGGGGACGCGCGAACCTGCCTGAATCGGCTGGAGATCGCGACCGAACGGGCCGGGAAGACCGGTCGGATCACCCTGGCCGCCATGCGCGAGGCCGTCAAACGCGAGAATATCTATTTCGACAACAAGGGCGAGCACTACTACAACACCATCTCCGCCTTCCACAAGTCCCTGCGCGGATCGGATGTCCAGGCCGCGCTCTTCTGGCTGGCGCGCATGCTCGAGTCCGGCCAGGACCCGCTCTATGTCGCCCGGCGGATGGTGCGGTTCGCCTCCGAGGACATCGGCGTGGCCGACCCGGAGGCGCTGGTGATGGCTAACGCCGTGAAGGAGGCCGTCCATTTTTTGGGAATGCCCGAGGCGAACACCGCCCTGTCGCAGGGGGTGATCTATCTGGCCACCGCACCCAAGAGCAACTCGGCCTATGTCGCCTACAAGGGGGCGGCCAAGGCCGTCCACGACCACCCGGACGCGGCCGTGCCCCTGCACATTCGCAACGCGCCCACCGACCTCATGGAAAAGGCCGGGTACGGGAAGGGGTATGTCTATGAGCATGACACAGCCGGGCACCTGTCGGCGCAGGAGTTCCTGCCCGACAAGCTCCGGGGCAGCGTATTCTACGAACCCGGGCAGTTCGGGTTCGAAAAAGAGATCCGCAAGCGGCTGGATTACTGGAAAACCCTTAAAACGAGGTTGCAGAATGAGCAAGACAAAAAAACTGACCTACCGTGACGCGGGCGTTGACATCGATGCCAAGATGAAGGGCATATCGAACATCACGCGGGCCGTGCGGTCCACTTTCAACCGCCAGGTGATCGAGAATGTGGGCGGGTTCGGCTCCCTCTTCCGGCCCGATCTCAAGGGCATCCAGGACCCGGTCCTCATCTCCAGCGCCGACGGTGTGGGCACCAAGCTCATGGTCGCCCGCATGATGAAGAAATATGACACCGTGGGCGAGGACATCGTGAACCACTGCGTCAACGACATCCTCGTCCAGGGCGCGCGGCCGCTCTATTTCCTCGATTATGTGGGCGCCGGCCGCGTCAAGCCCGGCATGCTCGAAGCGGTCGTGGCCGGCCTGGCCCGGGCCTGCCGCGCCAACGGCATGTCCCTGGTGGGCGGCGAGACGGCCGAGATGCCCGGCATTTACGGCGACGACGACATCGACCTGGTGGGGTTCATCGTGGGCATCGCTGATCGCAAAAAGGTGCTCACCGGCGCGGGGATCAAGCCCGGCGACACGGTGCTCGGCCTGGCCTCCACCGGCCTGCACACGAACGGGTATTCGCTGGCGCGCAAGCTGTTTTTCGACATCAAGAAGCTCAAGGTCAATACCCATGTCCCCGCCCTCGGCACCACGGTGGGCAAGGCCCTTCTGGCACCCCACCGGAGTTATTACCCGTGCCTCTACCCGCTCATCCAGAGGGGGCTTATCAAGGGGTTGGCCCACATCACGGGCGGCGGGTTCTACGACAACATCCCGCGTGTCCTGCCCAAGGGTACGGCCGTGCGCATCGATGCGGGCACCTGGCCCGTCCCGCCGGTCTTCACCTACATCCAGAAGGAGGGCAATGTGGACCTGCGCGAGATGCACCGCACCTTCAATATGGGCGTGGGTATGGTCGTGGTGGTCGAAGCCTTTCAGGCAGGCAAAGTGCAGAAGCTCCTGGCGAAGGCGGGCGAAAAGGCGCCCGTGATCGGCCAGGTGGTCAGGGGTAAACAGGATGTGGTCGTGGATGGGATCTGAACAGGCGAAGAACAGAAACCACAGATTTCACGGGTTATTGTTCGGAGAAGAAAGCCGTAACCACAGATTCACACAGATAGTGTATGGTTGTGGACATGACCAGGAGCGGAGGCCACAGATCACACAGATGGACACAGATAATGGTATGGAACAGATGAAGACAATTAACCGCGGATCCACGCGGATGAACGCTGATCGGGTTCGTGCCCGTTTAGTGTTTCCGTCCGGCTTTCCGACTTTCCGACCCTTCCGACTTTCCGACATGCTCACCACTAATAGCAGCGGGAAAAGAACATGGCGCGTATGACATCGAAGACCGGCGTTCGGCGTGGTATTTTGTGCGGCGGGAATCTTGTCGTGGACCGCGTGAAGATCGTGAACGCCTTTCCGCGGCGGGGAACGCTCGTGAACATCCTGGAACAGACCCGGGGCACGGGCGGCGCGGCCTTGAACAATAGCATCAACCTCAAGGTCCTTGACCCCAAACTGCCCGTGGCTGTAATGGGGCGCCTGGGGGACGACGCGGACGGCCGGCTGATCATGGATGCCATGCGCAAACTGCGGATCGGCACAACCCATGTCCGGACCAGCCGCACCGCCACCGCGTACACGGATGTCTTCACCGAGCAGACCGGCGGGGCGCGCACTTTCTTCCATTTTCGGGGCGCGAACGCCGAGTGGGACCGTGGGGACATTGATTTCGACGCCCTGTCCGGTTTCCGGATCGTTCATATCGGGTACATCCTGCTTCTGGACCGGCTGGACGCGCCCGATAAGAAGTACGGCACCCGGATGGCGGGCGTGCTGGCCGAATTCCGCCGCCGGGGCGTGAAGACGGCGGTCGATGTGGTCACCGATCTTTCCGGCGATTTCCGCACCAAAGTCACGGCCGCCCTGCGCCATACCGATTACCTGGTCTTGAACGAGATCGAGGCGGCCGAGACCACGGGTATCCCTGCGCGCGACGCGGGGGACGAGGTGAAACGCGACAACATTTTCGCCGCCGCCGAAAAGCTCATGCGCCTGGGCGACGGTACGGCCTGCGTGGTGATCCACATGCCCGAGGGCGCCTGTGGACTGGAAGCGGGCGGCACGCCGT
The DNA here is from genome assembly GCA_043820325.1 of Planctomycetota bacterium. Classification (GTDB taxonomy): domain Bacteria; phylum Planctomycetota; class JBDREB01; order JBDREB01; family JBDREB01; genus JBDREB01. Next base: position 674 of record JBDREB010000348.1, on the reverse strand, counting down.
TCTGGGTGCCCTCTCTCCGCGTGCCGGAGAAGGACATCAAGGGCACGGCCGGCGCGGGCGACGCCTTCGCCAGCGGCATCCTCTACGCCCTGCACGAAGGCCGGCCGCTCGAAGAGGCCATCCGCCTGGCGCACGGCATGGCCGCCAAGTGCCTGTATTCGCCCACATGCACGGGAGGGGCCGTGTCGTTCAAGGAATTGATCCGGTTCATCAAATCTCATAGCAAGGCACGATGAATGATGTTTGTTGTCCCGTTCCCAAAAATGTGGCCACGCTTCCGGATGGAACAGACTGGTGATAATTGTCCATTCTTCGCAGGGGCGCTGCTTGCAGCGCCCGGTATTGTTCCCGTAGGGGCACGGCATGCCGCAATGCCGTTCACTTAAGCGAGACAAAGCGACACCTTCCATATAGAGGGTGTTGCGTTTCTTTGCAAAAGCTTCATCCACGGTCTTCGGCACAACGCGACGCTTGCTTGGCCGAACGCATTGCCGGTACAGGACTGATTGGTCAGTGGGCGACTTTCAACAGGAGTCAAGCCGGGCCAGTTTCAACTGGCACTTGATCAGTTCATCACTGGTCTGTTCCATCTTTTGGATGATCCGTTTGAGTTTCTTGTGATTGGCCGAGTATTCTCTGTACAGTTTCAATGCCTTTGAATCGAGTTTTCGGCA
>JBDREB010000347.1:0-17711 GCA_043820325.1 Planctomycetota bacterium | reverse complement strand
CTGCGACCCTTGCGGTCGCCCATCCGGAGGCGGGGTCAAGCCCGCAGCTACAAGGACTTGCGAGGAAGCATGGTTACCACCGGCAGGACCGTCCCGGGACCTGTGGAGCATGACAAAGATCCTTTTTGCGAGTCCGTCAAGGTTGGGGCCTGTTTCAGTCACGGCAAGGGCCAGGTGGCGGACTTCAAGGAAAGCTCCCAATCCTGTACCACTTTTACGGTATGGAAAGACTGGATCCCCCGGTTCCCCCGGTCAAGCCGGAGGACAGGCTCGCCGGGGGATGACGGATTATATGGATAATTTGCAGCCGGCTTATTCATACGCTGTCATATGCTTATCCCCTTGACACCAGCGATGGATGTGATATCATTGGCTTAAGCGCCAAACAACTACAGCGCCAGTTGGGTTGCAGTTACAAGACGACAAGACGGCGTGGTACATGCTCCATCGCTTGCGCCGGGCCATGGTCAATGAAACCCGGAGTCAATTACAGGGCGTGGTGGAGGCTGATGAGACGATTATCGGTGGACCGGTGAAAGGGCTGACAGGGCGTGGGGTGACAGCAGCAGAGAGCAAGACCCTGGTTTTGGGTGCAGTCGAAGTGCTTCGCTGGCAAGACAAGGATGGCGGCTGGAGGGAAAAAGCCGGACGGCTTCGCCTATATCCTGTGGCGCGAGCCGATGAAGAAAACATCGGCCGGTTTCTCCGCGCCAATGTGGCGACTGGGACGACGATTGGGATGGACGGCTGGCGTGGGTATTCTCAAAGCGCTTTGGCTGCCTATCAACATGAAGCGGCTCCCGGCCAAAAGGCGCGTCACATTCACCGAGCCTTTGGCAACTTGAAGACATGGCTCTTGGGGACGCACCATGGCGTCGACCCGAAGTACTTGGCACATTATCTCGACGAATATGTGTTCCGATTCAATCGGCGTAATACACCGATGGCAGCATTCCAAACCCTGTTGGGCCTGGCGGGTGCAAGAAAACCCATCGGATATTGTGCATTGACGGAACTGGTGTCAAAGGGATAAGCATATTATTCAATTTACGGGCACTTACCGATCGATCCCATGGCTCGTCTGGGTTTGAAGCCGGGGCTTGGAATCGCCTGCCGGTCAGATCTCGTTGGCCAGAATGGCGCTTTCGAGGGCGCGGACGATCTTGTAGTCGAACTGGCGCTCGATGCGGGAATGGGAAAGGAGTTCATCCAGCATCATGTTGGTATTGCGGGTCTGCTTGTAGAACGACAGCAGCCGGTTGATCTCATCCTCCGTCGGTTTGATGCCCGAACTGCGTTTGAACTCGATCACGGCGATCTCCTTGGGCATGGCCTTGCGATAGCCCTTCTCGGTGGTCATGCCTTCAAAGGCGTCGGCCACGGCGATGATGCGGGCCTCGATGGGGATGCCGTCGCCGGTCTTGATACCCGGGAAGGGTCGGAACGAGCTTTTTTCATCCTTGGGCGGGACGAACCATTCCTTCTGGTAATACACGATATCCTTGACCTCGGCCAGGTCCTCAATGCCGTCCAGGAACGAGGCGGAATATTCCGGCAGCCGGAAGATGATCTCCTTCTGGTCGGCGGTCAGGGTGGTCTTGCCGCGGATGATATCGTCGGCCAGCAGGACCTTGCCCACATCGTGGAGCAGGGCGCTGTATTCAAGATTAGGATATTTCTCGGGCGGCAGGTGCGCGAAACGGGCCAGTGTCATGGCGATCTTGCGCACCCGGAGGCTGTGCTCGTGGGTGCCCTTGTCTTTGGCGTCAATGGCCTTGGTCAGCGCCAGGATGATGCTGTTGATCACATCCTCCTGCTTGCGTTTCTGGGAAGTGCGATCATGGATCCAGCCGATGATGCCGATCCTTTCACCGTCCAGGACCACGGGGGAGAAGGTGCAGTGGAACCATTCGATGGGGCTGGCGGGCGCTTTCTTGAAGGCGATCTCGTTCTGGAAAACGCCGGCAAAAGAATTCTGGAGCTTGGCGATGGTCTCATGCAGGGCCGTATTGGCGACGAGGTCCAGGTCGGGCAGGGCCCGGCCGATCACCGGCGCGTCGCCTTCCGGGGAGAATATTTTGTGGGCTTCGCTGTTGGTGTAGGTGACGAGGCCATCCCGGTCGGTCATGAGGGCGCCCACGGGCGAAGTGGAGAGCAGGCGCTCGATGAAGGCGTTCTTGCGGCTGTGCTCCCCGATGCGCGCCCGGGCTTCGTGCATGTGCCACCCCAGGATGTTGCCGGTTATGTAGCATACCGCCAGGATCAGGAGGGCGGGGATGTAGAAGGTGATGTATACGGCTTCCCCGAGTATGGGGGCCAGGAGCATGATGATGTCGATCAGCATACCCACACACAGGAGCCCGAACCGGTAGCGCGCGAGCTGCGGATCGAACGGTTTCTTCCATAAAGTCTCAATGTTACGAAAAAAGGCCGGCATGCGGATTCCTTTGTCCAAAGTAATTACCTGTGATGGCTATTGACATGACTCAACCATACACAAGTAATAGTTGCATGAGACACATGGCAAGAACTGGCCATTTCGCCCATAAAGCCGGTTATACGGATGTTAATCGCCATTATGGTTGTAACCTACATGTAGTGGTTGGTTGAGTCATGTCCATGTCAATACCCATCTTACCTATTGTAATGACAGTGCCGTCCAATGTCAAACAAAAATTCAAGTTTTGCCTTGATATTCACCACCCCTCCGTTAAAATCTTCAAACCCGTCCGGAACCTGCTGGCAAGGAACCCACATGCATCCCGCCGATCTTCTCAAGGCCGATCCCGATGCTCGCCTGGCCTACCTGCGTCGCCCCAAGGGGATTCCGCACTTCATCATGGCCCGGCAATTGGAACGGGCCGACCTAGAGCGGCTGGCCGCCATGGCCGATGCCTGCCGGGCGCGGGCGGCCACCGATGCCGGCCGGCGGCAGCTCAGGGACCTCCTGCCCCACAAGCGGGCGCTTCTGTATTTCAACCAGCCTTCTTCGCGCACCTTCTTTTCTTTTCAGAACGCCTGTTTCATCTTGGGCATGCCGGTGGCCGAGACCCGCGATCCGGCGGTGACCTCTGAAAAGAAGGGCGAATCGTTCGAGGACACGATCCGGACCTATGGTACCTATACCGACCTGCTGGTGATGCGCCACAGTGCCGATGACGCTTCCGTCCGGGCCGTCGCCGCCCTGGATCGCAGCGCCCACCCGGTGCCCGTGGTGAACGCCGGTTCGGGCAAGACCGAGCACCCCACCCAGGCCCTCCTGGACATCTACACCCTCATGCGTGAATTCAAGGGGCGCGGGGGCATCGACGGCAAAACGATCCTCATGGCCGGCGACCTCAAGCGGGGCCGCACCGTGCGGTCCCTCTGCTACCTCCTGGCCTGGTTCAAGGGCGTTCGGATCGCGTTCGCCGCGGTGCCTGAATTCCAGATGGAACCCGATATCCGCGTTTTTCTGAAAGAACGCGGCGTTTCGTTCCAAGATGTGGATGACCTGGCCGAAGGGGTGCGCACCGCCGACGCGGTCTACATGACCCGCGTGCAGGATGAACACGACACGGGCGGGGAGTCGCGCAAAGTCGACCTCACCCGGTTCCATTTCCGCGCGGCGTACCTCAAGAACATGCGGCCCGATGCCGTCATCCTGCACCCGCTCCCCCGGCGCGAGGAGATCCCGGCCGAGGTCGATGACGATCCCCGCGCCGCGTATTGGCGCCAGGAGGAGAACGGCATGTGGGCGCGCACGGCGCTGATTGCCTCCATCTTCGGCATCCGGGAACTGTAATTCAGCCGACATTGAAAGGGCGACTATGCGGATCGAATTCCTGTCCAAGGTGGAAATCAATAAGATCCACACCGCCTTTCTTGATATCCTGAACACCGTGGGCGTGAAGATCCCCCACGCCGACATGCGCAAACGGCTGGCCGCCCGGGGCGCGGTGGTCGACGAGGCGACCCAGGTGGTCAAACTGCCCGAACCCGCGGTGCGGCGGGCGCTCGATGCCACGGTCAAACAGTTCCGGATCTACGGCCGGGACCGCGCCCGCACCGCCTCGTTCGGGCACGGAGCGCGCCGGTCCCGCCGCCGGCGCCGTGAGAAATTTCCTTGCCATGCCCCGCACCGCCGCTATAATGACCGCCGACCCTGTGTGCGGAGGACCTGTCATCACCGGAATTCAAGCCACGGCCTGGGAACCGCTAGCCGACCGGACGGTCGCCTGCGGTCTCTGCGCCCACCGCTGCCGGATCGCGCCCGGCCGGCGGGGGATCTGCGGCGTGCGCGAGAACCGTGATGGCGTATTGTTCACCCTGGCCTACGGCAACCCCTGCAGCGTCAGCCTCGACCCGATCGAGAAAAAGCCGCTTTATCATTTCCTGCCCGGGACGGGGACGCTCTCCCTGGCCGTGGAGGGATGCAATTTCCGCTGCCGGTTCTGCCAGAACCATACGATCTCCCAGGCCCGGCCGGAACCGGCGGGCGCGGGACGGCCCTATCAGCCTGAAGCCGTCGTCGACCTGGCGGCGGCCGAAGGGGCGCCGTCCATTTCGTACACCTATACCGAACCGACCGTTTTCTACGAGTACGCCCGCGCCATCGGCACGGCGGCGCGCGGCCGCGGCCTCCGCAATGTGTTCGTGACCAACGGCTTCATGACCCCGGAGACGGCGGCCGACAGTCTGGCCTTCCTGGACGCGGCCAACATCGACCTCAAGGCGTTCCGCGACGCCTCGTACCGCGAAGTGATGGGCGGCCGGCTGGAACCGGTGCTCGATTCGATCCGCTTCTATGCGGCCCACAAGGTCTGGGTGGAGGTGACGACCCTGGTCGTGCCCGGCCTGAACGACGACCCGGCCGAACTGGCCGACATCGCCGGGTTCCTGGCCTCCGTCAGCCCCGACCTGCCGTGGCATGTGTCGCGGTTCCACCCCGATTTTCGCATGACCGATACGCCACCCACGCCTGTGGCCGTGATCGAACGGGCCCTGGCCGCGGGCCGCGCCGCCGGGTTGCGCCATGTCTACGCCGGTAATGTGCGCGGCGCGGGCGCTGACACCAACTGTCCCGCCTGCGGGGCCGTGGTTGTCGCGCGCGAGGGTTTTACCTCCCGGCTCTCCGGCCTGCGCCGGGGCGTCTGTACCGCCTGCGGTGCGGCCGTGGCCGGTGTATGGCTATGAAGCTGTCTTCCGCGGATTTTCAGGCTTTTCGACTTTCCGACTTTTAGACCTTCCGACCTTTCTTTCAAGGAGTTCGACCATGGCCCTCCTGCGCAAACTTTCTGAAGTCAGCGGCCCGGTCATCGGTGTTTTCGCGCCCATCGACGGCCGCAAAGCGGCCATGGACCTGCAGAAAGAGCGGGTCATGGCGCGGCTGAACGCCATCGCCCGGTTCATCGATACCGAGCACCGCCACATCGACGGCCGGCCGCCCCGCGTAGTCGTGGCCGACGAACCCCTGCGCGATACGGCCTCGGCCATGCGTGTGGGCCGGTATTTCCGCGACCAGGGCGTGAGCGTGGCCGTGGGGTACAGCGAGGTATGGGCCTATCCCGGCGAACTCGACGGTCTCTTCCTGCAGAACCTCTCCATGGGCCAGGTCCCGCTCCTACAGGTCTCGGGCAACTCGGCCACCTGGCCGGGCGTGGTCTACAACTTCGCGGTCACGGGCATGGAGGCCCAGATGGGCTATCTTTCCCACCGCGTCATCGGCGATGTGGATGAACGCACGGGCGCTTTTTCCCCGGCCTTGGCGGCCGACATCCTCGACTGGATCGCCGCGGCGACGACTTTCGCCGATATGTGGGGGACGCCCTACGCGGCCTTCGGCGGGGCATCCATGAACATGGAGACCGGCATGATCCACCGCATCATGGCCCGGCGGTATTTCGGCATCAACACGATCAACATCGACATGATCGAGATCGAAAAACGGATCGAAAAACGCCGGTACAGCCGCGCCGAGGCGGAGAACTGCTTCGCCTGGCTCACCGCGATGTGCGGCAAACGGATCCGGTACAACGGCACGACCGGCACGGAGGCGAACCTGCGCTACCAGCTGGCGATGTACCTGGTGATGCGCGACATCATGACCGAACTCGGCGCCACGGTGGGCGGGTTCCAGGGCCAGCGCCAGTGGACCGACCATCTGCCCACGGGCGACATCCCCGAGGCGATCCTGAACGACAATTTCGACCATACGGGCAAAAAGGTCCCGGTGGCCTTCGCCACGGAGAACGATTTCAACGCCGGGCTCACCCAGCGCGTGAATGTGGGTCTGTCGGGCGGCCTGCCGGCCATCTTCATGGACTTCCGCAAAGCCTATATCAAGGAGGGGTTCGTCGACTTCTGCAACTCGGGCAACCACCCCCCGTTCTATGCGGCGCTCAGCACACGCGCGGCGGCCGACAACTATCGGCATATCCGGCTCCACCCGGTGGTCGGTTCCTATTTCCCCGGCGGCGGGTTCTCCAACGAGTTCCGCGCGGCCGCGACCGACATGACCTTCGACCGTCTCCTGACCCGCCCCGATGGCGTCCCGGTCATGCAGGCTTCGGAGGGCCGCTCGGTCCGTCTGTCCGACAAGCGCGCCCGGCAGGTGGAACAGGCCTCCAACCCGACCTGGCCGCATCTGTTCGGGACATTCGATGACGATCTCAAGGTCGTGGCCGAGACCTGGGGCTGCAACCACGCGGTGGGCATGCCCGGCCGGCTGAAGCGGCGGGTCCAGTATTGGGCCGACATCGCGCGGGTGCCGGTCATCGGGTATGCCAAGTTCCTGGCCGGGGGCCGGACCGAGCCGCTTCTCTACCAGATGTACGGCGGCGGCGTGGCCGCCCGTACGGCGCTCGGGCCGCGGATGTAGGCTCTTAGTATACCGCCCCATAATTAAGGGGCCAGATCTCAATCGTCATAATGACCCGATTCCGGAACGTTGGTTCAAGCCGGATCTTGTTTGGTAGGGGCACGGCATGCCGTGCCCAACCGTGCCCAAAACAAGCGTCGTCCCGGGCTGGATCTTCATCGACTCCGTCCACAAGCCGGCGTACGCGAGGGCACGGCCCCTCGACGCGGTATGCGCTCGGGGTTCAAAGCAACATGCCGTGCCCCTACAGCGGAAAAGAATGCCACGGTGGTACCGGCGCGCCCTCTTTTGACCCCTTTATTATGGGGCGGTGTACTTAGAGGGCGAAGAGGATAATAAGCAGGGGGGTGACCACAAGCGCGACGGCCGTGGAGAGCGTGTAAGCCGATACGGCGGCGGCGTGGTCGATGTCCTTCAGCCGCTGCACGGCCGCGCTCGGGACCGGCATGGCCGCCACGATCAGTCCGGTGACATAGGCCCCGGCGGGAAGCGCGTGGCCGGTACGGACCATGATCCCGGCCAGGAGCAGGACCAAGGCGGGATAATAGATCTGGCGCATGGTCACCAGCAGGAGGTGCCACTGCCATCCGCCCGCGCGGGTGCGGAAGTCCAGATGGCCGCCCAGGATAAAGGCCCCCAGGGGCAGTGCCATCCTGCCGCAATGGAGCAACCCCCGTTCCATCCCCGCCGGGACCGTGGATCCGGCCGCGGCCCAAGCGGTGGCGGCCGCAACCATCCAAAGCAGGGGATCGGCCGCCAGGGAGGCGAGATCGTATGGGGTGATGCGTCCCTTGAGCGCCAGCCCGCCCAGCAGGTGGCGGGTGCAGATGAATCCCGGGGCCATCGCCAGCAGATGGACCAGGCCGGTGGTGCCGAAGACCAGGGCGATGACCATGATCGGGGCGACCGGGAAACCCGGTACAGTCACCAGGTAATGGAAGGCGCGGCGGCGTGACGGGATCTCCTGCACGGCCGGCAGGTAGAGCAATCCGGTGGCGAAAGCCAGGCATCCCATGGCCGCTCCGATAAGGCTCATATGCAGCAGCAGGGTGACGGAACCTTCCCCGGCGCCGCCTGCGATCAGGACCTGGAAGGCCAGCACTGGCAGGACGCCCCAGGTGAGGATGCGTTCGAGGATGACCAGGTGCCGTCCGGTCACGATCCCCAGATGGCGGCCGGCCGCGGCGCAGGCGGCCAGGCCGGCCAGGGCGGCCAGGGCGGCGATCGATGCGGCGGGGACGATCGGCATGGGGCTCCGTTCCGTGGGGTGGTGATCAGAATATGGCGCGTGAGCCGCCTGTGGCGGCGGGCGTTTCTCCGGCCAGACGCCGGCGGATGAGCTCATTGGGCCAGTCATTCGCGCGGCCGGCCAGCAGGGCCTGCCTGAGCATCTCCCGGGATTCTTCGTCCTGGTGCGCTCCGGCCAGGGCCACGGCCTTGAAATAGAGCAGGTCGTTCCGGAAGTAGGGATTGATCGCCGCCAGGTCGGGCAGGGGCGCGTTGTCGAGCAGGATCGCCGCCCCCTGCAATGGCAGGACCTGGCCGGGCGGCATGGCCGCGAGGCCGTCCCGGGCTTTTTCGACCTGCCCGGTGGCGAGAGCCAGTTCGGCCAGCCACAGGAGTGCCCAGGCGCGTTGGGCGGTCTCATCGGGGAACCTCAGCAGGACCTTGTGGTATTCGCGTTCCGTTCCGGCCAGGTCGCCGGACAGGCGGCAGGCTTCGGCGATGCGCAGCTGGTTCCAGGCCCGCTTGGCGGTCAGGCCGGGATGATCAGCCTGGGCCTGCCGGAGTTCGGCCTTGGCGCGCTCATATTCACCCCGGGCCAGGTAGAGGTCGGCGATCCGGGTCCGGGTATCGAAGGCCTCGTCATCCAGACCCAGGTAGGCCGCCGTGTCGGCCGCCCGCGCCAGGAGGATGGCGGCCTGCGCGGGGTCGGCCGTGGTTTCCGCGGCCTTGAGATAATGGGTGAAAATGGACTGCAGGGTCTGGAAGGGGACCTGGGTCAGGAGATCGTTGAGCGTGTAATTTTCGCAGAACCGGGCGCGGATGAGGTCGGCCCCGGTCATGTCTTCCTGAAGGATCAGGCAGAGCCACAGATGACACAGTGCCCGGGGGTACCAGATGCCGTCGGCGGAGGTGAAGGTGCGGAACAGCGCCGCTGCGGCCGCATGGTCGCCCTCGATCTCATGGCAGAGGCCGGTCTTGAACCGGGCCTCCCGGGCCGTGTCCAGGCCGGGGTGGTCCTCGGCGACCTTGGTATAGTACTGGCGCGCTTTGGCGAACATTTTCTCGCTGAAATATGTGTCGCCGCTGATGGACCGGGGGGCCTGTTTGCGCCGGAACAGGGTCAGGGATGACAGGTGCACGGCCAGGCCGTCGGGGACCAGGCGGAAGGGAACGGTGGTGGTCTCCATGGGTGTGATGCCGTTGAAGAAGACGGCGGTGAGGCCGTCGATCATGACCGTGACGCGGCTTTCCTCGACTTTGACCAGCAGTTCATAATACCGGTCGGGCAGCAGGCGGAGCCGGGTAGAACGGGCCACCAGGACCTCATCCAGGTAGACCTCGATGGCCGGAAGGGTCTCGGGGGTGGCCTCGCGCTCGACCCGCAGTACGACCCGGACGCCCGCTTTGAGCATGGGATCGTATCCGGCCGAATAGGTCAGTCCGGTGCCGGTGACCATGATGCCGGCGCGCAGGAGGGTGAAATGGTCCCCGCGCAGGGGCAGGTCGAGCGGCGTGGACCCGGTGATGGCCAGTTTTTCCCTGGCCCAGCCAGGTGAGCGGGTATACCAGGCCCCGGGTGCGGTCGCCTCGAAGCGGTCCTCCAGGACCCGGGTCCACGCGGCCGCCGCCTCTTCGGTCTGGATCCGGGCCTCCAGCCGGCGCTGGGCCACCAGGTGCCGCAGTTCGATGATCACGAGCGCGAGGATGAAATTGACGGCCATGATGCCCGCGATCGCAATGGCGCGCCGGTGGCGTTTGACGCGGTCGAACCACCGTGCGATCGCGGGTCGCGGGCGCGCCCCGATGGGCCGGTTGTCCAGGAAGGCGCGCAGGTCCCGGACCAGGTCCTCCGCTGACTGGTACCGGTGGCGCGCCTCCCGTTCCAGGCAGGTACCCACGATGGTCTCAAGGTTGCGGGGGATGTCCGGGCAGAAACGCCGGATGGGGCGCGGCTCCTTTTCGATCACTTTGCGGAGCATCTGGATCGGCGAGTCGGCCTGGTGGAGGGTGTGCCCCGCCAGCATTTCATACAGGACGACGCCGAGACCCCAGATATCGGATGCTGGGGTCAGGTCCTCTTCGCCCGCGGCCTGTTCGGGGGACATGTAAGCCGGGGTGCCGAGGACCGTGCCGGTCAGGGTGAGCCGGGTGCCGGCATCGACCTGTTTGGCCAGTCCGAAATCGAGGATCTTGACCCCGCCGCCGGTCGTGATCATCACATTGGCGGGCTTGAGGTCGCGATGCAGGATCCCGCGGGTGTGGGCGTACTGGAGTCCCTGGGCGATCGCCAGGGTGAAGGTGCAGACTTCCATCGTGGTCAGGGGGGCGGCGAGCATGCGCCGCTGCAGGTCGGTCCCTTCCAGGAAATCGGTGATGATGAAGTAGTTGCCCTGCACCACGCCGATACTGTGCGTCCGGATGATGTTGGGATGATCGAGCTGGATGGTGAACTTGGCTTCGCGCTGGAACCGCTTCAGGTCCTCTTCGTAGGTGTTGTGGCGGGCGACCAGCAGTTTGATGGCGACCAGCGTGTTGCGCCGTTTGTCGCGCGCTTTGTAAATGATGCCCATCCCGCCGCGGCCGATCTCGCCTTCGATCGCAAAATCGCTGAACGCCTCTATGAGCGGGATCGGGTCGCGCGGGCCGGGTCCGGAGGGCGCGGCGGACGGGAGGTGCTCAGGCATGGGGCGGCTTACCGTACGCCGGAATAGCGGTAGGCCTGGGAGGGGGGGCTGATCCATGCATGGTGCGCGGCTAGGTCGAACGACAGGACTTCCTTTTCGGAATGGAGGAAACCGATCATCAGGGCGGTGGGTCCACGGGCATGGATGAAATGGAGTTTTTCGTAAAACGCCCGGGCGGCGAAGTTGTCCCGGTCAACCTCCAGGAACACCCGCCGGCAGCCCCGGTAATACAGGTCATGGAGCGCCTCGCGGATGAGGACCTGGCCGAACCCGTTGCGGCGCAGGGCGGCTTTGATCTCCAGTCCTTCGAGCCACCAATTGCGCGGGAACAGGGTGCGGCGGGCAACGGCCCGGACGAAACCGGCGATGCTGTCTTCATGTTCCAAGACCAGGAGGAGCCGGAACGGCGACCGGGAACGGCGGATGGCCCGGTCGAGATGCGCGAGCCGCCGGCGAAAAATGGCCGCGTCATCGGCGGCATCGGCATCGATCCCGGCCAGTGGACGGGCATCACCGCTTTCCGCGTACCGGATGCGGACCGCCTGGCCGGGCGGGAGCATGGTCATGGGGCGGGTGCGGGCTTGTCGAATTGGGCCCGGTTGGCCGTGAACCAGGCGTCCCATTTGGCGAGCGCGTTCTGGCGGACCACTTCGTTCTCCTCGTTCGGGTCATAACCGAAGCTGTCATATTGCCCGCTGATCTCGGTCAGGAGGGAGAAAGCGGCCGCCCGGATGTAAAAGTTGCCATTGCCCAATCCGCTGATGAGCAGGGGGATCGCGTAGACCGGCGGCATGGCCTTGATCTGGGCCTTGGCCGTGTCTTTCTTGGGGCCGTCCAGCGCGGCCAGCAGTTCATGGGTGGACAGGGCCGGCTTGTCATTGGTGCCGGCCGCCGCACCGGCGCTGCCGTCGTTCAACTGGTGACCGAGCCATTCCCGCCAGCGGAGAACGGCCTTGTCCTTGATCTCCTGGCTCGTGGTGTTGGCATCGAACCCCATGTCCTGGCCGGTCAGTTGTCCGAGGAGGACATTTGCTTCAAACTGGATCTGGGTGTCGGGCTGGGCCAGGAGGTCGATCAGGACGGTCAGGATCGACCGTTCCCCCATGCCATACAGGGCCTGGACCGCCTTCATCCGCTCGAGGGGGGTCCCGGTCTGGGTGATCTGGACCAGGACCTCCCTGCGCGATTTGCCCGCGGTGCGAGTGACCGCCGCGCGGAAGTATTCCCTGGCCTTGCGGGCATCCGGCGTGCCGAGATAATCGAACGAGCTGAAGGTGATCTTTTCCAGGGCGTAGATCGTCTCGCTGATAACTTCGGGGTCCTTGTCGTCGAGGGCCTGCAGCAGGGCTTTGGCCGCAATGGGTTCGCCGAGGTCGCCCAGGGCGCAGGCCGCCTTGGCCCGTACGGAGGCCACCGGGTCGTCACGCATGCTTTTTTCGATCTGGGGGATCGTCTGGACGAACTTCCCCAGCGCCAGGGTTTCGAGGGCCGCGCCGCGGGCCGTGTCGCTGCCGGTCTTGAGCACTTCCAGGAGGAGCGGCGGCACCTTGCTGCTGAATTTCTGGGTGACCAGGGTCTTGATGGCGACCGACCGTTTGCGTTCGTCTTCATTGCTGAGGCCGGGGATGTATTTCATGAAAAAATCGCGTTCCCAATCGGCCAGGGGGGCATCGGCCGCGACCGGGTCGGCGGTGGTCGCCCCGTCCCCGGCGGCGGCTTTCTTCCGGGTGGCCGCTTGGATTTGCGCCTGGGCCTGGGCCACCCGGAGCTTTTCAGCATCCTCCTTTTCCCGGACTTTGAGCTGTTCCATCTCCTTGGGGCTGACCCACAGCACTTCGGTCCGGATCTGGCCGTCGTCACCGATCGTCTTGCGTTCGTAGCGGACGCGGCCGAGCGCCGTTTGGGCTTCGGCGCATTGGGGGTCGCATTTGACCGCCTCGTTCAGGTGTTTGACATATTCGGTCTTCAGGTTGCTCTTGAGACACCATTCGGCCAGGGCCAGGTGATCGGCCGCCTTGGTGAGGTCCTTGGTCTTGACCAGAGCTTCATATTGTTCGCGTACCGTGATGACCTCTTTGATCGCCTTGATGCTGTCACGGGGGATGATCTGATCACCGGCCACCGTGCGGAGGATGATACGGGTCTCGTACTCCTTGACAATCGTCCCTTCGATCACGCTCCCGTCATTAAGCGTGATCTGCACCGTCCCGGCCCACAGCGGCCAGGCAGCCAGGATCAAGGCCAGCAACATGATCAGGCGGTGCATATCTTCCTCCCATGTGAGGGACTGTCGATTCTTGGCCGCCAATTGTAGTCCCACCGGGATATTTTGCAAACATTAATTTGTGGAAAAATGGAGATGTTTTGCTTGCATTGAAAAGGCCTGGACATACAATATCCTTGGCATGGACTGTCAATCACAGTCATGAAGTTATGCGTTGTTTGTTTTGGATGGTGCTGATGCGTAAAGTCATCCTCCTGGCCGCATGCCTGGTCCCGGGGCTTTGGTCCCAGACCGGTGCGCCTGACCTGTTCCGGGAAGGGGTGATCCTTGCGGTGGACGCCGCCCGGTCCGATACCCCCGAAGCCTATGCGGACGCCTGCCGGTACCTATCCCCGGCCGTCCGGGTCATCCGTGACGGCGGCGGTACCGGCCGACCCGAAGAACTGGGCGTGCTCCTGTTCTGGTGCAGTATCCTGGGTGGCAGTCTGTCCCCTGCGCCGCCGGCGGGGATGCCGGCCCCCGTGGAACCGGGAACTCCGCCCGTTGAAATTACCACACCGGACGGTCCGTTATTTGTGGAGACGCTTCCGCCCCTCCCGGCGGCGCCTGATACGGCCGCCCTTGACCAACTGCGCGGGGTGATGGAAGGGATCGCGGCCGATTATAGCAAGGATTCAGCCGGAGGTCGTGCACGGCTGGATGAATACCTGCGCGGCGCGGAAGGGACATCCGCCCCGGCCCGTGATTTTCTCATGTCATTTCTGGCGGGGCTGGCCGGGGCATTGGAACACCTTGACCGGGAACTGGCCCGGCTGGCGGGCCAGGTGGTGCAGTTCCAGACCGGCCGCGATCCCCGTGTCCACATGGGCACCGTGCTCCTGGTCAGCGACGGGACGGTCAAACTCCTGTGCGGCGAGACCCAGTTGGGGATTCCCGTGTTCAACCTTTCCCGGGGGTATATTCAGATCGCCGCGGCGCCGCTCAACATACAGGAGCGGCTGTTCATCGGTCTGCACCTGTGTCTGGTCGGCCGCGATGACCTGGCCCGGCTTTTAGCCGGTCCGGCCGGAGCTGACGATGCCGCGTACCAGATCGTTACCGGTCTCCTGCTGCAATCCCGCCGGGAACGCGCCCTGGCCGAGAACATGCGGACCATTGATGGGGCCATGCGCCGGTTCGGGAGCGGGGAATATGTGCCGGCCCTGGCCCATGTCATGAAGCTTAACGCGCTGGATGATGGAACCCTGCTGTTCCTCGACAGTCAGGCCCGTCTGCAATACGGGCTTACCATCCCCCAGCTGCTCACCTTGGTCATGACCACCTGCCGGAGTTGCGGCGGGGCCTTCCGGGTGGAATGCGATGACTGCCGCGGCCTGGGCAAGAAGGTCGACGACTCCGGTGACCCGATGTTCCTCAAGGATAAGCAGACCCTGCGGTTTATTACCTGCCGCAAGTGCGGCGGTGATGGCATCCTGCAGTGCCCGACCTGTTTCAGCCGCCGCTCCGATACCGCGGCCCGGGCCTTTGCCGAACGATTGAACAGCCTGTTTAGCGGTCAGGAACAAGGAGAAGATCGCCATGATCGGCCGTCTGAAGCTCATCAAGAATAACGGAAGCGAGGAGACCATCAGTCTCGCCGAAGGCCAGTCCCTGACCTTCGGCCGGGGCTCGACCTGCGATGTGCGCATCCTCGACACCAAACTTTCCCGGGTCCATTGCAAGGTCCTGCTTGAGGATGGCCAGCTTATCGTCGTTGACGCCGGCAGCACCAACGGCACATTTGTCAATGAGGAGAAGATCTCCCATCATGAGCTCAAGGAAGGGGATGTCATCGTTCTGGGCGGGACCAGGATCGAGATCGCCCTGGCCGAAGGATCCCTCCCCGCCGCGCCCCCGGAACTGGTGTTCTGCGAATCCTGCAGCGGCAGTGTGCCGCCCGCCCAGCTGCGGGACGGGTCTGCCCGCAAGGTCGAAGGCAAATACTATTGCAAGGCTTGTCTGGTCAATCTGCAGTCGAACGCTCTCAAGTCGATGGATGGCGAAGCGGCGGTGGAGGCGGCCGGTCAGGTCTTGGCCACGCCGGATGACATCAATGACCAGGCCGCCGCCCAACCGGTCGACCTGATAGACCTGGGCGGGGGCCCCGTATCGGGTGAGGAGGATATCGTCCCCACCCTCCGCCTGGACGATCCGGTCGATGCGGACGCGGGGGATGCCCTCGAGCTCGCCGATGAACCCAATGTCCTGCCCACGGCAAGCGAAATGTCCGCGATCAAGGCGATCGATGTTCCCCTCGACCTGCCGCCGGAACCCGCGCCGCCCCCGCCTGTTGCCGCGCCGAAACCCGCCAAATCAGCCCCGGCCGCGCCGCCGGCCAAACCCGCGCCCGCGCCGGTCAGGCCGCCGGTCGCCGATCTTATCGACCTTGATATACCTGAGGACATTCCGAAAGTCAAACCGCCGGCCCCGTCCGCGCCGGTCAAAAAGGCGCCGCCGCCTCCCGCCCCGATCAAGCCCGCGGCCAAAGCATCGCCCAAGCCGCTGCCGCCCGCGCCGAAGGAGGCGTTCGACGACCTCCTCCTGCCCGCGGAACCGGATGCCCAGCCCGTCGATATGATCGACCTCGATGTTCCGGAACCCAAACCGGCGGCCAAACCGGCGCCGGCGGTCCGTTCCCCGGTCCCGCCCGCACCGATCAAACCCGCGGCCAAAGCACCGTCCAAGCCGCCGCCGCCCGCGCCGAAGGAGGCGTTCGACGACCTCCTCCTGCCCGCGGAACCGGATGCGCCTTTGATGGATGTCATAGACCTGGGTGCTCCCGAACCGGTATCAGAGTCCATGCCAGAGCCTGCGGCCCCTGAAGATGAACCCACGGAGATCGTTGAAGTTCCGTCAGAAGAAACGGAGATCGAAGAAATACCTGCCAAGGCAGTTCCGGCCCAACCTGTCGCGCCCGCAGTTTTGGCGAAACCGATGGCGCCGCCGGCGGTCAAACCCGCCGCTCCTGCCGCTTTGGTAAAACCTGCGGCACCCGTTGTGCCCGCCAAACCGGCAGAAGTTGATGAATTCCACGATGACCTGGATGTTATCGATATGCCCGACTCGCCGGTTGTTGCGGCCGGGGTGGAGGAGATCACTCCCATACCTGTCCCCGTGAAACCCGCGGCGCTGATCGTGAAAGCGCCCGAGTCGGTGAAACCTGCCGCACCTGCGCCGGTCAAACCTGCACCGGCACCCCTGAAGCCCGCCGCCTCCGCAGTGGCGGCCAAACCGCCTGTGCCGGTCGCGCCGGTCAAGCCTGCGACACCCGTTGTGCCCGTCAAACCGGCGGCGGTGGAAGAATTCCACGATGACCTGGATGTTATCGATATGCCCGACACACCGGTTGAGGCGGTCGAGGTGGAGGCGATCATTCCTGAACCCGCGCCCGTACCTGAGCCTGTGAAACCCGCGCCGCCGGTCATGAAAGCGCCCGAGCCGGTGAGACCTGCCGCACTGGTGCCTGCCAAACCGGCGCCTGCACCCTTAAAGCCGGCCGTACCCGCTGCGGCGGCCAAACCCGTGGTGCCGATCGTACCCCAGAAACCGGCCGCGCCCGTCGCTCCGGCCAAACCGGCCGCGCCGGCACCGGCTCCCGAGACGGTGGAATTCCACGATGACCTGGATGTGATCGAAATGCCTGATAAACCTGCTGTGGCCGCGGAACCGGTGGAATTCGCCCCGGAACCGGCACTTGAGCCGGTCAATCCGGTCGCTCCTGTTGCGGCAGTCAAACCCGTGATACCTGCCGCTCCTGTAAAGCCGGCGGCCCCGCCGGCGGTCCAACCTGTGGCGCCGATCGTACTTCAGAAACCGGCTGTCGCCTCCGTCAAACCGGCAGCACCGGTCACCCCGGTCAAGCCTGCGGCACCCGTTGCACCTGCCCAACCAGCCGCTCCGATCATCCCGCCCGTGGCGACAAAACCGGCGGTTGCAGCCATTCCCGCCGTCAAACCGGCTGTTCAGACCCAACCGGTCAAACCTGCCGCACAGGTGGTTCCGGCTCCAGTCAAACCGGCGGCTCCCGCGACCGATGAGTTCGCCGATTTCCTGAGCGGGGTTGAATCCAGTGTCGATGCCGACCTGATCATGCCCTCCGAGGTCAAGCGTGCCGAAGAAATAAAGATGATCAAGCAGGGGAAGGCCCCGACCCCGCCTCCCGCTCCTCCGCCCGTAGGTAAAAAACTCATTGAGCTCCAGGAAGACGACGGCACCCAGTGGTTCCTGACCCTCAAGGGCCGGCGTGTTGGTCCCATCGGGCG
Organism: Planctomycetota bacterium; assembly: GCA_043820325.1. Taxonomy (GTDB): domain Bacteria; phylum Planctomycetota; class JBDREB01; order JBDREB01; family JBDREB01; genus JBDREB01. Next base: position 416 of record JBDREB010000347.1, on the reverse strand, counting down.
GAAAAAGATGTCTGAACTGAAGCGCAAGGACCAGACGGGAACATTGACCGACAGCGACCTGGCCGGGATTTGATTGCCGGGAATTGCCTAAAATCCCGGTCTTATCATCCGTAAAAGAGAGCCCGTCAGGTTTGATATGACGGATTCCGAATTATACAAGGTATTCCGGAGAGCAAATAATATCTCTAAACGGGGTTGACAAAACAGAATTCTTTTATATAACGGATGTTCCAGACGCTATTTCTCATAACTCATTATTAGATAAGGAGTTGATGTTGTTTTTGAGCTTTTTTTGTAGCCACTAAAATATTTAATATATTTAACATAATTTCAATATTTCTCTTGACAGCCAAGCATTCATCAGTTATTATACAGTAGACACTACATGCTTGGAGGTGCATATGTATCTCGATGAA